>DASXUI010000240.1:0-2013 GCA_036504955.1 Armatimonadota bacterium
TTGGCGGACCGTAAAGAAGGCGACGAGGGCCGCCAGGAGGTCGGCGCCGGAGTGCAGCGCATCGGCCACTATGCTTACGGAGCCCGAGAGGGAGCCGACCACGACCTTGAGGAGGATGAGGAAGCTGTTGGAGAGGATGGAAAGGCGCGCTACGCTGATCTTTCGAGCCCCAGCCTCGCGCGCCAGGGCTTCGGCCATCTTGCGGTCTAGGGGACGCGGCGGGTCCGCGGGAGAGGGGTTCTTTGGGGTCAAGCCAGGGCCTCCAGAGGTCTGATCGCCGGGGAACGCGGAGGGCTCTCTCGGTGTGGGGCAAGGTGCATGCTTGCGAGGAGATTATACCGATGCCTCCGCCGTGGGGTCAACGCGGCAGCGTGCGGCGGCGGCCGTCGGCGAGACACTGGTTCGCGCCAAAGCGCCCTGGCATGCCGCTTGCAGACTGGCATGGCAAGGCAGGCTGTAGCGCGCATCGTCGCGGGACAGCCGCCGCGGAGGCGCCCCCTGCCCCAGACTGCATCCCGCGTCCACCCGCCTTGCCTTCGTGCCGTAGGAGAGGGCCTGTTTCCCTCGTTAACGGAGTGGTGTATCAATGGCCTTCCTTCCGCCTCAGCTTCGCAAGCAGCCCGTTCAGGTGGATTCAGACACGCCCCCAGTAGACCCGAAGGAGTTGCTCTCGCGGTCAGAGGCGCACCGGAAGACCTGCCTCGCCCTTCTCCACCTCCTCGGGAAGTTCGCCCTTGATGCCGAAGAGCTCAAGACCGCCGACTACCGCAAGTCCCTTGAGCGTCACGCGGCCGGCCTTGAACCGGACCTGCGGGGCAGCTCGGTCGACAAAACCCGCGAGCGGATCCTGGAGCAGGGCGAAGCCTTCCTAGTGACCCAGAAGCGTTACCTCGATGATCGGGACGAGGAGTTCCGCAAGCTCATCGGCCTGCTCACCGAGGCGGTCGAGACAATGTCCACCGACAACCAGGATTTCAACCGGGGTCTGATGGATCGCTTCGGCCAGATGGAGGGCATCGCGCAGCTTCAGGACCTGCGAGAGATGCGCCAGGCCCTGACGGCCAACGTGTCCCAGCTCAAGACCGCCGTCAAGGAGAAGGAACGCAAGGACGACAGCCACTCCAGCACCCTGAGGGAGAAGGTGGACCGGCTGGAGCTGAAGCTGGTGGAGGCGGAGATCGCCGCGCAGACGGATCCGGTGACGGGCTGCTACAACCGGCGCGCGCTGGACATGCACCTCCGTTCCCTCATCTCACGAAACGGCTTCCAGCGCAGCCCCTTCTGCCTGGCGATGTGCGATATGGACGGCCTCAAGGCCATCAACGACGAGTACGGCCACCCCATCGGTGATCGCGCCATCCTGGCGCTCGTGCAGACTCTGCGCGACGGCGTTCGCAAGGACGATTTCCTGGCCCGCTACGGAGGCGACGAGTTCGTGCTCGTGCTTCCGGGGCTGGACCGGAAGCAGGCGGAGCGCAAGGGACGGTCGCTGCTCAACGCCCTGGAGGGCGCCGTCTACTTCTTCGAGCGTCGCGGAGAGCGCACGCGCCTGAACCTGCGCGCGAGCCTTGGCATCAGCCTCTACCGCGCGGGCGACACCCCCCACAGCCTCATCGACCGCGCGGACCAGGCTCTCTACGAGGCCAAGAAGGCCGGCAAGGCGACGGTCTGCATCGAGCGCTGACTGGGCCCTGGCGATGGCTGGATGGTTGGATCGATAGAACGTGTATCCGCTGCCTCAGCCCCGGATGCCGTCCTCGGCTGACATAGAGGCGCCCCTTTGGGGCTTCAGGCAGTCGGCGTAACCTCAGGGTTGCCCATCCACGGCCCGGTTCAGCCCCGAAGGGGCGCCTCTACGTCAGCCGTGGATGACATCCCATAGGCGTTAACATAAGCAGGTTTGAGCTCAAGAAGGAGCAAACAGCGACCGGCTGTAGTGGGTCCGAGCCATGAGCGACCGTCGAAGCTGAGCGCGGACCGACCGTACTATCGCCTTCTCCAGATCACCGAGAT
>DASXUI010000241.1:0-11169 GCA_036504955.1 Armatimonadota bacterium
AGGCCCCCGCGCCGGATGTACCGAGTGCCGATGACCAGAACCCGCAGGGACTCACCGGCGGCCGCGACCAACAGGCCTACCAGGTTCCACAGGCGGTCCGAGGCCTCGGTGCCCCCCGCCTGCACGGGATGAAGGGCGAACACCATGACCAGCAGCAATAGGGTGAAGAGCTGGTTTCGAACCTTGAAGAAAAACGCACCTAACCGAACTAGCCACCGGGGTGGTGGCGTGCCATTTGCCCTCGAGGAACTCACTTAACGGCCACCATCCCGCAGAAGTTATACCACCGGAAGAAGGTCTCGAAGCCGGTGAAGCCGGCGCCCAGCGCCATGGCGCGGTTCTCCTCGAAGCGGTAGGGGATCAGCACGTTCTCAAGCGCCTCCCGCTTCTGAGAGATCTCCAGGTCGGAGTAGCCCCGCCGCTGCTTCATGGCATAGTAGTGCTTGATGTACATGCGGTTGAGCAAGGGGTCCTGAAGAACTAGCTTCTCTACCAAGATGAAGCAGCCACCCGGACGTGTGGCGCGGGCGATCTCGTCCATCAGGCGCTGCCGGTGGAGCGGCCTCAGGAACTGGAGGGTGAGGGTCATCACCACCACGGAGGCGTTCTCCAGCGTCACGTCCTGGAGGTCCTGGAGTCGGAGTTCGTAGGGACGGGTGAGCCCGCAGGCCTTCAGCTTCTCGTCCGCCTTCTCCAGCATATCCGCGGAGTTGTCCACGCCCACGAACTTCACGTCGGGAGGACAGACCGGATCGAGCAGGGCGAGGGTGGTACCGGTGGAGCAGCCCAGGTCAAAAAGGCTGCTGCCCTCCTGAGCGAACTCGCCCGCTATCTCGGCGGTCATGCGTTGGATCTCGTCGTAGAAGGGCACGGACCGGCCCAGCATATCGTCGAAGACGGCGGCGGTGTCGTGGCCAAAGTTGAAATCATCCACGCGCTCTCGAGGGGTGGCGAAGAGTTGGTCACGGGTCATGCGGGTCACTCCTCCTGCGGAACCAAGGCCGTGCGGCATGGGATGGGTCCCCACTGCCGCAGAGGAGCAGAGGGGCCACTCCGCGTGTGGGGCCTCTGCCAGGGGCCGCGCCATCGGCCGATGCGGGGGCGAACGTCAGGACCGACGGGAGCGCGTCCGGCTCCCCGGCGATCCCCGAGGGATGGAGCTGTCTATGTTGTCTCCTTCGTCGCGGCCGCCTCGCCAACCTGCGCTGCCGGGGCCCAGGGGGCGGACCTCGGCAGGGGCGGCAGGAGGCGGGAGGCTTTCCTGCTTCTCAAGCCTCACCTAGTGCGGAAACACGGCGGCCCCGTGGAGAGGACCGAGGGTGTGCCGGGCCGGTGAACGACCCGGCACAGGGGCCTTCGGCCAAGCCAGTTGCCACAAGGTGGAGAGGACCGAGGTCCACTCAGGAGCGGGTGTGCCGGGCCCGATGAACGACCCGGCACAGGGGCCTTCGGCCAAGCCAGTTGCCACAGGGTGGAGAGAACCGAGGTCCACTCAGGAGCGGGGGACTTCCCCGGGCTCCCTCCCAGCTTGGCCGCGGGCCCTCGTGCCGGGTCGTTCACCGGCCCGGCATACCCTCGGTCCTCCCCACTGAGATGCTGTGGGATGACACCGGACAGTGGCCTGAGACGGCTTCACCACCAGGACACCAGGAGGGGCAGGGAAAGCCCTGCCACGGTGATACAGAGAGCACGTTAGCCCACGGGGAAGAACCTAGACCAGGCGCCCTGGGTGCCTTGCTGTCTGGGTTGTTAAGCTGTCTCTGGCCGCTGATTAAGGCAGGGTCCGGTCACCGAGGAGCAGCCCGGGGTATCGCCGCGGGCAGACCCCTCGGCGGGGCACCTCACCTCCGGCGCGGAAGACCCGTGGGTGGCGACTCGAAGAGATAGGAACGCCCGCCCCCTTGTAGAACACTCCCCTAGCGCATGGCTGGTCTGAGCAGGCCCCGAATCCACGGAGGTCCGCCGTTCGGCTCACTGACCGACTAGCCTCGTGACCTCGTCGACGCCAAGGGGGACCGGTGTGATGCATCTTCTGGCTTGTATGCTTGTGGCAGCCGTGACGCTGGCGGCCCTGGGGGCGCCCGGCCCCGCGCTGGGGGCCGAGACGCCACAGCCGGGGCCCATCTACCCCGGCCTGGCGCCCGATACGCCGATGAGGTCCTGGTGGCTGCTGGGCCCCTTCTCCGTGAAGCCGGGCGCCACCGAGGCGCCGGACAGCGACGCCCAGAAGCGCGCCTTCACCTCGGACCTGCTCAGCTCCGCGGGAGGCGAGGCCGACCTGGCGCCGGCCCCCGGCCGTAGGCTGAAGGTTGGGGGTGAGGAGCGGACCTGGAGGGCGTTCCAGTCGAAGAGCGACGAGGTCAACCTGGCGGAGGCGCTGGGCGCTCAGGACTACGCCGCAGCCTACGCGGCGGCGGTCATCGACGCGCCGGCGGAGACGCGGGTGCTTCTGTCCATCGGCAGTGACGACGCGCTGAAGGTCTGGCTGAACGGTAAGCCGGTACACGAGAACTGGGTCTCCCGGAGCTGGGCGCAGGAGAGCGACCTGGTACCGGTGACACTGGCGAAGGGTACCAACCACCTGGTCCTCAAAGTCCAGAACGTCACCGGTGGGTGGGGCTTCATCTGCCGCGCCCTGGGCCCAAAGGGTGCTTCCGATAGGCTGCTTGAGGCGGTAAGAGGCGGGGATCCGGACGCCGTGGGCGAGCTTCTTACCGGTGGCGCGGACCCCAACTCCAAGGACGAGGGCGGGGTCAGCGCCTACCTTGCCGCCCGGATGGCCGGCTACGAGGATCTCGCCAAGCTGCTGGCGGACAGGGGAGCCGACACGAAGGCGGAGCCACCCGGCCTGGAGGCTTCTGTTGACGGGCTGCTCGGATCGCGGTTCAAGGGCCAGTCCTCCGGCGCGGCGGTGCTGCTGGCTCGCGACGGCAAGGTGCTCCTTAGAAAGGGCTACGGGCTCGCGAACGTGGAGCTTGGCGTGCCGGTGACGCCGGAGACCAAGTTCCGCATCGGGTCCATAACCAAGCAGTTCACGGCCGCCGCCATCCTGAAGCTGCAGGAGGAGGGCAAGCTCAGCGTCGCGGACAAGCTGACCAAGTACTTCCCGGACTGGCCGCGCGGCGACGAGGTCACCCTTCAGCACCTCCTCACCCACACCTCCGGCATCCACAGCTTCACCAGCCACTCGGACTTCATGAAGGTGGTGGGAGGGCCGGTGGAGCCCGACGACGTGATCGCGTACTTCCGCAACGACCCCTACGACTTCGGGCCGGGCGAGCGGTGGTCGTACAGCAACTCCGGCTACTTCCTGCTGGGCCGCATCGTGGAGAAGGTCTCGGGCAAGCCCTACGGGGAGTACCTGACGACGACGTTTTTCCAGCCCCTCGGCATGAAGGATACGGGCGTCCATGCGTACAGCGCCATCCTGCCGCACGAAGCGACGGGCTACGCCTACGAGGGCGGCACGCTGAAGAAGGCCCAGAACTGGGATATGTCCTGGGCCGGCGGCGCGGGCGCCCTCTACTCCACGGTGGATGACCTCTACAAGTGGAATGAGGCGCTCTTCGCGGGTAAGGTGCTGAGTCAGGAGAGTCTGAAGGCAGCCTTCACTCCTGTCAGCACCAAACAGAGCCCCGGCTCAGAGGAGAACGGCTACGGGTTCGGATGGATGGTGAGCAAGCTACGGGGAAAGCAGGTCATCGGTCATGGGGGCGGCCTGAACGGCTTCGTGACCTATGCCGCGCGTCTGCCGGAGCCGAAGGTCACCGTGGTAGTCCTCTCCAACGCGGCGCCAGCCCCGTCCGGCTTCTCTCCGGACGACACCGCCAACCGCATGCTGGAGGCCTGCCTCTGGAAGGGACTGGCGCCCCGAACGGCGGTCAGCGCGAACAAGCAGGTCGACCCCAAGACCTACGCCGGGCTCGTCGGCCGCTACGAGGTGCATGGCCTGATCTGTGCGGTCACCCAGGAAGGCAACCACCTGTACGGCGAGCTGCCCGGCCAGCCGCGCGTCGAGCTGGTACCCCTGTCGGAGACGGAGTTCGCGGTGAGGGGTCTGGAGGCGCACATCCTCTTCAAGAGAGACGCGAAGGGCAAGGCCACGGAGATCTCCATGCGACAGGGCGGCAACACGCTTACGGCGCGGCGTGTGGAGGAGCTCCCGGACGCCAAGATCGACCCGGCGGTGCTGGACGCCTACGTGGGCCGCTACAACTACGGACCTCCCGGCGTGATGACCATCACCCGTGAGGGCGACCACCTCTTCGCCCAGCTCGCGGGGCAGCCCAAGCTGGAGATCCATCCCGTGTCCGAGACGGAGTTCGCCTGGCGGGAGGTGGTTGCCCAGATCACCTTCGTGAAGGACCCCTCAGGCAAGGTGACCAAGGCCATCCACCAGCAGGGGGGCCAGACCATCGAGGCGCCGAGGATGTAGAGGTCGCCCCCGCCGAAGCGGCCCACCGTGGTGGGGCATGGCGAGATCGGCGGCGCCCCGGGGCGGGGCACTCAAGGTTGGCGTTGGAAGACATCAGGCGGTCGGCCGAGCGGGTCCGCGCCGCACTGAAGTACGCCGCTCCTGGGAAGGCAAGCCCACCTTCGTGGGCTAGGTCGGTGCCCGGCTCGCCGTCGTGGACCCGGCCCCTTTGGGGGACGGAGCCCAACACTCAACGTGCACCACCCCAGCCCTCGAAGGAGGGCTTGTTGTACCTGCGGCGGCGTACTGAAGGTTAGCGTTGGCCATTTGCCGGGTTGCGCTTCGGCTGCCCTGCCGACCCCTCTCAGGCAGGGGTGGCGCAAGCAGGGGGCTCGCACTCGGCGCGAGGCGACCTGTCGCCCGGGAGTGAACTCCTCGGGCTACATTCGCCCCGTCCCGTCGAGGGACGGTACCGCCGTCTGTGGATCGCCGTGAGGGGACGCGCCCGACACCCGGGGCCGCGCCGTCCCGGAGAGGGTCGGCTCGATACTAGCCCGAGGAGTTCACCTCAGGGCGGGCGTCTCGCGCGCGACTCGGCCCCGGACTGAGCAGGCCCTGACCCATCCTCCCGCCAGGTCGCCCCTGGCCTCCGGCCCACGGGTAAGGCAGTTGGGGCGCAGACGTCTCGTCTGCGCGGCCCTGGACTTGCTACGTCGCCGCGGCTCCCCCACTGGCCTTGTCTGGTCTGGGTGGCCGGCAGATGGTCTCAGTGCCCGCTACGCCGCGCAGGCGAGACGCCTGCGCCCCAACTGCAGTGGGCGCCCTTGGGAGGCCTGGGGGTAGGCTGGTGCCGAGTCTGGGCTGAGGACCTGCTCGGCCTGCGGCCGAGCCGCAGGCGAGGCGCCCGCGGCGAGTGCGAGCATTCGGTTCGCGCCACCAAGACCTCAAAGCCTCGGTTGTGTTGCTGTAGGGGGGGGATTGCCAACGCTAACCTTCAGTGCGGCGCGGACCGGTTCCGCCGGCCGTCTGGAGTTCGCCAACGCTGACCTTCAGTGCGGCACGAACCGGCGCGGCACCTGGCTGCTATGGGGCCGCTGGGCCTCATGACAGGCGCGGTCCTGGCCGCTGAGGCCCTGCCCCTACGACCTTACGACCTCACGACCCTACGACCCGCTTTTGCGCCTACCGGCACCCGATACCCGCAGTTCGGGGATCCCCAGCGTAAGGGCGGGGGAGTTGGGGGCGAAGCCGTAGTCGCCTTTGGCGGGGTCGCGGAAGAGGGGGTCGGCCAGCACGGTACCTTCCCGGGGCTGCAGGGGGCGCGGCTCCTGGCCGGAGTAGTCCTGAAGAAGCTGCATCTCCACGCGGCCGGACTGGCTGAAGAGCACATTGTTCGGCATCGCGGCCAGGCCCTTGTCGGGTGACTGGAAGAGGATGCGGCCCGTGGCGCAAACCACGTTCCCCTGGAACCGGTAGCCCTCGCAGCGCGGGAAGTCGATCCGGGCGTCGCCCTTCACCACGAAGACGTTGTTGCGGATCACGTTTCGGTGTGCCATGTGGTTGTGGCAGGGCATCGCCACGTTAATGGACAGGTTGCCCTCCACCACGTAGTCGTCAGCCTGCTCGTCCAGGTAGTAGGCTGAGGCGCCGTAGCCGCCGGTATCCACGATGTCGCGGATGACGTTTCCCCGCACGGTCACGTTCTTGGCGCCGCCGAGGTAGATCCCACCGCCGTCGTGCAGCACCTGCATGGCGCGATACACGAGGTTCGCCTCCACCAGGCTGCCGTCATCCGCGCCGGAGATGGCGGTGTAGGGCGTGTCGTGAACCTCGTTGTGGCGGATCACGGCCCTTCGGCCGCCCGCCCAGAGGGCGATGGCGCTGGGATAGAGGAAGCCGACGTGGTGGACGTGGTTGTCCTCGTAGAGGGAGTCGTCCGCATGGGTGCGGATGCCGCAGGCCCCCGTCTCCGTCAGCTCGCAGCCAGCAACCCTGAGCCCCTGAGAGTCGTCCGCGCCGACGCCCTGGCCGGCGACCCCGTGGATGCTGAGGGCCTCAAGCCGGCAGTCACGGGTGCCCTTCAGGTCCACCGCGCCCGCGAAGGCTCCCGCTCCGAAGCCGCCCGCCCTCAGTGGGGTGGTGGTGAGAGAGAGCTCCAGCCCCCGGATCGAGAGCCCGAGGACCGGCGCCGACTGCGTGCCCTTCAGGGTGATCAGGGACTCCAGCGAGGGCGCCAGCACCTCCAGCTTGCCCATGGACTCGCCCGGCAGGGGCCAGTAGACCACGCGTCCCGCCTTGCGGTCCAGGTACCACTGGCCGGGCGCCTTCAGGCCCTCGCGCACGTTCCAGACCACGTACCTGTGGACGCCGAAGGCCCCGGGTGGATGGCCGGCGGGCGTGCTGAAGACGAGCGTCTGGGTCGCCGGGTCGTGCGACTTCACGCCGACCACGGACTCGTCCCACATGTGGTACACGGTGATCTCGGCGTTGCGTGGCTCCAGCCAGGCACCCAGGTCCCCCGGCTTGTACCGCATCGTGGTGAGCTCCGCCTCGGTAGGCGTGCGCTTCCACCCGCCGCCGGTGGTGCTCATCCAGGGCACGTCGAAGTTGGTAAGGTGCTCGAAGGTGCCCGTCTCTGGGAGGCGGGCCCTGGGCCGGGGCTTGCCGTTCACCAGCAGCAGGCGGAAGTCCCAGGCGCCGGTCTCCGTGCCGGAGACAGGGGCGCTCCAGAAGCGCTCCCCATCCCGCACCCAGCCGGTCACGCGCCGGCCGCCCAGCAGCAGGGGCCGCTTGCCTGTGGCGGCCTCCACCGTGAGGCCGGAGTCCTCCGGGCCCAGCTCCAGGGGGGAGCTCAGGAAGTAGCGCCCCTCGTGTACCAGGATACGGAAGGGACCCTCGGCCCCGCCCTTTCTCAGCGCACGAGCGGCGTCACGAGCAGCGGCCAGCGTCGCCAGCGGGCCGTCGGTGCCGTCCGCCCTGGGCGTTGCCCGGCGGCCCGACCAGGTATCCCGCCCCTTCGGTGATACGTGCAAGTCCATGGCAGTGGTGGCTCCGGTGAGATAGAGCAGAAGAAGCGCGCAGGTCGCAGAGCGAAAGGTCATCCTTGCAGGTCCTTCGGGTAAGGTCGGCGCTCTATCGCTGGCCGCTCCCCTAGCCCTCTCCGCTGAACTCGAACACGGTCATCTGCAGAGGCTTCAGGGGGCCTGTGCTCAGCGTTCCCTTTGAGTCGATCACCCGAGAGGCGACTTGGCGTCCGTCCTCGCCATACTGCTTCACTGTCACCCGCCCTCGGTTGGGCAGCCATGGACTCAGGTCGTAGCTGAACTGAAGCTCGGAGTCGGGGCCCTGGTTGAGCACGATGGCGAGTACCCGGTCCGGCAACTGGTAGGCGGACAGGCGCACCCCGGCGGACGGTTCCGTCAGCAGGCAGTCACCGATGAGGGTGCCCTCAGTGAAGTAAGGCAGGAAGCGCTTGCGGAGACCAGCGCACGTCTTGAGCGTCGCGGACAGAGCTGGAACGCGGCTGATCCGTTCCGAGCCGTTGATCCCATCCGGCTTGGAGGGCCACACGTTGAGGAACAGGCTGTCCATGAAGGCGTAGCGCGCCTCCGCGACGGAGCGGTTGATGTTCACGTTGGGGCGCGGCGCCGGGAAGGCGTTGATGAAGGCCTGGCAGTCGCGGTAGGCCCCCCAGTTCCAGGTGTAGTCCAGCCACTCCGCATCAACCTCGACGTTCCACAGCTCCTCGCCGCTGAAGCTGGACTCGGGGTCGAGCTTCCGGGCATAGTCGCGGATGCGCTGAGTGAGCGCCTGCATCTCCTGCTTGCTGTCCTGGGACCAGTACTGATCCCAGGACAGGGACGGGAGGCCCTTATCAGCCCATCGCTTACAAGCCTCCGCCACCTCATCCTGCCACTGCCGGTTGCTGGGGCCCACCTGGACGCAGGAGAGGCCCGTCGCGTAGGGAGGATTCCAGCGCGGGATCATGTCGGTGTGATAGGTCCAGCCGTTGTTGTCCGGCACCTTCAGTCCGTACCTCCCCGCCGTGCGAGGGTTGGCCTGAAGCACGCTGATGAAAGGGGTCAGGGTCACGCCCAGCTTGCGGCAGGCCTCGGCGGCGGCCTGCAGCTCAGCCTCGCCGCCCAGGTGGGGGAAGGGAGTTGGGAGCGAGGCATCGAAGGCAGGCTGCCAGGCCCAGGTCACGACCTCCGTCAGGCCGTGCTCGCGCGCTTCCCGAGCTACCTCAGGCAGGTCCCGGAAGCGCCACACCACGTCGGTGGGGTCCTTCGGCTGGTTCTGGCACATCCACACGGTTCGGAAACCGAGCCCGTCGCGGATGTGGCGCGGCATGGGGTAGCGCCGCTTCAGATGCTGACTCACCCACTGCCGGTAGGGCTCGATGCCCTTGGCCCAGCCGCTTCGATGGGGAGTCAGCAGCCAATCGCCACTGGACCATCTCGCGCCAGGGGCGATCTCGTCCGGATGGACGCTCAACAGCCGAAGCCGGTGGGTGCTCTGGCGAAGCTGCGCCACGGTGGTGACCTGCGGATCCCACCCCCAGCGCAGGGGGAAGAGGCTGAATCCGCCCTTGAGCCCGCCCAGGTCCAGCCAGCGCGTCCACATCGGCTTGTGCATGCCGCCAGCGTCGTAGGAGACAGTGGAGCTGTCCTGGGCGTACCACTGGTCTGCCTCGGGAACCACGAGCTCTCGGAAGGGCGCTGAGCCGAAGCCGCATGTTTTGAGTATTGTGTGATCCGCTCCGGCGACCGGCACGAGCCCTCTGAGCTCCGGGAAGATCACCTGGCGAACGGGCAGTTTGGAGTGGTTCTCCAGTTCGCAGGAGAGCAGCACCGACCGCCCATCCGGGTGAGCCCGGAGGGTGATGACCGCCGACACCTCGCCCGGAAGCTGGAAGCCGGAGCGGCTAGGGCCCAGCTTGTCGAGGTGAATGGTGACGCGATCGGCACTGGTCTCGACGCGGGCTTCCTCGGAGTATCTCGTTGCCAGCCGAAGCGGCTCGAAGCCTTCGACGGGGTACGCCAGATCAACCAGTCCGGCCTCGCCCGCATCGGCGTCCAACAGCAGTCCCGGGCCGGGGTACTCCAGTCGGCGGAGGGCGCCGGTCCGAGCGTCTACGGAGATGCTGAGGCCGTTGAGGACCGCCTTTACCGTTCCGTCCTTGGCCATGGAGGGCCCTCCCACCGCGCACAGGGCTGCCAGAACGGTTGTTACCTGTGCCGCCCTGGCGACCAGACTAGCGCACACCACTCCCACGGCCCCCGTCCTCCCTGGCCCCGGCGAGGCTCCGCCGCCGGCCTGAAGGGTGAAGCTTCCCGGTCGCGAACGATGCGCCGCGAGGGCGGAGCGGCTCAACGCCTCGCGCCGTTCTGGGCGAGGGTGGCGGTGAACCAGCTCAGGAACTCCTCCTTGCGGGGCTTCACCAGGACGGTGACGTTCGGCTCTCCGGGCACGATGCGGGTCAGGCCATCGTTCTCCACCACCACCCGGCGCTTCTCCGAATCGCTGAAGGAAAAGCCCGCCGCGTAAGCGGCTGCGACGGCGTCGAAGAGCGTCGGCGTGCCGCCGCCCCATAGGGCTGTGAGCGCCGCCAGGGCATCGGTGTCGGGGGTGCCGCGCGCGTAGATGCGCTTCCGGTTCTCCTCCTCCAACTGCATCATGGCGGTGACTTCCAGGCCGGCCATCGTCAGCGGCACGCCGGAGGTAAAGACGGCCTTCGCGGCCGGTGGGTCGCAGCGGATGTTCCACTCCACGTCGGGAGTTGGCTTGCCGCCGTAGCCCACGTAGACGGAGCCGCCCATGATGACGATGCCCCTGATCTTGCTTCGCAGCTCGGGATGCTGGGTCACCAGGTCGCCCAGGTTGGTCAGCGCGCCGATGCCGATGAGGGTGATCTGCCCGGGGTATCGCTCGATCTGGCCTCGCAGGAACTCGACCGCCGTTTGGGGGCGCAGGGACTTGGAGGCGAAGCCCCTGCCCCACTCCGCCTGCCGTCCTACGCCGGCCTCGCCCTGGCGGCCGGCGCACACAGGCACCCTCGGCAGGCCCAGCGCTTTGAGCAGCTTGGCGGCCAGAGTGGCCCGCTCGGCCGTCTTGCCGAAGGTGGTGGTGACGCCCAGCAGCTCCACGTTGGGCAGGCGCGTGAGCATCGCCAGCGCGTAGGCATCATCGATATCGTCGCCGATGTCCGTGTCCAGGATCACCTTCTCGCGCGCCGGCGGCAGCGGCTGTGCCACAAGCGGGACGACCGGGAGGAGGAGCAGAGAGCACAGCAGCAGAGCGAGAGGCTTCATGGGTCTCCTTGGTGGGGCGGCGAGCGAGACAGACGGGACGGCCTGGTGCCGCCTCGCTTGAGACTTCCGTGGGTACGGCAGGGGGTCCTGCGCCGGTGGCCCGCGGCGCCCCTTCCCACCCGGCAGGACTCCCCGCGCCCGGGCGCCAAGCTCTCCTTGGTCCGCTTTGGATCGCAAGACGAAGCGGCTTCACCGAGGGCGCCACGGCGGATGCAGCCCACCTGCCCCTCTTGGTGCGGCTGGGGATGGCGCCCAACCGCGGGGTTCCCGGTGGAGTCTGCCCGTTGCACAGCCTCTCTCTCACGCGCCGCCCTGCTTAGCCGGCGGTAAGAAACTGCCTCACCACCACGGGTCGCGTGCCAGCACGCGATAGTGGTGCGCTTGCGCACCATACGCCAGGAGAACCTACGCTCCCCCAATCTCTGTGGGGCTCTGTGTCCTCTG
>DASXUI010000242.1:0-8882 GCA_036504955.1 Armatimonadota bacterium
CCGGAGCCGTTGCTGCCCGGCTGGGCGCTGCCGTCAGGCTGGCCGCTGCTCTGGGGTCTGGTCTCCTCCGCCATGGGGTGGCCTCATCCTTTCACGCACCGGAAGAGCCCCCCAGCCTTGGGGTCTCTCCACGTTCCCCCAAGGTGTAGCAGTCGTCGTGAGACCTCGGCAAGCAGCCACTCGCGCATGTCGGCGAGGGCCTTCGCATCCTGTGGCAGGCCATAGAAGCCGACCAGGGTCATGACGTAGTCAACGATTGGCTCAGGGGTGGTGAAGACGAGGGCGTTCTTGGAGACTCGGGGCTCCACCACACTGAAGGAGCCCCGCAGTATCTGCTGGGCGTTCTCGATGCAGAAGGCGGCGCAGGTTGGCTCGGCGCCCTTGCCGCCGAAGGCCTCAACCAGCGCTCGCGTGAGGTGCCGGATCAGCGGGGTGGTGTCGGCGGAGTTCGTGGCCGCCACCAGGACCCCTCCCGGCTTCAGCACACGGTGAAGCTCGGACACGGCGGCCGGCACATCCGAGACGTGGTACAGCATGTGCCGCGCGCAGGCCCGGTCAAGGGACTCCTCGCGGAGCGGCAACCGCACCGCGTCCGCCACCACGGCCCAGGCCGGCGCCCCCATCTCGGTCGCGGCCTTGCGGGCCATACCCATGGACTGGTCGACGGCCAGCAGCGGACCGGTGTGCCCATGGCCCCTGAGGTAGCGCAGGAAGGCTCCTGGGCCGGCCCCCACGTCCACCAGGCTCTCCGGCCCTTCCAGGGTAAGGGCCCGGTGGCACGCGGCGTCCAGGTCGACCGTCCGCTCAGAGTAGAGCTCGTGCGTGCGGATCCGCACCTGCAGCGGCTCATCAGTGGCGTACTGCCTCACGACCTCCTGGTCCATGGTGACCTCCCGCGGTCCGGGCCCCTCGACCCCCTTGAGACGGCCAATCCTGGCACACCTGCCTGCCGGGCCGGAAGGCGGATGCCTCCGGCCCAGCAGGCAGACAGAAAGCACCAAGTTGGTGGTTCCGGCCCTACGCGGCTCGGGCGCGGGTCCGGCCGTCACCGACTCGAGCAGACTCCTTCACTTGGCCTCACCCGCCGCCAGGTCCAGCCGGATCACGCCAGCTAGGTCGTTGGGGCTGCCGGCAGGGAGTTGGAGGCTCAGGCCTTGTGCGCCGGCGGTGGCCGCGACCTGCTCCCGCGAGCCGAGCAACGTGGCGCGGCGGACGGCGGTGGTGAGGGGCAGGCTGAGAGGCTTACCGTCCGTGGGCCAGTTGAAGACGATGAGGTAGAGCGAGTCGCCCTTACGGGTGATGCGTCCCCAGTCCGGCTGTGGGAGCTCCGAGTAGGTGGAGCCATAGATGGCCTGGCCGTTGGTCTTCAGCCACTTGCCGGCTTCCGCTAGAATGCTGACGGACTCCGGCGGGATCACGCCCTCGGCGGTGGGGCCCACGTTCAGCAGGAAGTTGCCGCCTTTGCTGGCGATGTCCGCGAGCTTGTGAACCACGTCCTTGGGGGACTTCCAGTTGTGGTCGTCCTTCTTGAAGCCCCAAGTGTCATTGAGCGTCATGCAGGTTTCCCACAGGCGGCGGCCCAGGGCGTCCTTGGGAATCTCCTGCTCCGGCGTCTCGTAGTCGCCGTCGTCCATCTTCCGCTTGCCGATGCGGTTGTTGATGACCAGGCTTGGCTTCAGGCCGTGAAGGTAGCTCTCCAGGTCTCGGCCCAGATCCTGGTTCCACCAGTCCACCCACTCGCCGTCGAACCACAGGATGGCCGGGTCGTACTGGGTTACCAGTTCCTTGAGCTGCCGCTTCATGTGCTCGATGTAGGCGGCGGCGTCCTGCTTGTTGGCCTGGGGATGGTGCCAGTCCATGATGCTGTGGTAGAAGCCGAACTTGATGCCCTCTTCCTTGCAGGCCTGTGCGAGCTCCTTCATGGGGTCTCGGTGGAAGGGGGTGGCCTTGACGATGCTGTAGTCCGTCTGCTTGGTGTCAAACATGCTGAAGCCGTCATGGTGTTTGGAGGTGATCACCATGTACTTCATGCCGGCGGCCTTGGCGGCCCTGGCCCAGGCTCGGGCGTCGAACTTCACGGGGTTGAACTGGGCCGCGAACTTCTCGTACTCCGGGATTGGGATCCGGGCGTTGTTCATGATCCACTCGCCGATGCCATCGACCTTGCGGCCGTTGTACTCACCGGCGGGGACGGCATAGAGGCCCCAGTGGATGAACATGCCGTACTTGGCGTCGCGCCACCAGCGCGTGCGGGCGGCAGTGTAGGCATCGTCCTTCTGCCAAGGCTTGGCCTCGGCTGCCACGGACAGTGCCGACAGCAGCAGAAGGCCCAGTGGGGCGACCAAACAGGCTCTGAATAGATGAGGCTTCACGTTGGCTCCTGACTCGCGAGGAACACGGGGTTCCGGACGCCCCCATGCGCGGGCGTTCGAAGAGGGCTGGGCCCGTGTTGGGGCGGGCGCGGGTGCGCCACACCCCTCTTGGCCGTGGCAGGAGTAAGGTCCTGTCCCGCGCCGCTTGCCCGAAGCCGTGCTTGGCGGCGGGGGCAAGCCTGATAGGGGGGCGGGCCGGAGGTACACGCCAAAGAGGGGGAGCCCAACTGTTGGGCTCCCCCTCTCTCGCAACCTTGGGCGCCGCCCAGGGTGGGGACGCGTCTAGCTTGGCCCCTCCGTGCCTAGGCCGGCTGCGGGTCCAGACCGAGGACCACGCGCAGGAGCTTCAGCACGTCGGAGATGTTCACCTGGCCGTCGCCGTTCATATCCGCCGCACCCGCCTGGTCACTGGTGGGGGTCTGGGCATGGAGAGCGAAGCGGATGCAGAGCAGGACGTCGGCGATGGTGGGCTTCCCGCCGGTGCCGACGATGTCGCCGGGCCGGCGGTTGGGCGCCGTCTTGAAGGTGAGCAGGTCCGTGACGGTCTCGCCCTTGCCCGTGGCCTGAAGCCTGACGCGCACCTTGTAACCGGTGTTGGCGGTAAGGCCGCCGAGGGTGAGGGAGTGGGACGTGCCCTCGGTGGTTCCCAGAACTCGGCCGCTGAGGTCCGTCTCGGAGGTGCCGTACTCGGCAACCGCCGTGGAGGGGACACCGGTGTTGATGGTGACCACGGCGTCGGTCCTGGTGATGCTGCCAACCTTGAAGTCACTGAACGGGATCAGCGCCAGGGTGGTGAAGGTCAGGTCCTGGGTGCTGACGATGCCGTTGGTTGGCGAGTCCGCCGTGACCTTGAAGTGGTAGGTGGTCTCCGCCGAAAGGTCCGTCAGCACGATCTGGTGGCTGGTTGCCACATTGCTGTCGGCCTTCTGCTGGTTGTAGGTCTGGGAGGTGCCGTAGTCGACGACGGCCGTGGACGGAGTATCGGTGCCAAAGCTGATCGTCGCCGCTCCCGCCCCAATGTCAGTGACAGTCGGCGCGGGGCTGAACTGCGTCTGGGCACTGGTGGTGAAGGAGAGTGTGCTGACGCGTGGCTCCCGGTTGGGGGCCGTGGCGGTCACGCGGGCCGTGTAGGTGGCCGTGGGAGCGAGGCCGGTGAGCAGGACGTCCACGTCGGTCCCCGGCTTGTCGGTCTTGGACTGAAGGTTAAGGTTCTGCGGGTCGGTGCCGAAGTCCACGGTCACGTCCGCAGCCATGTTGGTGGAGACGTGGACGAAGGCCTGAGTACTGGTCACGCCCAGGGTGATGGGTGGAGTCACAAAGGCCAGGGCGTCCAGGGTGGCCTGGGTCTCGATGGAACTCACCGCGTCCGTGAAGCCGAGCGCCGACGACCTCGCGCGCAGGGAGTAGGTGGTGTTGGGGGTAAGGCCGGTCACATGCACCACATGGCTGGTCACGGGATCGCCGGGGGTCGAGGCCGTCTGTCCGAGGTCGGCGGTCTTTCCGTACTCCACCACGGAGGAGCTGGGGGTGTCGGTAGTCCAGGAGACAGTGAACCCCGTGTCCGTGGCATCACTGATCTTGAGGTCAGTCAGCAGCAGGGGTGGCGGAGGGGTGGTGTTGGTGATCCGGATACTGAGGAGCTGAGTGGCTGGGGAAGTGGTGTAGCTAAAGGCCGTCTGCCCCCTCATGTCATAGGAGGTAACCTGGTCGCCATTCGCGTCCCTTGGGTCCAACAGAGTGATCTGGAGGTAAGACGGAATAGCGCTCAGGCTCCCCCAGGTGAGGGTAACGGTGCCTGCGGTATCGGTGTTGATCCCCAGGTTCCACGTCTTGGTCTGGCCGGCGGCGATGGGGGCGCGGATGTCGCGTCTCCACTGCGTGGCGGTGTTGCCGGGCTCCGAGAGTGGATGGATGATGTAGAGATCCACGAAGCCGCTGGGCGGGGTTGGGAGGTTGATCTTGTCCTCAAGCCCCTTGAAGTCCGAGGCGGTCTCGGAGGTCCCGATCGCGTTGACAGGAACCGGAGGGGTGCCCGAGGTGGTCTCACCCGCCACCGATGGGGAGGAGTGTGTCACCTCCAGCGGGATCTGGAAGTTCTTGCCGTCAGTGACTTGAGCTTGGGCGGCACGGCCCACAAGGGCGAGCGCGGCGAGCATCAACACGGCTGGTCTGAGTCGGCGCATGTTAGTAATGGTTTCCTCCTGGCATCTGGGACGAGTTAGGGCCAGACACCCTAGTGGCTATTATACCCGACAATGTGCGGGGAAGGGGAAAGCTCCTGCTCGTCCGCCGCGCTTCCGAGCGTTGGGGGCCGTTCCGCGGTCCGTAGCCCACCGATATGGGTTCCTCGGGCCCCAGAGACGTCACAAGGCCCAATAGGCCCGCCGCCTGAGCGGGCCACCGTGGGCTAGCTGGCACGCAAAGTGCTGCATAACAGGCACGACGCCGAGTCAGACCCCGAGAAGGATAGAGCATGGTTTCAGGCTCGCAGGGCGCGCCCCGCGACACCGATGAGCAACTCGTCTCCCGCTACCGAAGGGGGGGCGATGAGGCCTCCAGAACTCGGCTAGCGATGCGCCATCAGCGGCTCGTCTACAGCCTGGCTCATCGATTCCGCAAATACGGCGAGCCCCTGGAGGACCTGGTACAGGAGGGCTTCCTGGGTCTTCTACGAGCGATCGATCACTACGAGCCTCAACATGGGGCTCGCTTCTCCAGCTACGCCGCCACTAAGATTCTCAGCTCGATTCGCCATTACCTGCGTGACCGCCACGGCCTGATCCGACAACCGGCAGGCAAGCAGGAGCTCCGCTATCGAATGGCACGGGAGAGCGCCCGCCTGAGGCACCTCCTGAACCGCGAGCCGACCGCCCTGGAGATTGCTTCCTCCATGGAAGTATCGGAAGACCAGGTGGCCGAGCTTCAGTCCTTCTCGGATCTATGCCAGGTTCAGTCCCTGGAGGAGCTGCGCGAGGGAGATGACCCTGAGGAGCCGGCCTGGGATCCCCTGGCCGATGAGCGCCCGAGCGGATGCCTCCATCTCGAGGAGGAGATCGCGCTGCGGCAGGCCCTGGAAAACCTGGACGAACGCCGGGCGCGGGTCCTGCGTCTCGTCTACTTCGAGCAGCAGTCCTGCGCGGAGGCGGCCGAGACCCTGGGCGTCACCTACGCGCAGGCGCGACTGCTGATCTCCTCATCCCTCTCCCAACTCCGTAGAGCCCTCGACCCCGAGGCACCCGAACCAACAACGCGCTCCTGACTCCCCGGGCTTCCCGGCGGCGCCCCTGATTCTTGTTGCGCACGAGGCACTTGCGCGTCGGGAACGGCGCGGGCTTCCCCACGCTCTCGTGAACAGCGCGGGCTAACGCACATCGGGCCTTGCGCGAGCTCCCTGGGGCCCTCCGCGGGTCACCCACCTCCGAGGTCGGCAGGAGCCGTGCGCTAGCCTTAACCGGTACGAAACGCTCCCTTAACACGCGGCGGATACAAACGAAGTGGAGCGCCGGAAGCAGCAGCCGACAGCTTCCGGCGGAGTTCACGGTACCCCACGCTTGTGGTATCGCGAAAAGAGAGGCAGTCATGACGGAAGCACCCTCCACCTTCCACTACGCCGCGCTGATGCGCCAGATCGAGGAGCGGCTCCTGCGCTTCTGGGATGAGGCGGAGCAGACCCCCGAGGTCGCTGCTGAAGCCGTAGAGCGCGTAGACGACCGCACAGATCAGTCGTGCACCTGCAAAGACGTAGCCGGCGCCAGTCCTCAGAGTTCCTGAGGGCTGGCGCCTTCCCCGACCCCCTCGCGGCGTCTCCGGTCCATTCAGCGGGCTACCGATGCTTCAGCACCGCCCCCAAAGGTTCGACCCCTCGCGTACCGCCGGAACCTGTCAGGCCCCGAAGGATCCCCGCCCTCCCGAGCCAAGGAGTCCTTGAGGCCCCGACGGACTGGCTGTCGGGTGAGCGCGAGGGAGGTCATGGTGATCACTCTGCAGCCTTTCGCCGCCGAGGACATACCCCGGCTGGCAAGCTGGATTGACTCGGTGCCGGCGATGGTCCAGTGGGCGGCAGGCACCTTCGCCTACCCCGTGGACGAGGAGCAGCTCTCGCGGCATTTCGCTCTGACCCAGGGGAAGGCCCCCGTTCTGCGCATGTTCCGCGTGATGGATGCCGACAAGGGCGAGGTGGTGGGCCATATCGAGCTTGGCGCCATCGATCGCGCCAACCGCACCTGCACTCTGTCGCGCGTTCTGGTGCGCCCGGGGTGTCGTGGGGGAGGCATCGGCACCGAGATGGTGCGCGCGGTCCTGAGGGTCGCCTTCGGCGAGATGGGCCTGCATCGCGTGGAGCTGCGCGTCTTCAGTTTCAACGAGCCGGCCATCCGCTGCTACGAGCGCTGCGGGTTCCGGCGCGAGGGACTGCTGAGGGACACCCGCATCGTCGAGGGCCGCTACTGGAGCTCCTGCGTGATGGGGATCCTTGAGGATGAGTGGCACGACCGGTAAGGTCAGCGCCCGGCGGAAAGAGCCCCTGCGCCCAGCCAGCGGTAGGCCAACGCCAACCTCCAGCGCGGACGGGCGACGCCGACATCGCCGCTTCCTTATCCCCCGTCAGAGAGCATCGGCGGCAGCGACTCACGCCCTCTCAGCCAGGCTCGGACACTAGTTGCTAGCCACATCCATGCCGGGGCTACTCCAGGCTGATGCCGCGAAGCTGCTTCAGCGCCTGCTCGGTTTTGCGGCGCTGGGCGTCCGCGTTTCTCAGGCGCTTCTCGATTCGGGGGACCTTCTCCCGGAGGAGGGTGCCCGCCTGTTCCGAGGCGCGCGCCGCCGCGAACTCCACCATCCGCTGGCGTCGCTTGAAGCTGCCCTCGCGCAGTCGGTGCTTCGCGCCCACCCAGCCGAGCGGGCCCAGGAGCATGAAGGCGGCGATGCAGTAGCCGAATGTGACCTGAACGGAGGAGTCCTTCGTCAGAGACTTCAAGCTAGGGTTAGAGGAGCTGAGGCCAATCAGGACCATGGATCCGGCGAAGGCCACTAGGAGGCAGATCATAAAGCCGACCCCCAAGCTCTCGAAGAACCAGTTCTGGCCTCGGGCCAGTACCAGGGCCTCCATCTCCTCGCGCTGCCGCTCCCGTGCGTCGGCCATCAGCTTAGCCGCCTGTCTGCGCACGTCCTCGGCCTCGATGCGGGCGTTCAGCACCTCCCGGACCTGGGAGTCGAGGGCGCGGGCGAGGGAGCTTCGGGCGTACTTCACCACTTCGCCCTCGGAGGACTCCACCTGCTCCGAGACGCAGAGCGCGCTGAAGTAGTCCATCTCCGCCCCAGGCTCGTGGGGTCCCTGATTATCCTCCCGGAGCCGAGAGGGAATGGAGAGGTCGCACTTCGCCTCCTGCGCGGCGCTCTGGATTGCCTCCAGCGTGCCCGACCACTCCCGCCACCTTGACCTCGCCTGCTCTCGGGCCTCGTCCACGAGGCGCCTGATGAGCTGGTCCCTCAGGTCGGCCACGCAGTCGAAGTCGCGTTCGGCGAGGGTCGTGAGGATGGTGGTGGGGCGCTCGTCGATGCAGCGCTTCAGCAGGCTGGCCGCGTCCGACCCTCTGCCGCTGAGGGCCGCGTATCGGGCGGCATCGAAGCTGGTGTCGTGGTCCGCGCTGTGGCGCAGGGCGTTCGCGATCGCCTGACCGGCGCCCTCGAGGTCACCGCGGAGGTAGCGCATGTAGGCCAGGTGTCGGAGGCCTTCGACGAAGTAGAGATCGTGGTCGCCCGCGCCAAGGGTCGCGGACTGGTTGAAGGCTAGCTCCGCCTCCTGGACGGGCAACCCAAGCTTCCAGAGAAGCCATCCCATCTGGAACCAGGCGACCGAGTCGTGCTTGCCGGTGGGACTGCTGACCACGGCCCGCAGGCTGTCGACCGAGTTCTCGAAGTAGAGCTTCCGCTCCCGGACCCCAGCCCTCATACCGGAGGCGAGGAGGTGCTCCGCCTGGCGGCGGGCTTGCTGCGTCTGAAGGTGGAGGCGCCGGCAGGCGTTGGAGGAGATGACAGCCAGGTCCCGCTGATGCACGTGCAGCTCGCGGCTTCCGTCGAACAGCCACCGGCGGAGTCCGTTGTGGACGCCCTTCGCGGAGCCCTCCACCCTCCCGACACCGGAGCGCAGGGCGCGGAGCGAATCCTCGAAGAGTACGCTGTCCCTGCAGAGCTCCAACAGCTCCGGGGCACGCTCCGCCGCAAGTGACGCACGGTTGCTCAGCAGCGTCAGCAGATGCTCCAGGAAGGTGTGCGGGCTATCCGCGATGGTGAGTATGTGGTAGTGACCTTCAATCTGGCGTACGGCACCATCCTCCGGGAGCGGAGGCAGTACCACGGCCGATGTAAGCTCACTCACAGGTGTCTCCATGTTGATGGCTCTTGGTGGGTCGTTAGGTCGTTGGGTCGTTGGGTCGTGGGGGAGGGGCCTCAGAGAGTTCACCTTGGGTCCCTTCAACAGAGGGACGTAAGGGACCAAAGGGACCCAAGAGA
>DASXUI010000243.1:0-15222 GCA_036504955.1 Armatimonadota bacterium
TGAGATGGCGCGCGTGCTGTCTCCGGGAGGCGCCGTCGACCTGGAGTGGCACAACTTCTACTCCTGGTCCGGCGGCCTCACTCACGAGGAACACCAGAACCCCTGGGGCCACCTGTTGGGCGGCTGCTACTGGGAGCCGCTTAATCGTGTCACTCCGGAGGAGATGATCCATGCCTTCTCCCCGTGGTTCGATGGCCTTCAGGTGCTGGGACATGACCGACGCTACCGAATCGCCGGCCGTGATCCCAGCTTCGAGCCTGAAGCGGAGAGCTACCTCACGCCCGAGCTGGAGCGCAGGCTATCTCAGTACCCCCGCGAGATGCTCCTCACCCGTGGGTTCATCCTCCAAGGCCTCCGAAACCGCTCCGCCGCAACCACCAGCAGGACCGCCCGCCGCGCCCCCGCCGCCGTCGCACCCCAGTCCACCGGCCTCAGGGGCTACGCCACCGCGCGGTGAGGTGAAGGAGGGCGTGGGGAGGTGAGAGGGTGAGGGGGGGAAAAGGCCTCAGCACCTGGCCTGTGCGCTCCACCCCCTATGGAGTGCGGCGGCTCCGACGCCGCTCTGCCTCAAGCAAGGTTCACCCTATGCTGGTTGGGGCCATGGCGGAAGACCCGAACCCTCGGGCTCCTAATGGGTACCCCGCCCGCTCAGACCTGCAACCGCTGCGTGAACCATGGCGGCGCCGGAGCCGCCGCACTCCATGCGGGGCGGGCACCCGCGGGCCGCCTTCTGAGGTTCTTCTCACCCCCTCGCCTCTCACCCCCCTCATTCACCTCACTCCCTCGGTTACAGGGCGGAGGTCCCACTCGTGGAGACCGGGGAAGCGGCGCCAGTGGCCGGGCTTGGTGGCGATGCCGTTGGCGTAGGTATCCCCGCCATAGGACGCGATGCCGTGGTAGGCATAGCCGTGGCGTTCCAGTAGCCGCAGCAACTCAGCGGGGCTGCTGCCGGCCCTGTCCAAGGCCTCCGGGTTCAGCTCCAGGATAAGAATGGGGGCTGTCTCGCCGGAGAGAAGCTTGGGCGCTCCGGCTAGAGCCATCATCTCGGCGCCCTCGATGTCCATCTTGACCATGTCAACGGGGCCCAGGCCGCGCTGCGCGATGTAGTCGTCCAGCCGCAGAGCCGGCACCTCCACGGTGGCGCCCCTGTTCTGGCCACGCACCGGCAGGATGCTGTTGATGTCCGGAGCCTCCGGATCGGGGTGAAGATGGACGATGCCCGGTGCATCGCTCACGGCTGCCCTGCAGATGGTCACGTTGCCGAAGCCGTTGAGGGTCACGTTGGCCTGCAGGCTGTCAGCTACTTCAGGGGTCGGCTCGAAGGCGTGCACCTGGCCGTGAGGCCCGACATGGTGAGCCGCCAGGAGGGTATACTGCCCGATGTTGGCGCCCAGGTCTATCACCGTGAGGCCGGGGCGGAGCAGGCCACGGAAGACGTCCACCGTCTCCGGCTCCAGGACGCCCTTCCGGAGGATGCCCAGCTCGATCGGACTCAGGCTGTAGGGGCGGATATAGACGCCCGGCTCCAGCTCCGCGACCAGGAAGGGCTTGGCCAGGGTCAGGGCACGCCAGGAACCGCGGGCGGTGGGCCTGCGCCTCAGGTAGCCCAGCAGTGCCCTGCTAGCGGTGCGCTGTACGATGCCGACCCTAGCCATGGGTGCCTCCCTCATCGTTGCCTCGCCTCGCTCCCAGGTCTCGCGCGCGGCGCCTCCTCCTCGGGCCCAGTCCACCTATGCCGTCGCCGCCAGTCCAGCAGGGGCACAGGCACGAAGGTGGCGAGCCACAGGCCCAGCCGACGCGCGGAGGGCTTGCGCCGGAGCGTCCGCGCCGCCAGCCTCCGGGCGTCTCGAAGGTGCCGCTCGTAGAAGAGGTGGCGGCTGTACTCCTCGAAGACCGCGAACTCGCGCTCCCTCAGCATCTCCTCGCTCAGGCCCAGCAGCGCCGCTACCTTGGTCACGTTGCGAAGCTCCGCGTCAGCGAAGCGTGTGAGCTGCTGGGAGAGGTGCCCCTTGGCGGGAGTGTACCGGCAGAGCTGTTCCTCCAGGGTGGCGATCCGCCATCGCGACGCGGCGATTCGCAGCCACAGGTTGTAGTCCTCGGAGAGCCGGAAGTCCGGGTCGAACCCACCGATCTCTTCGAAGGCCTCCCGCCGAACCAGCACCGTGGAGGTGATGATTCGGTTGCGGTGCCAGAGCGCTTCAAAGGTGACGGCCGCCGGCCGTGAGTCCTCGGCACCGTCCTGCGCATGGCGGCAGTGAATCAGGCCCACGTTTGGGTCCTTGGCTAGGGCCAACTGGCGCTCCAACTTCTGGGGTAGCCAGCTATCATCGGCGTCCAGAAACGCAAGCCACTCACCCCTTGCCTCAGCGGCACCCAGGTTGCGAGCGGCCGCGGGGCCAGCGTTCGTTTGCGATAGAAGCCGAACCGGGGGGCCGTAGCTGTTCACCACCTGGCCGGTGGTGTCTAGGGACCCATCGTCAACCACCAGGACCTCCAGTGGAGGATGGGTCTGGGCCAAGGCGCTGTCTAGGGCGCACCGAAGGAAGCCCGCCGAGTTGTAGGCGGGTATAACAACGCTCACCGAGGGTTCACAAGCCATCCGAACCGCTCCTGTCTTCGCCTGGTCCGCCCCCCGCGCCGTCAGCCCGTCGACGCTCGCGACACTCACAGCTCACCAGCGTCCGGGGAGTAGTGGGGGCTGGGCGCCACAACGCGCAAACGCAGGGCCGAGCTGATGTCCCCGGTGCTCACGACGCCTGTAGCCAGTAAGGCCAGGCCGTAGCCGATGCAGCCCAGAACAGACCCAAGGAGTACCTTCACCAAGGTGGTAGCCTCCAAACCACTCGACATCCAGAGGAGGCCGGCCATCGCGGCGCCGCACAGCCCGATTCTGCCCAGCGGCACCCTTCGCGGCACCGACGGGAAGCTTCGCACGAAGAGCGGCGAGAGGAACAGCACCAGCATCGCCGGCCGGATCAGTGCGGCCAGGGAGGCGCCCAGCAGCCCCTGAGTCAGTACCAGGGTCACGGTGAGCAGGGCGCTGAGGGCCGTCGCCCACATCGCCAGCCGGGCCACGGCAACGTAGCGCCCCGTGGCTTGCAGCGCGCAGGCCAGTGGATAGCTGATTCCCAGGAGTGGGAGGCTCCAGATGGTGATCACCAGCACCTGCTCACACACCTGCGCGTTTCGGGGGAAGAGGATTCGCGAGATGGACGGGGCCAGGAAGGTAACCAGGATCGCTATGGGAAGCGTCAGCGTGAGGGACATCACCATGAGGCGCGTGACCTGATCGGCAGCCTTCTCGTGGTCCTCGCTAGAGGTCCGGGAGATGGCAGGGTAGAAGGCGCACACCATACCATCGGGCACCATGTCCAGCCGGTTGGCGGGCATGGACCCAGCGCTGAAGTAGCCGAAGGCCTCTATGCCCAGCAGCTTCGGCACCAGCATCTGCTCCGCGCGGCTCTGGACTGCCACCAGGAGCTGCTGGGCCGCCAGGATTCGAGTCTCCCTCAGCAGGTGGACGAAACGAGCGACGTCCCAGCGCACGTAGGGCCGGAAGAGCGACCGCCGGATGTAGAGCAACAGGAGCAGCGCGCTGACCAGTGAACCGCTGAGGTAGGAGACCGCGAGTCCCACCGGGCCCGTGTTCAGCCACATTGCCAGGACCGATGCCGCCGTCAGAACAAACCCGGAGACCAGGCTGGCGGCGGCGTAAGCCCGGAAGCGCTGGAAGGCCTGCAGCAGGTCGCCCGCGGCACCGGTTACCGAGGTGAAGACCAGCCCCAGGCTCTGGATCGCGGTGCAGGCGAGGACCAAGGGGGGATAGCGCAGGGCCCAGCAGATCGCTAGCGCCGCCAGGCCCGCCCCCGCGCCCAGTAGGGCTCGAAGCCCCAACTGCTCAGCCAGCGCGGCGGGGGCCTGTTGGGGGTTCTGCGCGATGGAGCGGATGAACAGGGTGCGGAGACCCAGGTTCGCCATCACCGCCGTAACCGCCACCAGCGAAGCGCCGATGGCCCACTCCCCGTATCCGCCCGGCCCCAGCGTTCGCACGATGTAGGCCGTGGCCGGGATGCTGACGATGTTGAGCACCAGGGGCTGGGCCATCAGCAGCAGTGCGCCGATGGAGCTGCGCTCGTGGCCGTGGCCTAGTCGCGCCGGGCCCCCCTCGACAACGCCGGGGCAACCCACCTCAGGTTCCTGCGATACTTCCTCGACGCTCACTTGAATCGCTGCACTAGCACCCAGACGAACGCGATCGACCCCAGGGACAGCATGAGCACGTTGCTCAGGTGCCGGAAGCGCGCGGTGCTGTCCATCGGGAAGTGGACGGTGCCCCCCGACGACGAAACTTGTTGGGCGATGGGCAGGCTCATCATCAGATAGAGGATGGGATTGTACGTGCGGGAGATCCAGAAGCAGGCCATCAGGTAGGCTGCCAGGGCCAGGCGCGCGCTGTAGAGGTCACGCCGGTCGTCCTCGTCTTCCGTGGGCGCGCCCTCCTCGCGCGGGGCCTTCCTGAAGCAGAAGTAGAGGCACCCCATCCAGCAGAAGTAGCCCACCAGGCCGAGCTCGGCGAAGCAGAGCACAAAGGAGTTGTGCGCTGTCATCCCGTCGTTCACGTCCGGGAATTCCCCGTAGCCCACGCCGAGCAGAGGGTGCGAGGCCAGTTGCTGCAGCGCGTTGTCCCAGAACCAGAAGCGGCTGTTCGCGGACTCCTCGTTGCTGTCGAACTCCCGCATGCGGCTGGGCGCAAAGGCGAGGAGCCCACCCAGCATCACCACCGCCACTGCCACCGCCACGGTCTTCCGCCGGAAGGCCATCAGGAAGTAGCCACCCACCACGACCATCAGCGCTAACAGCCCGCCTCGGGAGTTGGTGAGCAAGATGGACCAGGTCAGCAGGGCGGAGAGCGCCAGGTACATCACCGAGGACGCCCGCCGGTTCCACCTCACTCGACCCAGCGCCAGCGCAAGCCCGCACACCAAAGCCGCGGACAAGCCGTTGGGGTCCTCGAAGATGCCCGTGGCGATGGACCGATCCAGCACGCCCGTGTACTTCATGGCCCGACCGGTGTAGTAGAGGTACGTCGAGTACGCCCCGAGGTAGGAGGTGAAGAGCACCAGCGAGGTCACATAGGCCTGGTACCGCTGCCGGGTCCGCACAAGGTTCAGGACCAGGAACACCAAGACCACCAGCTTCGTCATGTCGGGAGCCAACAGCGAGGTGGTCCCGCGCCCGAAGGTCGTGAAGATGGCGATGGCGCCGAAGCCCAGGATGAGCGGGTTGACCGGGCTCTTGGTCATCGGCTTACGGTCCACAAAGGCGTGAACCCACAGCGCGAGCAGCGTCACCAGCGAGACCATGAGCGTGAGCCGCATGCCCTGGAGGGCGACAATGCTCTCCTCCGGCCGCACGTACACCAGCCCAATCAGGAGCACCACGCCGACGAAGGGCCAGGCGAAGATCGCGGCGACGCCCAGCACTGCCAGGACCTCCGCCACCACCTGGGCCTCGCGGTTGGTGACCAGGTTGTAGGCGAGGAGGCCCGGAATCAGCAGCGCGCAGACCAGTATCAGCAGCAGGGACGTGGTTTGTGGCTGTGGTGCCTCGGCGCGCGGATAGACGAACTCGGCGGTGTCCAGCGGGCTTGTGGAGGGGGCCGTCATTGGCGGCCCTCAGTCGTCTCCCGGGCACGCGGCTTCAGCACCACACGCACCGTTCGGGCCAGGATCGAGAGGTCCAGCAGGAGGGACTTGTGTGAGGCGTAGATCAGGTCGAACCGCAGCTTATCCCTGGCGTCGGTGTGGTAGCCGGCGCATATCTGCGCCAGCCCGGTGATTCCGGGGCGGATCTGGTGCCGCTTGTGGTACGCCGGGATCATCTGCTCGTACTTCCGAACGAAGTGTGGGCGCTCCGGCCGGGGACCGACCAGGCTCATCTCGCCTCTGAGCACGTTCCAGAGCTGAGGGATCTCGTCGATTCTGAACAGGCGAAGCCAACGGCCGACGGCCGTCAGTCGCGGGTCCACGCTGCCAGATGACAACACTGGCCCCGTCGCCGCCTCGGCGTTGTGGACCATGGTGCGGAACTTCAGCACCTTGAAGGGTTGCCCGAAGCGCCCCACGCGTTCCTGCGCGAAGATCACCGGTCCTGGCGACAGCAGCTTGGTGAGAAGGGCGACCACCAGGAGCGCGGGAGACAGCAGGAGCAGCGCCGATGCGGCGGCCACTACGTCGAAGCATCGGCTCAGGCTCTCGCCCCTGGGCCGCGCGGCGTTGGTGAGCTGCACCAGGGCGATGTCATCCCGGCTCTGGACGCGGCCCAGGCACATGGAGGACTCGTAGGCCGAGGGCACCACCTGCACGCTTACCGAGGGGTGGTCGGAGGAGAGCATGTCCACCAGGCGCTGTTGCCAGGTAGGCGCGTAGGCTACGAACACCTCATCGATGCGGTAGCGCCGAACCAGCTCCGGCACGCTGTCTCGGTTCCCCAGAAGGCTGCCCCGGGTCTGTTCCAGGATCCCGGGCTCATCGTCGGCATACCCCACAACCTCGTAGCGACCGTCTGCCTCAAGGCTGTGCGCCAAGGACCGGCCTACGGCGCCGGCGCCCACGATCAGCGCGCGGAGCCGGCCCTTGCCGTTCCTGACCTCCGGACCGGCATTGAGGGTGGGCCGGTCCAGCGCGGCGTCTCGGTCTCGCGAGAGCGAGATCATCGAGAACACGGTGAAGGGTATCATGCCATGCCTCCGCAACGAGCGGCAATCCGCGGTAGGGACACGATTCGGGCGGATACAGAAGTATCAACGGCCGTGGTCGCGCGGCTTTCAGTTCAGCGGACCAGCCCGCCCAGAGCTCAAGGCGTTTGCGCGCCTTGAGCTCCACGGGGGTCCACAAGCTCAACACAAACGGTATGGGCTGGTCCCGCACCCCTCGATCCCAGCCTGCATTAGGGCGTGGGGTGCGGATCATCTGCCAGCCCGCAGGGCAGTGTGCGCTAGGAGACGTCGTTGCCGTTGGCGATGAAGGCGGCCTGCAGGCTGGTGGCATGGCCGTTCCCGCTGGGGAGGTCGAGCAGCGGGTCCCCTCCAGAGGCTCCAGGACCCGAAGGCTGCTCCCCCCGAGTGAGGGCGGGCACCGGTCGCGGCTTCGGCTGGTAGTAGCGCTGGTAGTTCTGGTAGCTCTCCAACAGGGACGCCGGCACGTCGTTCAGCACGACTCCGAGGATCTCCACCTTGGCGTTCCGGAGGAAGTCCAGTAGCCGCTGCTCCGTTCCGCTAGGTTGCTCCAGAGCGCGGACGCACAGGATAGCCCCGTCAACGACGGGCGTCAGGTTCAGGGCATCGGTGAAGGCCAGAGCTGACGGCGTGTCGTAGAGCACGTAGTCGGCCACCTCCTGCAGTCCGCGAGAGAGCCGCATCAGGCTGCTGGAGCGGAAGAGCTGCCACGGGTTCTTTGGGGCGGGACCGGCGGTGATCACCCTCAGCCCCTCCACGGAGGTCGTCCGCAGCGTGTCCTCGAGGCTGCCCTCGGCAGGGTCCTGCAGCAAGGTGGTCAGCCCCCGGTCGTTCGGGAGGCCGAAGATGCTATGTACCTGAGGCGTGCGCACGTTGGCGTCCACCACCACTACCCGGTAGCCCGCCTGCGCCAGCGTGATGCCCAGGTTGGTGACGGTGTTGGTGCTGCCCTGCTCAGCCTTGGAGGAGAGCACCATCACGGAGTGCACCGGGCGCGAACGGTCCGTGAGAAGGTGCAGTCCCAGGAACCGGTAGGCCTCGGAGTTCAGGGAGAGGGGCTGCAACTCCGTCACCCGAGGCAGCATGGCGGAGGTGACGGAACCCTGCGGTGCCGGGATGGCGGCGCACACGGGCGCCGGCAGCCGAAGCTCCGCGTCATGGACGGTCTTGACCCTCCGGTCCACGCTCTCGAGGGCGATCACCAGGCCGGAGGTCGCCAGCAGCGCGCAGAGCACGGCCAGCGTCAGCAGCTTCATGGTGCGGCCAGGCTTGGTGTTGATGGGCGGGTTGAACTCGCTCACCCGGTCCAGGACCATGATGGGGCTGTGGCCCTTCACTCCGTCCAGCGCCATGTGGGCGTTCTGAAGCCGGGCCGCCAGGTTGGCGCGCGTCTCCGTCTCCTGGGCGAGCTGCCTGCTGAGGACGCCGAGCGGGCCCTCCGTGTCTCGGGAGCTGCGGATCTCCGACTCGGCGTCGCTGGCCGAGGAGCCCAGGGCGGCAAGCTGAGCCTGGTAGCCGCTGACCTCCGTGCGGAGTTGCGCGACCGTCTGGCGGAGGGGCTCGCGGGCCGGGTTCGCGACTTGCGCGATGGCGGAGGGCTGCCGCGCGATCTCGGCCTTCAGCCGGTTGTCCAGCGCGTTCACGGCGGCGATGGCCTGCTTCACCTCAATCTTGTCGTCTGTGTAGCGGGCGCGGAGCGTGATCAGGTCGCGCTCCTTGGTGGCCAGCTCCTTCTCCAGTTCCTGGACCAGTGGAGAGGGCGTGATGGCCCGGCGCGCCTCGATGGTTACAGGCGTCATCGCCATCTCGCGTTCCGTCTCGGTCAGCCGCGCCTGAGCCTCGGCCAGCTTCTCCGTCGCCTCGTCACGCTTCTGGCGAGTGGCCTGAAGCCTGCCCAGTGCCAGCCCAAGGTCATCGTTCTGGCTGCTAAGCACGTGCATCTTCGTGCGGTAGTACTCGTACCGCTTGCGCGTGGCGCCCAGCCGCGACTCGGCCTCCCGGAGGTTGGCGGTCAGCATGTCCACCACCTCCTGAGCCTGGCGCTTGTAGTCGTCCCGGTTCTTGGACACGAGGCCGTCCGCCAGGCCGTTGGCGAGCCGCATGGCGCGCATCGGGCTGTTGTCGTAGACGGCAAGCTCGAAGGTGCGGGTGCCGGTGGCGTCTAGCGTGATGTTCTGGTTCAGGTTCTGGAGGAAGTCCTGCTGAAGGTCAGTCTCACCCAGCAGTTCCAGAGCGGGTCGAAGGATCTGCCGGCTCTTGACCATGGTGGCGTAGACCACGGCCTGAGCCTTGGCTCCTCGGCCCTCTGGGTCGGGGATGTCCGGGGATCCACGCTGCGCGTCCACCTCATTGGCGGCCGCCGTGGGCTCGGAGACGAGCCTCACCGTGGCGACCCACTTCGATCCGATTAGCCGTGTGGCCCCGAAGGTTAGGGCTGCGGCCACAACCATGCTCAGTAGGATCAGCCACTTCCGCTTGTCCAGGATCTCCACTGCCCGCCAAAAGTGCATTGCTTGCTCCTAGCCCGCGGAACGCACCAGGCTTGTGCGCCTCGTGCAGGGCGCGGGTTTCCACACGCCTGTTGTGCAAAGTGCAGGATACTGCCACCTCGCCGCCTGGTGGCTCCACGGTGCGGGCGGCGAGCCCCCTCGGTACTCCCATCGGAGCGCTTCGGTTGGGACCATCGCCCCTACTCGGCCGCCCGTGGGGCCCCTCCGGACACCGCGCTGAGTCAGCGAGGCTGGGGCGCGACTACCCAGCGCCCTACGTTCTGACAGATACCGTCACGAGGGGGCCTGTGCAGGGCGGGGGGTCGGTTGCTGCTTGCCTGAGCAAGCGGCGGCAGGGATCCCGGACAGTCCCCCGATGCGGTCGTGCTCCGCCCGGGCCCAAACCGCCGCGCCGACCAAGACCCGGCTGACGCCCCAGTGCCGCCATGGCCGCAGGCGTATAGCAGTTGGGCCCAGACTACATTACAGTAAGGTCGCGTCAGCAAGTGGCAAAGAAGGCCCAGCGCTAACGAACTGTCAACGGGCTTGGAACCTGTGAGGGGCAAAGTGCGGTTCAGGCATGGGAGGGACCGGGGTGAGCGACCAGCGGGTGATGCCTTGCGTTGTGGTGTGCGCCTATCCGCTGCCACTGCTGGCTGATGGTGTGGTGGCTCTGCTCGGGGGCTATCTGCGCGAGGCCTGTGAAGTGAGGCGGTGCTGCCCGAAACCGGAGGGGGGCCGACATGTCCCGGCGGATGTGGTGGTCGCCTTGGCACCTTCTACGTACTGCCTGGCATCTGAGAGGTCGTGCCACTGCTCCCAGACAGGCCGTCCGGTGGTGATGGTCTCAACCGGTTGGTTGGAGGCCCGAGACGCGGTCCAGGGCGCCGGCATCCGCGGCTACCTGGGGCCGGACTCCAACCCGGTGCAGTTGGGGGAGGCAGTCCGGGCCGTGCTGGCGGGTGGTTCAGTCTACCAGCCGGGTGGCGGTCACCGCCGGACCGTGGGAGCCCTCACTCAGAGGCAGGTACAGGTGCTGGAGCTGCTGGGACGGGGCATGACTGACCAGGAGATTGGTCGTAAGCTGGGCATCTCGGAAGCCACGGTCAGGAACCACCTGGCGGCCCTTCAGCAGAGGACAAGCATCGAGCGGCGAGGCGAGCTGTGCGCGCTGGCTGCCTCCGGCGGATTGCTGGCCTCGCAGTCGCCGGGATACCTGTAGCCGAACCTCGTGTGCTCTGTGGGAATCAGCGTACGGCGACTGTAGTGCCTGCTGGAAGGTAGGTCCCACCCTCTGTATGAGGGTCAGATCTGAGGGGCGGCGGCTGGGAGCAAATCACCGTTTCAGCCCGTCTCCTAGGCGGTACCTAACAAGTTGGACGTTGCTTGGAACAGTCCCGACACCCCACCCTTTCGCCGGAGCATTTCCTCGCAGGGGAGGGCCTCGGGCACCATCGCCTGGAGGGCGCCAGTACCTATGACACTTCTTCGTCTGCCAGTAGCGGGCTCAGATACCACCTCGACACCGAGGTTGGAGATGCCTCCCAAGGCCAGTTTCGAGCCTGTCGCGGGGGAGTTGGCTCCTCCACCCGTGACTGGCCACTCCTCCACCCTCCGCGAGGACCAGGCCCTTCTCAATCCTCCCGTCTTCTCCGATGAGGAACGCGACACTCTCTACCAGGACTTCCGGCCGCTCGTGCGTCGCCTCACCCGTCAGTACGGCGACAGCTATGAGATCCGTCAGGACTTGGAGGGGGAGATCTACTGCCGCTTTTGCGAGCTGCTGCGGGTCTACGACCCCTCGCGCGGCGTCCCCCTACGCGCCTACATCGTTCGCAAGCTGATCTCCTCCGTCTACACCTACGCCCGCAGCCAGTGGCGCCGACAGCGACACGAGGTCAGCCTGGAGGGCGATGGGGACCAGGGGCCCCTATCGAGCGGAGTCGACCCAACCGCCGAGTGGGATGATGGTCTGGTGAAGCAGGAGCTGCTGAAGGCACTGCCCTCTGCTATCGAGCGGCTTCCGCATCGCCAGCGTCAGGTCGTCATCTGGCGCTTCTACGAGTCCCGCTCTTACGAGGAGATCGCCGAGATCCTGGGCATCTGCCAGGCCACGGTGCGTTCCTTGATGCGACACGGGCTTAATAACCTGCGACGGCAGGTGGCACTGGGGAAGATCACCGCGGGCTGACGGGGGAGCGGGGCATTCTACTGAAGCTCGCGGAGCAGTTCACCGAGGATTCTGGCCGCGGCTTCCTCCGCCTCTACAACGGCTTGCCCCGCCCCGGAGAGCCGCGCCAGGTACTGCAGGCGCTCCATGTCACGCCTGTCGCCGTCGCTGGGGCTGAGCTGCAGCACAGTGTTCGTCTGTTTTAGGCACTCCCCGAAGAGTGCGCTGGACTCCTCGGATTGCAGCGCCTTCAGCAGGGCCCCCTCCGGAGAGTCCTCCCTGGCTCCGCTGGCGGCCACTAAGGCCATGAGAACGCTCTCCTGCCCTGCTCTGTAGAGCGCCTGCATGAAGAGGCACCAGGCGAGCTTCATGCGGGCTGTCGTGTCCCCCGGCTCGTTCGCCAGCCGCGCTCTGTAGATCTCCTCCGAGTGCTTCAGCGCCTCTATCTCTATCACTCCCCTCAGCGATCCAGACATAGCGCGGCTCATGTCCAGGCTGTCGGCGAAGGGCCGGAGGTTCGCCGCCAGCCAGCAGGGGGGACGAGCCACCCCGCGGAGGGGGATGGGGAGGTTGGGTCCCCGAGGCTCAGCACCCATCAGGTATGGGAGGGCTGCGTCTGTGCCGAAGCCCGCCTAGTGCACGGGGCGCTTGCTTGCCGCGCCCCATACGGGCCGCCTCCAGTCTCCCGTGGGTGCCGGCTAGGGGTGGTACCGCGAGCCAGCCGCTGGTGGGCTAGCTCAAGGGCCTGGCGGCACGGCTGGTTGGCCTAATACTATCAGACGGCCGTACTCTCGGTTGTCTGCCCGCCCCCGGGCGCCCTGTCCGGACGATTGGTCTGCCCCGAGGCGCGCGACCCGCGGCGCCATGATCTCACCTATGCGCTAGGTACACACCGGCCCCAGATCGTGCAGCATCCGAGCACGCTCGGGGGCGCTACCCAAGACCGTTCCAGGCTTCCAGGCACGCTCCTCGGCACGACTCACGCGCCTACAAGGTCTTGGCCAGCGGTACGTTCCCCTGCTAGGCGCTAGACCGATCCACCGCTGCTCCCACGGTGACTAGCCCTTCGACGCGCGCCAAGCCGAACCGGCAAGGGGCGACCGTGGCCGCCGCAAAAACGCGGGTTCGGGGCCCCGAGGGTGAGCGGCCCGGGGCCCCGAGGGGCTAGAGGACTACGGCTGAGGACGCGGACATGTCCAGCACCTCCTCGGCGCTGACCTCCCGGCCCAGGCGGTCTGAGAGGTAGATGCCTTCGCTGACGAGCATCGTCTGCAGGGCCACCTCGGCGCTGGGGAGTAGGGAGACTCGGCCCTGAAGCGCCGCGACCCAGTGGCGCTGCGAGGAGTCATAGGCATCCTGGTCCGGGCGGAGTTGGTGCCGCCGCCAGTCGATGGAGTCCAGCTCGAAGGTGGTGTTCGTCTCCATGTCCCCCAGGTCGCGGTGGAAGCTGAAGGGCTCCAGCCGCAGACCGCCCCGCGAGCCGACGATGGAGCTCCCCTCGAAGGCGTTGAGGTGGATCGACCAGGACTCCAGAATGTCCAGCGTCGCGCCGCCCGCGAACTTCACGTAACCTGTCCCCAGCTCCTCCACGCTGAAGCCGCTGCTCTCGCGCCTCCGCACGTCCATCTCCATCTCCTGGTACACCTTCCCGGAGATGCGCTCCACCTTGGGCAGGCCCAGCAAGTAGAGGAGTTGGGAGATGTGGTACACCCCCATGTCGAAGAGCGCCCCGCCCGCGGCGACCTGCTTCTGGACGAAGAAGGCCGTGCCGTACCCATCCACGAAGGGCCGCCCCTTGCGCCGGTAGCCCGTGGATCGCGCGTGGTACACCTTGCCAAGCTGGCCGCCGTCGATCAGCTCCTTGGCTATCTTCGTTTCCTTGGTGTAGAGCGTGAAGAGCTGGATGTGAAGCATCTTTCCGCACTCGCGGGCCGTGTCCAGCATGCTCTTCGCGTCCACGTAGGACCCTGCCATGGGTTTTTCGCAGTAGACGTTCTTGCCGCTGCGAAGCGTAGCGATGGTCGCGGGGGCGTGGAGGTTGTTGTGGAGGCACACGTCCACGGCATCGAGGTCGTCTCGAGCCAACAGATCCCGGAAGTTGTGGTAGGTGTTGGGGATCTGGTGCATCTCGGCGACCCGCTTCAGCTCGGGTTCGTCGATGTCGCAGGCCGCCACGATCTCCGCGTCGGGGATCTTGGCGTACTCCTGCAGATGCATCTTGCCGATCTGGCCCACGCCGATGATGCCGAGCCGAATGCGTCTCATGCTATCTCCTTGTCCTCGTGAACGAACCCGCGCCGCCTCGAAGGCGCCAGTTGGTATAGGGAACGCGCTGTCTGGGGTGCCGGGAGCCGTTGACGGCAGCGAGACGGCAGGCCGCGCCGCCCGCCGCCTGCCGCCGCCGGAGCATCTTGGTCCTCTCTTCGCGCCTCCGCGCCGCTTCTCCGCTGATGGGGCACTATCTCCCTTCGGAGGTCCGGTGGCGGCGCGGGGAGAACAAATCGGCGGGCCTGAGCCTCCTCGAAGGGTTGGGAGGGAGGGCCCCGTCCAGACGAGCCCCATTGGCAATCCTAGGCAAACACTCAGGTGGGACCGGCGACCCGCGGATTCGCGGCACCAGGCCTCTCCTGCTGGCGCGGCCCCTCCGGCCGCCCTGCCACGGCGGAAAGGGTTAACCTCACATGGCATCACTGCAGAGTAAGACGAAGGTTGTGGGCGAGGCCCTGCCCAACATCCCCTGGGAGGACAAGCCCGAGGGCTGCTGGGACGTCGTATGGCGCTACAGCAGGAACCCCATCATCCCGCGCAACCTGATCCCCTCCTCGAACAGCATCTTCAACAGCGCCGCGGTGCCCTACAAGGGCGAGTACGCCGGAGTGTTCCGCTGTGACGACCGGCGCCGGCACATGCAGCTCCACGCCGGGCGAAGCAAGGACGGCATCAACTGGACGCTGAACAACGACCCCATTGAGTTCACCTGTGGTGACCCAGAGCTAGGCCGCTTCGACTACGGCTACGACCCCCGCGTCTGCCGGATCGAGGACCGCTACTACGTCACCTGGTGCAACGGCTACCACGGACCCACCATCGGCGTCGCCTACACGCACGATTTCGAGACCTTCCACCAGTTGGAGAACGCCTACCTGCCCTTCAACCGGAACGGCGTCCTGTTCCCCCGGAAGATCAACGGGCGCTACGCCATGCTCAGCCGCCCGAGCGACAACGGCCACACCCCCTTCGGCGACATCTTCTACAGCGAGAGCCCGGACATGTGCTTCTGGGGCCGACACCGGCACGTGATGGGCACCCGGGGCGGCTGGCAGAGCACCAAGATCGGCGCCGGCCCTATCCCCATCGAGACCAGCGAGGGGTGGCTGCTGATCTACCACGGCGTACTGACCTCCTGCAACGGCTACGTCTACAGCTTCGGCGCCGCGCTGCTGGACCTGGACGAGCCCTGGAAGGTGCTCTACCGCGGCGGGCCCTACCTCCTCTCGCCCCAGACCCTCTACGAGTGCGTGGGGGACGTCCCGAACGTCGCCTTCCCCTGCGCCGCCCTGGTGGACGCCCCCTCCGGCCGTACCACCCTCTACTACGGCTGCGCCGACACGGTCACCGGCCTCTGCTTCACCACCGTGGACGCCCTGATAGACTTCGTAAAGTCCACGGACGAGAAGTAGCGCTGGACGGCGGGTCGTAGGGTCGTAGGGAGGGGCCTCAGAGGGTGGGGACTGGTCGGACGAGTCGGACCTGTCCGACGATGAGGGCCTTGCCCGGTCTGTCATGCGTGGTGCTGCGGCCAGGGCCTTTGCCGTCCGACAGGTCCG
>DASXUI010000244.1:0-3826 GCA_036504955.1 Armatimonadota bacterium
GTGCCAGGCGTGTGGCGTCACCACCATCACCGCGTTGAGGCCGTCGAGCTTCAGCATCTCCTCATAGTCCGCGAAGGACTGGGCGCCATACAGGCCCGCGGCCTCCTTCGCCCTCTCGGCAACGGGATCGCAGACCGCAGCGATGGTGACCGCGTCCAGGCTCGCCGCCTGTTGAGCCAGATGCTGGGCCATGTGCCCACAGCCGATGAGTCCAACCCTGAACTGCTGCAACTAACGACCTCCTTGTAGTCACGCTGGTAGAGTGGTGCGCCCCGAGCCTCAGTCGCGGACGCTCGGACCTAGAGGGGGAGATCCACGGGGACGCCGGTCCTGGCCGACTCATAGGCGGCCAGGGCGAGCTCCACGGCCTGGCGGGCCTGCGGGCCGGTCACCGGCGGCTCCTCGCCCTTGCGCACGGCCTCGAAGAAGAGGCGCAGTTCGTGACGGTAGGGGTCTTCCATCTCGATGTCGCCTGCCTCGACCACCTTGGGCTGCTCGCTGAAGCGGGCGTACCGAATAGGGCCGCCGAAGCCTCCGTTGATGAGGGTGCCCTCGGCGCACTGGAAGGTCATGTGGTACTCGGTCATGGAGGCGCTGATTGAGGCGTGCAAGCAGGCAAGCGTACCGCTTTGGAACTCGACCTGGACGAGGAGCGCGTCGTCGTAGTCGTAGCCGCCGTTCACTAGCCGCAGGCCCTTCGCGAAGACAGACTTGGCGGGCCCACAGACGTGGCACAGGAAGTCCAGCTCGTGGGCGTTCACCTCCATCAGCACGCCGCCGCACTCGGAGAAGTGAGCCCGCCAGCCCACGCCGAAGGGGTCATCCACGTTGCCGGTGCGCTGGATGAGCACAACGCGGGGGTCGCCAAGCATGCCCGAGGCGATGATCTCGTGGGAGCGATGGAAGACGGGGAAGTAGCGCAGGACCTGGCCGATCATCAGCTTTACGCCGGCGGCATCGGCGGCGGCCATCATCCGGTCGCACTCCTCCAGGGTGGGCGCCATGGGCTTTTCGCAGTAGATCTGCATCCCGGCCTGGGCCGCGGCAACCACCGGCGGGCAGTGTACCGAGTTGGGAGTCGCCACGATCACGGCGTTGAGGGCTGGATGCTTCAGCAGATCAGCATAGTCAGTGTAGGGCCTGGCCCCGAACTTGGCTGCCGTCTGCTCCGCTCGCTCGGGGATCACGTCACATGTGGCCGCGATGGTCACGCCGTCCAGATTTGCTGCCTGGGCCACCAGATGCTGGGCCATGTGGCCGCAGCCGATGAGTCCTACCGTGAACTCCTGCATATTGCTCCTCCTCAACCGGGCTGCGCGGCAAAGCCACCACGCCGATGTACCATTCTTTGGCGTGCCGGTGGTTCCTGGCAGTTGGCCACTTCGGCCTGGTCGAGAAGGCTACACGCAGAGACTTAGCAGCCAGCGGTTTGGAAGCGTGAGGACAAGCGGAGGGGTGTTTGGCCGCGGAGCCAGCCGCGAAGCGCCCAGGCGAGGCCGACTGGGCCAGGCCTGGCGGTTGCGAATGGCCGGGTTCTGAGTACCCGCTGGCGCCAAAAAGCCTGTAGTAGCTGCCGAGGACTACGGCTGGTAGAACATCCCGAGTGTCTTGGCCACCGTCACGAGAGCGGCGTCCTGGGTGGCCAGGGGAAGCCCCTCGCGCAAGGCGAGCTCCAGGTAAGCGGCGTCATACACGCTGAGCCGGTACCTGCGGGCGTAGTGCAGCGTAGCCCCAAGCGCCATCTCGGCCGTCAGAGGATCAACCTGAATCCTGAGTCTCCCCAGATCTCCCGTGAAGGCCGAGGCCCCTGCGTCAGTGATCCTTCCACGGGCCAACGCGATGCTTAGTGCGTTGCCAATCTCCAGGTGAAACAGGATCGGGACTCGCATCCCCTCGGCCCCTACGGCGCTCAGGACCGCGTCGGAATAGTCGCTCGCTTCCCCATCGAAAGCCCAAGCAAGCGCGACGGAGGCATCGACGACCACTAGAGCCGCCCTTCCTCAATATACTCCCTTAGGGGCCTGTCCAGAGTTGCCCCCAGCGCCTTCCGACGAGCAATCATACGCTCCACGATGCTCTCCTCAGGGTCAGTGACTGCCACAATACGGGCCACAGCCCTTCCGCGTTGGGTGATCGTAACTTCCGCCCCCTGTTTCACGTACTCTAGGATCCTAGATAGCTGGGTCTTGGCTTCATACACCCCTACGCGGCCGCTCGTCCAGTCTGCCATCGAAGCTCTCCTGATCTGGCTACATAGAACTATGGTCTAGTCTAGTCACCGGTCCGGCGAGGGTCAAGGGCTCTGCTTACATGGAATTCCTTTCCGAGACAGGGCGAGTCCCCGAGGTCGGCAGTAGGGGAGTACCCCTGCTGCTAAGTGCGGCACCTGTGTGTGCTTCGCGCTGTGGGAGGATAGGTGGGCGAGCAGGGCCACGCGAGGAGTACCAGGCGGCCGCACTCAGGAGATCGGGAGGGGAAAGGTGTCAACGAGTCAGCGGAACTGTTGACGGGGGGGCAAAACCAGAGGAACGAGAACCCCAGGAACCAACCGCGATCGGTCCCTGGAGTTCCCGCTCCCAGGAGTGCTTAGTGTACTGGCTAGCTACATAGAGCGAGCGCGGGCGATCAGCTCGCGAACCCTCTGGCCGCCCTTCTTGCCGAGCGTCTTATAGCCTTCCTGGCCGAGCTGTTCCTTACGGGCCTCGCCGCCAATCTTACCGAGGGCAGTGTAACCCTCAGGGCCGAGCTGCTCCTTGCGGGCCTCGCCGCCCTTCTTGCCGAGCTCCGCGTATCCGCCGGATCCGAGCTGGCTGCGCCGTGCCTGGCCGCCCTTCTCCCCAATGCCTCGGAAGAACTCGGGCCCGTGCCGCTCGCGGGTCGTCTCGCCCCCGCGTTTCCCAATCTGCTCATAGAACTCCTGGCCACGACGCTGCCGGGTCGATTCGCCCCCTTTGCGTCCCGCCTGGCGTACGGTCATCTCTGGCTGGTTCTCTGGCATGGATCTGCCCTCCTCAATACCAAGTGCTGGGCGCGGCGTACTGATGAACCCGGGGGCCCTCGCCGCTCAGTGGTTCGTGGAATGCCCAGCGGCTGGAAGCCGCCATGGCCGGTGCCGATCCGACCCAGGGGTAGTTGGGGCCCAAACAGGGGGCCAACCAAGCGCCTTGCCGCCAACAGAGCACACGCTACGGCGACTCAGGGTATAGTTCCCCGTTCCTGCACAATCCCAAACAGCCTCCCGGTGGGTCGGGGCTCCAAACAGGCGATCTGTCGCGGCATGCCCCCGGCATCCGGTTCACATCGCTCACGACGAGCCCGCTGGGTTCGGTGCCCTCAACCGCGTGCGGGGGCGCCTCTCCAGCAGTCCGGGCCTGGTTGTGCTGCGTCCCCCTGGACTGTATCCTCTAGGAGGACAGAGATGGTGGTGGGCAGGACGGTAGGCGGCGCCGGTCGGACCGGACCTTGGGTGGCTCGATCACTGGGCCAAGCCGCGCGTCTTGCCTTGGCTTGCCGTTGTACGCCACCCAGTGACCTCCCGCAACTAGCAGGCCTCACCCTGTTGTCATAGCCTGAGATGCCACCAGGGTCCAATGGTGTGTCTGCTCACCAGGCAGACCTCTTATCGGGCACAGAGGCCGCCGGGTTCCGGTTCCCCATGACCGAGGTCAGGGTCGTTCCGCCGGCGCCAGCCTACTTTCCTCTCTGGAGAAGGCGCCTTCCGAGCCCGGCCGCTGATGGCCCCACAGCAAGGGACCGCAGGCCCAGGGTAGCCCGCCGGCTGGCCTCAGGGGGCCCTAACGCTTTATTACATTAGAGGTAGGCGCTT
>DASXUI010000245.1:0-8493 GCA_036504955.1 Armatimonadota bacterium
GCGCTCCTCTCTCCCCCAGGAAGGAGGCTCTCCCTCAGCTCTGACTGAGTCCTAACCCACTGCCTGGCAAGGACTTCCGCCAGCCCAAGTGGTACAGATCCACCCGACTCTGGGTGGTACAGATCGGGGCGGCTATTGACAGGCCCCGCCTGTGACGCTGCCGCGCCCTCCTCCCGGGGCAGCGGCACGGAGAGCAAGTGTAGGGTTGAGAATCTGCCACTGCTACGGCTCCGAACCGCTGCCTTTGGGCGATCACATAGGGGCTCGTGAAGGTTGATGAGCATGAACCAAGTGACGCTGGGATGGCGAGGAGCAACTTCGTCGGAGGTTGGACCGAAGAGGGTCTGGCGTGCTGAGTGGGGCCCGGTTCCCCTGGAGCTTGTGGCGTCGGTCCCCTGGTGGCTGCGTCAGAACCAAGACGAAGACGATCTGTGGGTCACGCCGCGGGTCTGCGGTCCCTGCGGGTGGCGGTGGCGGACCGAAGGCCGCGTGCCAGACATTGAAGTGGTGGTGTCGAGTAGCCTCACGCCAAGCGTGAGCCAGGCAGTGGTAGGCATGACCCGGGCCGGCCTGGGAGCCCTTGTATTCGGCGGACCTATGCTCGTCTGGGGACAAGTGCCTCGGATGACGTTGGTACCTTCGTGGGCCAATCTGCTGTTGCTGCTGTCGCTGCCAGGGCCCATTCTTTGTCCGGCACTGGGCGCGGCGGCCGTAGGAGGACTGGCGCTAGTGCCCTCTGCTGTCGGAGGTGTTCTGGCCGCAACTGCGGCCACCCTATTGCTGTTGCCGCTGCTCGTGTCAGGGATGGCTAGTCTGCTTTCTCAAGCTATCTTGGGTGTGGTGGCCGGTGCTATGATCGGGCTGATCATAGGAAGACGGACGGCCGCCCTGGGGCTCGCCGTACCGGGAGCGTTGGCGTGGATAGGTGGCGAGCTGTTCACGGGGGCCTACAGCCAGGACCTCGGCGTGATGGGAGGCATGGTGATGGCGATCCCGGTCAAGTATTCAGCCACCGCCATCCTCATGTGCCTCCTATCTGGCGGCGTCTACGCACCCCTTCGGCCTGGGGCCCGTACCGACCCGAAGGACCGCAGTGGTTCCAGGTCAGGGGGTTGTTAGGTGATGGCCCGTCACGTACCCCGTGTCTCGCAGTCAGGTCGTCCTTTGCTGCTGGGCTTCTGGTGGGGCTGGGAGGCTGCGGGTGGTATCTGGCCGCCCCGGCAGGCCCACTGGTTGAGCCGCGGCCCCTGATCCCAATCGCACCTCCGGCGCTGCCGGTACCCATCCGGAAGCGGCTAGATCCGGAGCTCGTGAGGGACGGCATCGACCTGACCGAACTCCGGCGAACTGTCACGGTAGCCGGCGACGACTACGTGGTTAGCTAAGCTTCCCCCGACGTGCTGGCAGGACGCGCTCCGAAGGGCGGGCTTGGCTTCACGATATCGAGGCGGACCGGCAAGGTGGTCAGCCGCAGCGTAAGTAAGTGACTGGTGGCTAAGTGATAGGCGGAGCGGGCTGTCGCCGCAAGCGCGGTGGCTGGCTCCTCTTGCTTCCTCTCCGCTACCTCAAGACGGGCGCGCTAGTGCGCCATCCCTGGGAGGGACGCCGGCTGACCGAGGACCCCATCGGCTACGACGGGGGAGTCAACCTCTACGGTTACTGCGAAGGCGATTTCTGAGGGTAGTGTGGGTTCGCTGGGCTCGGCGGGGAGCAGGTTGGGGGTCCGCGGACCCCCTGCCGAGACGCGTGGCCCCAGCTACTGGTGGGGAGGTCGGTGCCGCCGTACCTACGGATGGAGCCTCCTTACGAGCAGCTCTGGGTAGCCGCCGACGCTCTACCGGGAGGGGGGGTGGCACGTTTGGGCCATTCCCTCCAGCGTCCTGCCGCCTCAGCGGGCCATGCCCTTGCCGGTCTCGATGTCCTGAAGGTAGTCGTAGGCGTTCACGAAGGCCAGGAGGTCCCCCAGCTTGGCTGCCGCTAGGCCAATGACTGTGTCGGCCGCGCCATAGTAGACCCACACCTCATCCCCACGCACCAGCGCTCCACAGGTGTAGACAACGCTGGGCACCAGGCCTCTCTGCTCGTAGTCCGTCTCCGGCGCGAGGACCCAGTGCGAGGCCCGGCGGAGCAGCTTGCGCGGGTCCTCCAGGTCCAGCAGCGCCAGCCCCAGCCGGTAGACGGGATGGCCTCCCATCTCCTTGACTCCATGGTAGATGAGTAGCCAGCCCTCGTCCGTCCGGATCGGCGGCGCGCCTACCCCAATCCGGAGGCCGTCCCACCAGGGCCCACCACGCTCAGGGAAGAGCACCCCTGGCTCCCCCCAGTGGGTGAGGTTGTGGTCGGCGGAGGCATACCAGATGTGTTCCTGCCCGCCCGTGACCGGGCGATGGAGCAGGTACCAGCGCCCCCCGAGCTGCTCGGGGAAGACGGCGGCATCCTTGTTCTCCGGCGCCAGGGCGACCCCCAGGCGAGTCACGGTCTCGAAGTCCCGCGTGGTCGCCAGTGCGACGGAGGGCCCGTAGCGCGAGTAGGCTGTGTAGGCGATCACCCACTGGTCCGGCGCGATCCGGGTGACTCTGGGGTCCTCACAACCCCACTCCTCATAGGGGTACTCCGGCAGGCCCGGGCCCAGCAGCGGTCGGTCGGCGATGCGCCACTGGTCGACACCGTTCCGGCTGCGAGCCACTCGGATCTGCGAGACTCCACGCCGGTCCTCGATGCGCGCCAGCAGCACCACCTCGCCGTCCAGCTCGGCCACCCCGGGGTTCAGGCAGCAGTTGGCCCGGATCGGTAGGTCGCAAGGGGACAGCACGGGGCCCTGTCCAACACGCACGAAGGGCTCGTCGTTCATGTACCAGCTCCTCTCCTATCGACGCCTACCGCTGGCGGGGGCCGGTGGAGGCGCCGCCCTCGGGGCACGTGTACCACATCGCGTTCGCTCTAGCGCGAGGGATGAACCGGGTGGGGTCGGCCTCGGCCACACCCAGCACCTCCTCCCCCCATTCCCCCTCGCGCGCTTCAGCGCCTGCCTGTGGGCGCGTAGTGGGATGCGCTGGGGCCAACCAGCCGCCCGCCACAGGCGTGCTGGTGGGTGCTTCGCTCGTCACTGGCGAGTCAGCAGTCTGTCCGCGGCCGCGCAGCGAACCTCGAGCCCCTCTCGACAGCAGGCGGCAGTGACTGGCCGCTACCGTGAGGGACCCTCCGGCTGCTCCTCAGGGCGATTCGGATGTGGTTCGGCCAGGGGCGCCCTCGCTCGCAGGAGCCGGCTCGCCTCCATAGAACACCCCATCATCGGCCCTGGTGCTCCGGGAAGGCCCTGCGGGCGGCTGTTGACAGGCGGCCGCGCACAGCCTGGGGCGGACCCTCGGCAGCGAGGGCGGAACCCCGGGGCTGACCGTGCGGCGGATGAGGCGGTAGGCTCGTGCCTCCTCCGGACTCCCGGCACTACAAGGGTGACGCTCGACAGGGGGCGTTCCTTCAGGTGACGCACCGCAGCCGGCGCGAGGAGCCGGAAAGGATAGACTATGAAGACCCTTCACGACCTTTTGGGCATGCCTCTCATGACCGTTCAGGAGGGGCTGCGCCTCGGCACCCTCAAAGGACTGGAGTTCGCCGCCGCGGATGGCCGAGTCCGCTACCTGCACTTCGTGGGCGCGGAGACCCGGGCCGATGGCGTGCTGCCCTGGGCCTCCGTACGCTCCGTGGGAACAGACGCGATCACGGTCGACTCCGTCTCATCGGTTCTCGAGGCAGTGCCCCCCTCGAAGCAGCCAGGGGAAGTCACCGCGGACGTGCACGACCGGCCCGTGATCACGGAAGGCGGCACCCACCTTGGCAAGGTGACGGACTACGACATAAACGAGGTAACCGGCCGGATTGAGCGATACCGGGTCGCCACGGGCGGCTTCGTCGGGCGCCTCACTCACAGCGAGATAGCCTTCCCTCACGACGCGGTCCGCGCCTTCGGTCAGGACGCGGTGATCGTGGCCGATGACGTCAACCCGGCCCCCGGGGCTGAGAAGTCGAAGTGAGCTTGCCGGTCTGGCGTAATGGGATGAGGGCGCACCCCCTCTGAAGGCAGGAGCGACCAGGGCTGGGAGTCCCTCGCACGCTGCTTCCCAGGGAGCAGGCCGAGACACCGCCGCCGCAGAGGGGCCCCCGGACGAGTCAGTATCGGGTGCCCACACCCCAGAGCCCGCCAGCCAGGGCAAGCCGAGAACCGGTGGCCTCGAACCAGCCCTGGCCCGGGTAGGGCCACACTGAAGGCTAGAGTTGGCAAACTTGAGACGGTCGGCCGAGCCCGTTCGCGCCGCACTGAAGTACGCCGCTCCGGGGAACCCAAGCCCACCTTCGTGGGCTAGGTGGGTGCTCGGCGCGCCGCTGTGGACCCGGCCCCTCTGGGGGGCAGGATCTCCAGCACTCACCCGGCACAACCCAAGCCCTCGAAGGAGGGCTTGTAGTACCCTAAGCGGCGTACTTCAGTGCGGCGCGACGGCGGACCAGACGCCAGACTGATGGTACAGGACACATACTGCCAAGCAGATTGCCAACGCTAACGTGAGGTACGCCACTTCTGGGAGGATCGGCCTCCTCCGAGGGCTGGATCGGTGCCAGCGTCGCCGCCGTGGGCCCAGCCTATGAGGGGGCAGGAGCCCCCAGCCCTCCACGGGCACTACCCAAGCCTCGCGGTTATCCATGGACCCCGCGAGTGAAGGAGAGCAGGAGATGGTATCCATGGATCTCGCGGTTGCTGGGGCGGCACTGCTTCTCATGGTCCCGGTAGGCGCCATGGGGGCCGAGCCGGTGTGGCCCGTGAAGGTGAGCGCGAACCACCGGTACTTCGTCGACCGAAACGGGGTCCCCGTCTTCTGGCTGGGCACCACCCAGTGGATGCTCTTCCGGGGCTACACCCTGGAGGACGCCGGGACGATCCTGAAGGAGACCCAACGCAGGGGCTTCACCTTCGCGCAGGTCATGCTCATGGGCACCGGCGACGGCACGCAGCCGAACGTCTACGGGGACAAGCCCTGGGTCGGAGACAACCCCCTCACACCCAACGAGGCGTACTTCAAGCACGTCGACGCGGTCATGCGGCTCGCCCGTGAGAGCAGCATCGTCATCTCGATGACGCTGTTCCACCAGAGCCAGCGCGCGCACGTCACCCTGGCGAACGCCCACGCCTGGGCCAAGTGGGTCGCTCAGCGATACAAGGGCTACCCCAACATCGTCTGGTCCATGACGCCGCAAGCCACGCCCGAGTTCGTGCCGATCCTCCGGGAGCTGGCTGCCGGGCTGAAGGAGGGCGACGGCGGCGCCCACCTCATCACCCTGAAGCCGGACCCCGCTCCCTTCTCCTCCAGCTTCATCCACGACGAGAAGTGGCTCGACTTCAACTCCATGCAGACCTGGGCAAGCGTCGAGCTGATCTACCCCTTCGTGACCAAGGACTACGAGCGCAAGCCCGTGAAGCCCGTGCTGATGGCCGAAGGAGCCTACGAGCACGGCTCCGAGTACGGGTTCGAGGTCAGCCCACTGTGGGTTCGGCGGCAGGCCTACTACTCGTACCTGGCCGGCGCCCATCACACCTACGGGCACAACGACAGTTGGCGGGTGCTGCCCACCTGGAAGCAGGCCCTCGAGGCGCCCGGCGCCGTCCAGATGGGCCTCCTCCGCAAGGCCTTCGAGGCGCGCAAGGAGTGGTGGCTGCTGGTCCCGGACCAGAGCATCCTCGTCACGGGCGGCCATACGGAGGGCCGCGTGCTGAACCTGGCGGCGCGGCATCGGGACGGCAAGTGGCTCATGGCCTACCTGGCCGACAAGGCGACGGTCTCCGTCGATCTGAGCAAGCTCGCGGGCACGGACCACGCCGCCGCATTCTGGATCGACCCCCGGACGGGCCGGCCTACTCCCGCGGGCAGCTTCCCCGCCCACGGCGCCCAGAGCTTCACGACGCCGGAAGGCTGGGAGGACGCCCTGCTGATCCTGGAGCCGGCGCGCGGGTGAGGCCGCCACCGGGCCTGCTTGCCTCGCCCTAGCCTCCTGCCTCACTCACGAGAGCGTGCGGAAGCCCGCGCCCTGCTCGACGCGCAGGCGCCTCGTGCACGGTGAGGGCCAGGCGACCGCCTTGCACCTCCCCGAAGGTACTAGCACGCGGCCTGCGAAGGGCTTATTGGTGTGCTTGTCTCCCTTCGCCACCTCTCTTGCGTCCTGTGAGCACTCCCTACTGGTTTGGAGTCCGCTATGCCCCCTAGTCCGCACTGCCCACGTCTAGCTTGCGAGATCCCGCGCCCTGAGCGACGCGCAAGCGCCTCCCGCGCCACGCTGGTTGCCGCACGGAAGCGCTGGTCGCGCCTGCCCGCCTTCCGTCCTCTGCTGCCGGGGTTGATGGCCCTCGTGCTCCTGGGTCTGACCACCTTGGTCGCCCCCAGGGGCGTCGCCGCGCCGGAGCTGAAGCGCATCGCGGTGCAGGACTTCGAGGGAGTGACCGCGCCGCTTAAGGTCTGGGTGGTGAACATGCCGGACCAGAACGCCTCCGTGAAGCTGTCTTCCGAGCACCCCTACCAGGGCAAGCAATCGCTCCAGCTTCACTACCACTTCACCGGGGCGGGACAGTATCTGGGCGTCCCCCTCCCAGTCAAAGTCCTGGCGCCGGTCCACCGGCTGCGCTGGATGGTCTACGGCGACAGCTCCGGCAGCGGCTACGGCCTCTACCTGCAGGACGTCAGCGGCGAGACGCACAAGTACCGCAACGCCGCCGCTATGAAGGTCGACTGGAAGGGCTGGAAGCAGATCGAGGTCGATCTGGACGCACCCCACGAACACTGGGGTGGAAACAACAACGGCAAGCTCGACTACCCGATCACCGGAATCACCTTCGAGGTCAGCCACGACGGCGCGACGCCCTCTGAGGGGGACCTGTTCTTCGATGCGCTGAGCGTGGACTCCGAGAAGGGCCGGCTGGAGACCCTGGGCGGCCAGGTCTCCGTTCTTACGCCCCCTTACGGGGCGGAGGTGAAGGGCAAGACCCAGGTCACCCTCTCGGCCCCCGAGTTCCAGCGCCTCACGGTCACCTCCTGGAAGCCGGGCGGCGCCAAGGGCTCCAAGGCCACCCTCGCCACCGTCGTCCCCGACGCTCGCGGCCAGGGCTCCTTCGTGCTTCCAGCGGACACCCTGCCCCACGGGCCAATCACGGTGACGATCACCGGGGAGAGCGGCGAGTACAAGGACCGGTGCTACCTCCAGCTCTACAACAAGGGCGGCATCTCCTGGAGCGAGGGGCTGCCGGGAACGCCGCCCGCCGCGCAGGGAATGCGGCTGGCCTTCGCCGATGACTTCGCCAAGCCGCCCTCCATCTCGGGCACGGATCAGAAGGCGACCTACTACTCCCACAAGCCGCCCAACGGCAGCCAGGACTTCAGCACCCTTCCCTTCTCCGACCTCGAGTCGCCGAAGAACCCCTTCCACCAGGTGGACACCTATCTGCGGATCCGCGCGGACGAGAAGAGGAACAGCGCGGGGCTGCTCTCGTCGCTGAAGAACGACGCCAGCGGGATCAAGGCCTCCGTGCCGTGCTACTTCGAGTGCCGGTTCCTCGGCCCCAATGCCATCGGAACCTGGCCCGCCTTCTGGCTGCTGACCGACTACATGACCGAGCGCAACCAGGGCAAGAGCGAGAGCACTCAGCCCGTGGACGAGATCGACATCATCGAAGCCTACGGGGGCGAGGGGCCGGGTTCGCCCAACGCCTTCGACCTCTACATGGTGACGCCCCACGCCTGGAACCAGGGGGAAGCCGGCAAAGCGGCGGAGACCGCCGCCTACAAGGGGCTCAACAACCCCATCTCCATGAAGAAACTCGGCATCCCCTCGACCTGGTACGAGGCGTTCCACACCTATGGCTGCAAGATCACCGAGAGCGAGACCATCTACTACTGCGACAACCTCGAGGTGGGGCGGCACAAGACTCTAGACGCGTCGAAGCGATACCCCTTCTTCTTCCTGATCAACCTGGCGACGGGCGGCGGCTGGCCCGTCGACTTGTCCCGCTACGATGGCCGGGCTGACATGTACGTAGACTACGTGAGGGTGTACGCGGGCAAGTAGCGGGCCGTCGGCACCGGCCTGGTCAGCGGCAAGGAACAACTTCACCACGAAGGCACCAAGACACCAAGAACTGCCTCACCACAGAGACACGGAGGCACAGAGAAACACAAAGAAGGGCAAGGCTGGCAACAGGGAAAGTCCCACCACAAAGACACCAAGACACCAGGGGAACCTAAGCTGGTCCTTCTGTGTGTTTCTCTGTGCCCTCTGTGTCTCTGTGGTGAGGCAGTTTGGAACGAGCTGGTATCGTAAGGAGGGAACCATCATACCACTGGCTCTGCTACTCGTGCCCCTATCGGGCAGTTCGGTCCAGGCGGCCTGGACGCCACCCAGGCTTTGTGCGCCGGCCAAGGCGGTTCCCTCCGGCGACCTGGCTCACAGGATCGATCG
>DASXUI010000246.1:0-2930 GCA_036504955.1 Armatimonadota bacterium
TTACCCCCGGCGCCGCCCACCACGCGCCCCCGAGTACACGCTCTATCCATCTAACCGAGGCATTGTCACCTCTTCACCTCTGCACCTCCTCAACCTCCTGCTCTCCGGGCTTCAGGGGAATGGAAGTGGTGCCCCAGTGGAGGGTGCTCTTCACGCCGGGAGGGAGGGAGATGCGGCCGGTCAGGCGGTCACCGTCGCGGCGGAGGTCGACCATCACCTCACCCTTGGGATGCGGGGTGGTGCCGCTGAGGCTGGTGAGGGGGCCGAAGCAGGGCGTAACGCTGACAGAGCGGAAGCCGGGCTCTGCAGGGCGGACACCCAGCAACGAGGCGTGGTAGTGGAAGAGCGGGTGCGCGCCCCAGGCGTGGCAGTCCGAGCGGGTGGGCTCCGGCATCTCGATGGTGGTTCGGAGACCACGCTCCAGCAGGCCGTGCCACAGGTCCAGGCGCTTCAGCAGCTCGTCCGCGCGGCCGTGCTGGGCCAGCACCTCGAACAGGTAGTGGCGGAAGTAGATCGTCGTTCGGGCGAGGTTGGCGTCGGTTAGCAGTGACTGGAAGGCGCGCTTCAGGTGGGGCTTGGAGCCCACGCCGCTGAGCATCCAGAGGCACTGGGTGTGCTCCGAGAACTGCTTGTGGGCCAGGTCGTCCGCCATCAGCCCGCGCTTCTCGTCCCACAGTGCGCGCTCCAGGCGAGCCCCCAGCTCGCGGGCCAGGCGCCGGTCGCGCTCGGAGAGCTCCTTCTCACCCAGGGAGGTCTCCACCTCGCTGGCGAGCACCAAGGACCAGACGAACTGCCAGTTGATGAGGCCGCTCACCCCGTCGTAGCCTTCGGGCGGCACGCCATCCCGCCATCCGGGCACCCAATCAAGGGTGTTCCAGCCCTTCGGCGCCTGAACCATCCCCTGCTCGTTCAGCAGGCCCTCGAAGTGGTCGATCACCGCCCGCACGCCCGGCATCAGGTGGCGGACGAAAGCGGGGTCGTCGCGCCACATCCCGTAGTCGTGAACCATGGCGATCCACCAAAGGGAGAAGGGCGGGATGAGCTGCCGGACTCGCGAGGGGTAGCGGCTCTGGGTGAGGCCCGTGTTCAGCCGCGACTCATTCAGCATCCAGAGCGCCTTGCGAGGCAGACGGTCGTCCCGCGCGGCGATGTAAGTGACTAGGCATTGGAGCCGGGTGTCGCCTGAGTACATGAGCTGCTCGTAGTAGGGGCAGTCCATGTAGGTCTCGTGGGCGCACATCTGAATGGTGCGGAAGGCCAGTGGGATCAGCTTCTCCAGCCGCTCGTCGCTGGACTCGAAGCGGCTCTCCAGCTCCATCGGGTAGTGAGTCTCGCGAAGGCGGAAGTCGACGAGCTTCAGGGGCTCGTCCGCCGTCTCCACGTAGACCTCCACGTAGCGGCCGCACTCCCACCAGAGGGTCTCGAAGAGGCGGTGATCCCCGCCGTCCGGCAGGTAGGTGTCGCCCACGCCCTCTTTGAGGTGCCAGATAGTGATGAAGCGCTTTCCCTCCACCTCGTCGCGGTTGCCCTTGCTGCCGCTTCGAGGGTCGTCATAGAGAGACTCCGCCCAGCAGACCCGGACCTGGCTTCCCTTGCCGCCGGAGACGGTGACCTCCGGGTAGGCGCAGACGTAGTTGTCCAGGTCCAGCAGGACGCGCCGCCGGGTGTGCGGTGGGATCGTCAGCGGCACGCCGCCCCGGAAGAGACGCTGCCAGGCCTCCCGCTCCTGAGGGTGGTCATCGGCGGCGCGATAGGGTACGTCGGCCGTCTTGGCGCTGTCCGGCGCCGTGACCAAACGCACGCGGCCGAGCCGGCGGGGCTCCTCCATCATGGCCGGAAGGGTTGAGGGCCGCAGCAGGTGCTCATGGTCGAACTCGGCCCGGCGCACCGCGTCGGCCCCGCCTTCGGAGGCCTCCGCCTTGCGCCAGCCGTCGCCCTCGCCACGCTCGAAGCCCCAATCCATCTTGCCGCCGTCCAGCACCAGCCGGGCGCCGGTACCCCAGGCCGGCGAGGGGTCCGTGAAGGCGTAGCCGCCCAGCTTCTTCGCCTCCCACTCCGCCACGCCAGTGCCCACCAGCGCGTCGTGCGCCCGCTCCTGCGGGGACAACAGGAAGCCGGGCCGCAGCGTCATCTGTGCGTAGGGAGCCTGTCCCCCCAGCGACCACACCCGAGCCACCAGCACGTGCTCCCCGGCCTTCATCGGCAGGTCGTAGGTCTCGAAGAACCAGTTCTCCGCGTCTCCCCGGTCACTGCCGCGCCCCACCCGCTCTCCGTCGAGGTAGAGCTCATACCGCTCATCGGCCGTCACGTGAACCCTCAAGGTGGTGTCCTGGGGCAGCGTGAAGCGGCGGCGGTAGGCGGTCACGAAGGGAAGGTCCCCCACCTCCGGGCACCGGACCCACGAGCAGGGCCACTTGCCACGCGCCAGCCAGTTGCGCCCCTTCTCCAGCTCCGGGTAGGGGTAGTCGTGAATGGTCACTCTCAAGGGTGTCTCCTATAGGGGCGGGTCGTCTGGAGGCGGGTCGTAGGGTCGTGGGGTCGTAGGGTCGTTGGGGAAGGGCCTCAGAGGGTGGGAGGCTGGGGCCGGTCGGACGGGTCTGACAGATCGGACGGTAAGGGCTCTCTGGGGCAGTCCCGTGATGCCGCCGGGCGCCAGGGGTGTTACCCCTGGCTGACATAGAGGCGCCCCTCCGGGGCTTCCTGCCCTCTGCGGTCCCACACCGTTGCGCCTGCGCCGACCTGCTTCAGCCCCGAGGAGGCGCCTCTATGCCATCCCCGGCACAGGAGCGCCGTCTTGGAGGCCCTGATCGTCTGACCCGTCAGACCGGTCCGACCGGTCTCAGCGCCCCACCTCCTGAGGCCCTTCCCCAACGACCCAACGACCCGCCCTCGCAACCGCCGCGCCGCACGAAGAAGAGAGCAAGGGCGCG
>DASXUI010000247.1:0-9049 GCA_036504955.1 Armatimonadota bacterium
GGCCGACGAGTTCGACGCCGCCGACATGAACTCCGACGGCCGCCTCTCCATCGTGGACGTCACCATGTTGGTCTACAAGATGCTAGGCCGCCCCTACGACCAGGCAGCTTAGGGACACGGGGCTTAGGGGACTGAAGGGGCTCAGGGGGCTTAAGGGAAGGGGCCTCAGATGAGCGCCTTGGGTCTCTCCCCTAAGCCCCTTGAGCCCCTTCAGTCCCCTCAGTCCCCTATCCCCTACACGCCGGGAGGGGTGGCGAAGCCGGTGGTCTCTTTGGCGACTTCGATCACGCGCATCACCTCAAGGCTCTCTTCGAGGGTGATGGGGTAGGGAGCGCCTTCGCGGAGGTGAAGGTAGAGCGCGTCCCAGATCGAGCTCATGTCGCATCCCGACCGTGGGCAGGCCTCGAAGGTCCTCTCGATCCACGGCAACTCCTCACCGGAACCGAACTCATCTTTCGGGGTGCCTGAGTCAGCGATTCGCGGCGGCAGCGGAGCCTCCGGGTCCAGGTACTTCACCGTGATGGTCTCTCCCGTGCAGGTGAGAGCGCCTCGGCTGCCCCAGATCAGGTACTCCGGCTCCAGAAGCGCCGCGCCGCCGCTGATCTCCATGTCAACCACCCGGCCGTTCTCGCCCCGGAGGATGATCTTCAGGTGGTCCTCCGCGTCGCCCACCGCCGCCACGCGCTTCAGGTCCGACCACTGGTCGGCTACCGGGCAGTCGAGGAATCGCAGGGCGTGGTCGACGATGTGCGGCCCCCAGTTGAGTAGCAGCCCCCCGCCGCAGCCCCGAAGGGTCTGCCAGTCGTCTCTCCGCTGGAAGCTCAGTCTTCTCAGCTTCACCTCGAAGACGTCTCCCAACAGGCCCTCGGCGATCATCTCCCGGATGTGCTGGAAGGCCGGCTCGAAACGGCGGTTCTGGCGCACGAAGAGCTGTCCCCCCAGCTCCTGAGCCAGCAGGTAGAGCTTCCTCGCGTCCTCGTAGCGGACGCCCATGGGCTTCTCGAGGAACACAACCTTGCCCGCCCTCAGGGCGGTGGAGGCGTGAGCGCAGTGCTCCGTGGAGCGGCTGGCGATGTCCACGAGCTCAACCTCGGGGTCGCCCAGCATCTCCGCCAAGGTGGTGTAGGTCCTGCACCCCAGCTCTCGCTCCGCCATCTCTCGCCGCACCGGAAGGGGATCGCACACGGCCACGATGCGGAAACGGTCCTGCTTGTTCCTAAGCTCCTCACGATGCATGCCCCAACCGGCGCGCCCCAAGCCGGCCATGCCAATCCTGATGGGTCCGTCGGACGCCATGATGCCTCCTGCCAGGCACAGATATGAAAAGAGGGGGAGCGAGACTCCTCGCTCCCCCTCTTCAGACGTGCATAACCGGTCCGCGCATCCCTCGTGAGAGGGAGGAGTGTGATCCGGACACCGCTTCGCGAACCGCCGCGTGGGATGGTAGAGAGAATGGAGCTGGGGGGAATCGAACCCCCGGCCTCTTCCATGCCAAGGAAGCGCTCTCCCGCTGAGCCACAGCCCCACGAGCCACGCCACGGTTCATCGGCAGGCCCATTCTACCACGGCGATCCAGGGGCGTCAACACTGATCGAGCGCCCTCGGGGGTCGGCGTCGCGGCCCTCAACGGTCACCGCGAGCGGGTACGCCAGCCTTGTCCCCGCCGGTGAAGGACCTGCGTCAGAACCGCCCTTCTCTCCGGAACCTTGAGAAAAGGAGCGTCGTCAGATGAGGAGAACTACATCGGTATCCAATGTAGTGTCAGTCGTTGTATCAGAACCTGGCTGGTCACGGCCGGTACCGGCGGCCGGGCGGCCGGACGGAGCAGATGGAAGGGACCGATGAGCACGGATCGAGAGCTGCTGAAGGGCAACACTCCCACCCTGGTCTTGGCGGTGCTGCGGGACGGCCCCCTCCACGGCTACGCCATCGCCCGAGAGATTGAGCGGCGCAGCGGAAGCTCCCTCAGGTGCAAGGAGGGCACTCTCTACCCCGCCCTTCATTCCCTGGAGCACGAAGGACTTATCTCAGGGGAATGGAGCCGCCAGAAGAGCGGCCGGGATCGCAAGGTGTATTCAATCACGCCGGCTGGCGATGCCGGTCTGCGGGAGAGGGTCCAGGTCTGGGCTCGCTTCGCCGACGCGGTCCACAAGGTTCTGGAAGGAGACGAGAGGCATGGGCGAGAAGAGCAACCACCCTCCATTCCCGTGCGAGGAAGGCTTGAGCCCGAGGCAGGCTGACAGGGCTCTGAGCTCGGAGGACCTGCTGGAGGACTACCTGGATCGCGCGCTCGCGCCGATGGTCCGCGCCGTGCCCCTTCGCGAACGGCGAAGGCTTCGGGCAGAGTGGAGCGACCACCTCGTGTCGCTCTCCCAAGAGGCCCGGACCCAGGAGGAGGACGAGGCCGCCGCCATGCGGGCGGCCCTGTCCCGCTTCGGCGACCCAGCCGAGTTGGGCCGTCGGTGGACCAGGCAGTGGGTCCGAGATCGAGGCGGCTTGGTGTCGCTACCGGCGGTCGTAGGCGTTCTACTGCTGGGCGCCGGGGCCCTGGCAGCCGTCGCGTGTCTGGATCAGGCGCACGGCTCCCCTGACGGAGTCATAGACGGTCTGTGGATCGTCTTCGCGATTCTGGCTCCCCTGCTCATGGGAGCCGGAGCCCGGCTGCTCTTCCCCCTCGCGCCCACCGGGCCGATGACCGCGGTCTTTGCCGTCGCCAGCCTCCTGGCGGGGTTGGCGGTCCAGAGGGACTCTGTGATTGGCTCCGCGATTAGCGTCATGGTCCCGGGCGGCATAGCGTCACTGTGCGGCGTGTGGCTGGCCATGAGTACTGCCGGCGTCCTGGTCGCGCGCGCGGTCTTCCCGTCTTTGCTTCTGACGCGACCTGCATCGGCGCCACTGGCAAGGCTGATGCCCGGGGTCGATTCCCTCACCGGGCGGAGCTTCACCGCGGCCCTCGCCCGAAGCGGCGTCTGCTCGGCAGTGGGAACGGCCGTTGGAGTGCTGGTGTTCCCCATCTGGGCCTGCGGCATCCATGGCCTCTGCCCAGAGATGGGGCCGTTGGAGGTGACGGGCTACGTCAGGGCCGGACCGCTGATCGGCGTCATCCTGGGGCTCCTGCTCGGACCAGCGCTCAGCAGTCGCTACTGCATGTCCCTGGCCGTCCCCGCCGTCTCGCTGATACCAGCTTGCGCCCTGCTCTCCGCGATGTTCACACCTACTATCGAACAGAGCGGGATCACCTTTGAGGTCATGGTATGGTCGCTGATCCTGATCGGCGGAGCCGTCCTGGTCACCCTTACCACCGCCCTTGCCGGGCGCCGGATCCTGAGCTGGCTCACGCGGCCCCTGACTCCGGACGACCCTTGGCGCCTGGAGGCCGCAAGCTAGAGAGTCCCCGCCGGCCGCCTGATCAGCCAGCCCATGGCCTTCCGGCGGGCTCAGCGGATCCGTCCGGGCTTCGGTGAGCTCGCGCGGATGGCAGGACGTGTCCGTGAGGGGTACGGCCGGGAGCGTAATGCCCACTCCATCACTTGGGAGGCGATGCCAGCCCGCGGAGGCGATCTTGAGCCTGGGCACGCATCGCCGAAGCGGCGTATGAGGTCCTAGAAGGAGACGAGACCCATGAGCGAGGAAGGCCACCCTCGTCCGCTGCGGAACGAGGAAGGATCGAGTCCGGGGCAGGTCACTGAGGCCCTGACCCCAGACGAGCTGCTGGAAGACTACCTTGACCACGCCTTGGTGCCCATGGTGGGGGTCGTGCCCTACTCCGAGCGCCAGAGGGTGCGCGTTGAGTGGAGCGACCACTTGCGCTCCCTGGCCGAACGGGCCGCCGGCCTGGGGGTGGACCCCGATGCCGCGCTACGGGCGGCCCTGGACCAGTTCGGCAACCCCGACAGGGTCGGAAGCGTGTGGGTGCGTGAGTGGCTTCGTACCAGGGTCGGCGCGCCCGTGCTGCTGCCGGCCGTGGTGGGCCTGCTATTGCTGGTGGGGGGGCTAGGTGTCTGCGTGTCCTTCAATGACATCGCCGCGAACACCCACGACGTGGTGCCGCCCTTCCTGTGGCAGGCCTTCAGCACGGTGGCGCCGCTGCTCCTGGGCATCGGCGTCTCCCTGTTGTTTCCCTTCGCGCCCTGGGCGGCGATGGTGGGTGCCTGCTCGGCGGCTAGCCTCGTAGCCGCCCTCTCACTTCAGAGCCGTGGATACTCCATGTGGACACCTGAGACCCAGGGTCTGCTGGCGCTTGAGTGGCTGGCCATCAGCTCCGCTAGTGTTGCCGCCGGTCGAGTGGCGTACTCCATGCTCCTCCGGATGAGCCTACGATCGCCGGCGGCTCTGGACACGTTGAGGCCCGGCTCCCTGGCCCTCGGGGCCGGTCGCGGCTCCTTGCCGTCAAGGGCTGCCCTAAGCGCGGCCTCGGGGATGCTGATGGGCGCCCTGATCCTCCCTCCCTGGGTCTGGCTCGCATGGTGCGTGGTCGGGAAGATGGGCGGCTTCACCGCGCTGGAGGTCGTGCCTCAGGGCGCGGCGGCAGGAGCCGTCCTTGGGCTGCTGCTTGGCCCTGTCCTGGGCCGCCGCTGGTGCCTGACCCTGGGGATGCCCGCTGTATCACTCATCCCCTCGTCCGCCTTCCTAGCCGCCATCTTGAGCGACCACGATGCCCTGGACGTGCTCACTGCACACTCGGACCTTCTCAGAGCTGTCGCCCTCCTGGGCGGCGCGTATCTAGTGACGCTTTCGACGGCCGTCGTCGCCGGGCGTCTACTGACCTGGCTCTCGGAGGTTGAGTCGAGGGCGAGCCCGTGGGGTATGGGAGCCGCCCGCTAGCCCGCGTCGCCGCCTGGAAGCCCGCGCGCGCAGCGCCCCTCGGCGCTCTGGCGCATCGCGCGGGCCAGGCGGCGGCTGTCACGAACGCCTGTCGCGGCAGGAACCTGAGCTGTCGCGGCGCAATTGGTTAGGTGGGGTCCCCCGTTCGCGGCTCCTTCAGCCGGCACCGGCGCCCCCTCCCAGGTATGACGACTCCTCTACCCGCCAACATCCCCATCGACCTGTCGCGCGTCCTCTCCCGGGACGAGGCTCAGGACTACACGCGCCGCCTCTCCCGCGCCCACTACGAGAACTTCTCGGTCGTCTCCTGGTTCCTACCGAAGGAGCTACGCCAGCACTTCTTCAACGTCTACGCCTACTGCCGCTGGAGCGACGACCTGGCCGACGAGACGGGCGACCCGGCGCGCTCCTTGGAGCTGCTGGACTGGTGGAAGGGCGAACTGCGCGGCTGCTACGCCGGCCACCCGAAGCACCCTGTGTTCGTCGCACTGGCTGCCACCATCGAGCGCTTCAACATCCCCTCGCGGCCCTTCGAGGACCTGCTCAGCGCCTTCGTTCAGGACCAGACCGTTACGCGCTACCCCACCTTCGAGGAGCTGCGGGACTACTGCCGCCGATCCGCCGACCCAGTGGGCAGGCTGGTCCTCTACCTGGGCGGCTACCGCGACGAGGAACGCCAGCGGCTCTCAGACAGCACCTGTACCGCCCTCCAGCTCGCCAACTTCTGGCAGGACGTGGCCCGCGACTGGGACAAGGGACGCGTCTACCTCCCCCTGGAGGACCTGGCACGCTGCGGCGTTGCCGAGGAGCAGATTCGGGACCGTCGGTTCACCCCCCAGTTTGGGGAGCTGATGCGCTTCGAGGTGGAGCGGACGCGCCAGTGGTTCGCGGAGGGGCTGCCGCTGCTGAAGCAGGTGGACCGCCGGCTCCGGCGCGACCTGGAGCTCTTCACCCGGGGCGGGCAGACCGTGCTGGACCTCATCGAGCGCCAGGGCTACGACGTGCTCAGCCGCCGCCCGGTCCTGACCAAGGCAGGCAAGGTCCGCCTGATGCTGCTTCGGCTGCTGCCCTGAGAGGACGACCCCCGCTGTGTCAATGACTTCCCCCCGTTCCCCCCAGCTTCAGGCCTCCTACCGCTACTGCTGCGAGACCACCCGAGCCCAGGCGCGCAACTTCTACTACGGCTTCATGGCGCTTCCTAAGGAGAAGCGGGAGTCGCTCTGCGCGATCTACGCCTTCATGCGCTACTGCGATGACCTCGTAGACGATGAGCAGGGAGACACGCCCAAGCACGTCCTGCTGGAGAGCTGGCGAGCGACGCTGGACCGGGCGGCCGCCGGGGACGTGGCCAGCAGTCCCATTCTGCCCGCCTTCGCCGATGCCGTCCGGAAGCACGAGGTCCCGCTCACCTACTTCCACGAGTTGATCACCGGCGCGGAGATGGACCTGCAGGCCACCCGCTACGCTACCTTCCAGGACCTGTACCGCTACTGCTACCACGTGGCCTCGGTGGTGGGCTTGGTCTGCATCCACGTCTTCGGCTTCCGGGACCCCGAGGCGCGGCGGCTCGCGGAGTGGCAGGGGATTGCGTTCCAACTCACCAACATCCTGCGGGACCTCGCGGAGGACGCCGGCATGGGGCGTGTCTACCTGCCCCAGGAGGACCTGGCGCGCTTCGGCTACCACGAGGAGGACCTAGTCGGCCGAGTGCGTGACGAGCGCTTCAGGGAGCTCATGACCTTCGAGGTCGACCGCGCCGAGCAGTTCTACGCCAAGTCGGCCCCGCTGGTGGGCCTGGTGGATCGGGACAGCCGCGCCTGCCTTCGCGCGATGGTCGGGATCTATCACGGGCTATTGGAGCGCATCCGCCGGTCCGAATACGACGTCTACTCCCACAGGGCCAAGCTGCCGGCCGCCGCCAAGCTAGGCATCCTCGCCCGCTCTCTGATGCCCTGGTGAGCGCTCCCACCCAGATCGGTCGCCCGCCGCGCGTGCTGGTGCTGGGCGCCGGAATCGCCGGGCTGGCGGCGGCGGTAGCTCTGGCAGAGGCCGGGCTGCGGCCCACGGTGCTGGAGCGGAGGCCCGTCCTCGGGGGCAGGGCAGCCTCCTTCACCGGGCAGGGCGTGGCGGAGCCGGTGGACAACTGCCAGCACGTGCTGCTCCACTGCTGCACCTGCCTGATGGACTTCTACCGGCGGGTGGGCGTGGCGGACCTCATCGCCTTCCACAAGCGGGTCACCTTCATCGACGGCCGGGGGAGCCACTCCGCGCTGTCACCCCTCCCCTTACCGGCGCCGCTGCACCTGGGGCTGAGCTTCCTTGGCCTGAAGTCCATGGGCCTGCGCGACAAGCTGTCCATCGCCCTGGGCCTGTTGAGGGTGCTGCGCGCCGACCTGGCCTCCCCTCGGCTGGCTCGGATGACTCTATCGGCGTGGCTGGCCGAAGCCCGCCAGACACCCAGGGCCATCCAGGCGTTCTGGGAGCCCGTCCTGGTGAGCGCCCTCAACGAGTCTCTAGATCGCGCCAGTGCCCGCTACGGACTGATGGTCTTCAGAGACGGCTTCCTGGCGACCCGCGATGCCTACGAGGTTGGAATCCCCTCGGTACCCCTGGCGCGCCTCTACGAGGAGCCCTGCGAGGGGTTCCTGGCCAGCAAGGGCGGCGAGGTGCGCCGACGTGCAACGGCCACTCGGCTCCTCGTGAACGAAGGCCAGGTCCATGGCGTGCGCCTCTCGGACGGCACGGAGGAGGAGGCCGACGTCGTCGTCTCCAGCGTTCCCTCCGACGCGCTCCTGCGGATTCTGCCGGAGGAGCTGACGGGCGAGGCCCCCTTCTCGGGCCTCGATCGCCTGGAGGTCTCCCCCATCACCGCCGTGCACCTGTGGTTCGACCGCATCGTGACGGACCTGGACCACGCCGTGGTGCTGGACCACCAGATTCAGTGGATGTTCAACAAGACGAGGGACTTCGGGCTTCAGGGAGAGGGCAGCTATCTAGGGCTCGTCGTCAGCGCGTCGCGGCAATGGACCGGCAAGACCCGTGACGAGATCGTGGAGGTCGCCCTTCGCGAGGTGCGGGAGGTCTTCCCCGCCGCCCGAGAGGCGGAACTGAAAAGCGCCAAGGTGGTGGTCGAACCCAAGGCGACCTTCTCGGCGACCCCGGAGAGCGACGAGTTCCGCCCCGGCACGCGCACCCCGATCACCGGCCTCTACCTTGCGGGCGACTGGACGGACACAGGCTGGCCCGGCACCATGGAGGGCGCGGTCCGCTCCGGCTACCTGGCCGCCGAAGCCGTTCTTTCAGATCTGGGCCACCCCACGAAGCTCCTAGTCCCGGACATCCGGCCCTCCGGCCTATCGCGCCTCCTGATGCGGCGGTGAGGCAAGGACGGGTCGTGGGGTCCTAGGGCGAACTGCCCCTCCCCTACGACCCTACGACCCCACGACCCGCTCCTACCTAACCTTCATCGGCCGGCCGCCGGGCCCCAAGGGGGAGAGCTTCTTGGTCCCCTTGGGGACGCCCAAAGATGCATCGGAGAGTGTCGGGTTCAGCCGGATATCCACGAAGTCGGCGACCAGGCCGCTCCCGTCCTGGTTGCGGACCTCCATCCGGAGGGGGAGTGGAAGGGGTAGGTCCTCCGCCACCCAGAGCTTCGCGGTCTGGTGGGGGGGCACGGGGGCGTTGACTCCAGGGGTCCGCTTTAGCAGGTAGATGGTCGCTTTGTGGCCGTTGGCCGCGCCTTGCCCCACCTTCTTGCTGTCACGAAGCATGACTCCCAGGTTGCGCTTCGCCTCGGCGGGAGCCAGGGAACCGCCTGGCCCCAGAAACGCGGACAGCGGCCCCAGCAGGCTCTTGGCCTGGTCCACGGTAGCCGGCAGCGTTGCCTTGTTCCCGCTGTCGTAGACCACGGCCGTGGCGCCGTCGTAGATGAGCCGACCCCTGCCCTGCGAGTTGGGCATATCCATAGAGACCTTGCGCCCCTTGGCCAACACCTTCAGGCTGAAGGACGCCATGCCCGGGGGAAGCTGGTTTTCCCTCCCCTTCGGCGCCTGCATGGCCCCCCTCATCGTCATCGACAGGCTTCGCACCACCTCGGCGCCCAAGGCCCCCGAGGTCGATGCTCCCATCGACACTGCAACCCCAAGCACCAGAAGCTTCGACACTGTTCCGCTGTACCGCATAGCCATGTAGTTCTCCAAGAAGGGTCGTGGCGTCGTGGGGAAGA
>DASXUI010000248.1:0-3434 GCA_036504955.1 Armatimonadota bacterium
AGGCGTGATAGAGGTAGGCTCTGCCGGCCCAGAATGACTGGGGGTCCTCGAAGAGATCGCGTTCTCCTTGTGGGACGGCTAGCCGTGCCCCGAACGACGAGAGCTCAGGAACGCCGCGCGCCACATCGCGGTAGTGGTGGGTCAGCAGGACCCAGTCCACCTCCTGAGGGAGCACCCCTATCAGCGACAGCTCCTCCGGGTCGGCGGAGCCCAGGAGCAGAACTCGGCCCTCGCGTCGCAAGACCCCCAGGTTGGTCGGTAGGGGCCACACCTCCAGCCCCCCAGATGCCCGCCATGCCTCCATGCGCGTCCCTCTCTTTCCTGTAGGGCCCTGCCCGAGAGTGCGTGGACCCGCCTCGCCGCCGCCCGGCGTTACGGTTCCGCACGCGAGGGCGGCTCCGGAGGCCAGCAGTATCTCCCGGCGTGTCACTCCTCGCCGTAGACGGTGACCACCACCGTCCTGGTCCGGGGCTTCACGTCGCATTCCAGAAGGACCACCTGCTGCCAGGTCCCCAGAACCGGCCGTCCGTCGCGGACAGGAATGGTGAGGGAGGGCCCGAGAAGCGTCGCCTGAAGGTGCGAGTGACCATTCCCGTCGTGCCAAGCCTGCTCATGACCGTAGTCTTCGCCGGGCGGAATCAGCCGGTCAAGCATCTCCGGCAGGTCTCGCTCAAGGCCAGGCTCGAACTCAATGGCGCCGAGAGCGCCCGTGCTGCCGACGTGGAACAGGTGCGCGATCCCGACTCTGATGCCTGATAACCGCACGATTTGGGCAACATCCGAGGTGATGTCGCGCAGGTCGCCGTGGTTGGTTGCCGAGAGGTGTATCTCCTGCTGGAAGACCATGTCCGGTGCCTTTCGTGGCGCTAGAGTCTGACCGCTCAGCTCGTGCCGCCAAGGGCGGCGTGACGGCGGGGCACAGCTCAGGTTCCTCCCAGCACAGCCAAGGTCCTGTAGGGCCGCGCTTCTGTTGCGTGCCCATGCGGGGCGGCGCATAGTAGACGTGAGTCATGTTGCCCAGGCGACCAGGAGGTGAAGCGTGGCAGCGCGAGAGTATCTGGAGGGGCTCTTCGGCCTGAAGGGCAAGGCAGCCCTGGTGACAGGCGGCAGCAGCGGGATCGGCAGGGAACTGGCCCTGGGGCTGGCGGGTGCGGGTGCCAGCGTGGTGGTGAGTGGCCGCAACACCGAGAGACTTGAGGAGACCCGCAAGGCCATCGCCGGAGCGGGCGGCCAGGCCGTGGCGGTGGCGGCGGAGATGGGCGATCTGGAGTCCTGCCGCCAAGCCGTCGACGAAGCGGCCGGCGCCTTCGGGGGCCTCGACATCCTGGTGAACTGCGCGGGCACCAACCGCAGGGGCCCCATCGTGGACGTGACTCCTGAGGCCTACGACGAGGTGATGGCGGTGAACCTCAAAGCCCCGTACTTCACGAGCCAGGCGGCCGTTCCGCACATGAGGGCACGTGGCGGGGGAGCGATCGTGCACATCGCCTCTCTGACCTCCAGCATCGGGCTTGCATACGTCTCCATCTACGGTGCGAGCAAGGCAGGGCTGGCGCAGCTTGCCAAGACCCAGGCCATCGAGTGGGCTCCGCTGAGCATCCGCGTGAACTGCCTGTGCCCGGGCTTCATCGTCACGCCGCTCACCGAGAAGGCCATCTGGGGCGACACCCACAAGCGTGAGTGGATGCTCTCGCGCATCCCCATGGGAAGGGGAGGGCGCCCGGAAGAGATGGTCGGGATGGCCATCTACCTGTGCTCGCCGGCCGCTAGCTACATGACGGGGCAGGCCGTCTACGTGGACGGCGGCGTGCTAGCAGGCAGCTCCTGGTAAGGGGCGGCACGGCCAGAACCCGCGCTCAGCCAGCGGCTACTGACTACTTCACCACCAAGACACCAAGACACCAAGAGACCCCATGAACGGCCCAACCACGGAGACACAGAGGGCACAGAGATGCACGGAGAGGGACCATGCGTAGGTTCGTGTGGTGTCTCCGTGGTCATCGGTTGTCGGCCGCCGACTCGGAGTCGGCACCGTTGCCAGGCGGTTAGGCCGGGGTCAGAAGGCATCATCGCCGCGTGGCCAGGCGAACGCCGGATAGCGGCGGGCCCTGGCCAAGGTCGCAGCCGGTCTGTGCCGCCTAGCGTCCGTTGACTGAGGGGTGGTGCCTGGGTATCATGGAGCCGCGGCCCCGGCGCCACGCCCCTCATTCGCATCACCACTTCTCGCGCCAGGCCCGCGAACCTGATATCCACGCGCTCCGACCTATGCCCGCTCGCTCTGTGGGCTTCGGAGGCGGCGCGGATCCCGTCTAGGCCGGAGAAGCCCATGATCTCGACTCGTAGGTCCACGCGCGTGTGCGTCTTGGCCGCGCTCACGCTCCTCGCCGGCTGCACCGGCCAGAAGCCATCGCAGAGCACCACTACACCTGGCGCGCCGGGCAAGGCCGCCTCCGGCGCACCGCTCCGCATCGCGGTGATTCCCAAGGGCACGGTGCACCAGTTCTGGCGGACCGTGAAGGCCGGCGCCGACGCGGCGGCCAAGGAGTTCAACGCCGAGATCCAGTGGAAGGGCCCCTCGGAAGAGACCGACGTCACGGGGCAGGTGAAGATCCTCGAGAACGCGATCACCCAGAAGGTGGACGCGATCGTGATGGCTGCCGTGCATCAGGACGCTCTGGTCCCCACGATCCAGAAGGCGAAGGATGCCGGCATCCCCGTAGTGACCATCGATTCAGGCGTCAACTCCAACATCCCGGTGACGCTGGTCGCTACCGACAACGCCAAGGGCGCCGAAGAGGGAGCCAAGGAGCTCGCCCGGCTGCTGGGCGACAAGGGCAAGGTAGGCCTGATCCCCTTCGTTCACGGCGCCGCGACTTCCGATCAGCGTCAGAAGGGCTTCGAGGACGAGATCAAGCGGCACCCGGGCATCCAGATCGCTTCCACGCTCTACTCCGACAGCAAGACCGACAAGGCGATGCAGGCGACCGAGAACATGCTCACCGCCAACCCTGGCATCGGCGGCATCTTCGGCGCCAATGAGCCAGGGGCTCTGGGCGCGGCCCAGGCTTTGGAGGGGCGGGGCCTCATCGGCAAGGTGAAGCTGGTGGGTTTCGACGCTTCTGAGGGCGAGATCGCGCGCCTGAAGCAGGGCGCTATCCAGGCGCTGGTGGTGCAGAACCCCTTCAAGATGGGCTACGAGGGCGTGAAGGCCGCTGTCGAAACGCTGAGGGGCAAGAAGGTCGCGCCGCGCATCGACACCGGCGTCACCGTGGTTACCGCCGCCAACATCAACCAGCCAGACGTGCAGAAGCTCCTCTATCCCATGGGCAAGTAATGGCGGGGGGAGGGTCCGGCCGGGGCTGAGGTCGGCGATGCCAGGGCGCGCCGCACTGAAGGTTAGCGTTGGCTAGCCCAGGTTCGCGGTCTTGGTCTCC
>DASXUI010000249.1:0-2262 GCA_036504955.1 Armatimonadota bacterium
AACTTCACCTGGCCTGGGGCGTAGAGGGAGCCCAGGGCCAGCAGAATGCCGCCCTTGGGGTCAAACATCGGGCCGGCGGTGACCTTGGCGGCCTTGGCGTCGGACCCGCCGGCCGAGACGCCGGAGGCCTGCGGGGCCCCAGTGGTACGGTCCTGCAAGTCCAGGATGCCGTCCACGGCGGCGACGTCACTGGCGGTGCCTGCCAGGCGCAGCTCGAGCTGAACCTGATCGCCCGGCTTGGCGGTGAGGGCGTTCGAGCCGTCCGTCCCGACGACCTTGAGCTGGACCGCCAGCGCGTTGCCCGTCAGCGACAGCAGCAGTAGCAAGAGCAGCGATGCTCGTACAGCCGAGCCTCGGGTCATGATCCCTCCTCCAAACCTTCACGATCAGTGCCGGCGCCCCCAATGACGGTGCCTCCGCGCCGGGGCGCCTCATCGGAGGGCCTCCGGGGGAGACAGCAATAGGCAGGCCAGCGGCGGCATCAGGTCCGCCGAACGCATCCCATCGTGGTATCGACCGACGGGCGCGATCCCTCAAGGCCACGACTGCTGCCCGAAGCCCCGGGGGGCGCCCCTTGGATCCGCCATCCACGGAGTTGCGCCAGAGCTATCATCCCATGGAGAGGGCATTGGCGGTTGGGGGCGCGGTCGGTGGGCTGCCGGCCGCGGCGCCAGCGGCTGGCCGGCCAGCGCGCGAAGGCCGCGGGCCCTGCGCTAGGGCACGCGGCCTTGGAGCAGCGTGTAGCGCTCCTCGTCCCTGGCCTGTCTGCCTCTGCGCTCCACGTAGGCGGACAACCTCGCCACGCAGGCCCGTCGATCCAATGCGGACTCCACTTGGGCCTGAGGCAGCCGGCCTTCCAATGCCAGGTCCAGCAGCTCTCCCAGCATGATGCTCGAGGGCTGGCTGATGGTATCGGCAGCGACAGGCTTGAAGCAGGCGCCGGAGAGCAGGTTGCGGAGCCGCGAGGCGGTGGGTGTTCCGGTGGCCGCCATCTCCAGTGCGGTTGGGAAGAAGCGATACTGGGGTCGATCCTTGAGCTGGGCCGGCGTGACTGCCCGCACCATGCAGGACCCGCCCGGAGCCAGGCACCGCCGGACCTCCCGCAGGACCGGCAGGGGGTCCTCCAGATGGTGTACCAGGTTGGAAAGGAAGACCAGCCTGAGCGACCGATCGGCGAAGGGGAGGCGCTGGGCAGCGCCCAAGAGCCAGTGAACGCCAGACTCCGATCCACGGCTAGCCGGCGGGGCGAGGTCCAGGCCCAGCACGGTTGTTCCGCTCTCGCTGGCCAGTGCCTGGGCAAAGACGCCCGAACCGCAGCCCAGATCCAGCGCGGCATCGCCGACGCGCAGCCCGGCGTCCGCGGAGACCCGTCGGGCCCAGGCGGCCACGACTGCCCGCGCAAGGTCCTCGCTGCTGCCTGATACAACTACATCCAGAGCCGGCACGAGTGCCTTCCGGGGACTGAGAGGGGGTGCCCGTACAAGGTCTGCCAGCGGGGGCTCGCCGGGTCGAGGCACAAAAAGAAAGGACGACAGAGCAGAAGCTCGTCGTCCCCGACTGGGCTAGTGGGTGTTCAGAGAGGGAGAAGCACCCATACACATCGGGCGCGGGGCCCGAAGACCCCTACTTGTTCAGGTAGGCGGCCAGGAAGCTCAGTACCATGAAGGCGACGGCGACTCCGCGCGTCATGTTGTCCAGACGCTCCTCGAAGCCCGGCTTGAAGCGGGTGTTGGAGGGCTGTGCGCCGCCACCCATGGCGCCGAGGCCCGAATCCTTGCTGCTGTGGGACATGACCAGCGTGATGAGGGCGATGCAGACAAGGACTTGCAGAATATGAACGAAAGTGAGCATTCCATCCTCTCGGGTCTAGGGCTGCCGCTGGGGCAGGTATCCGGCGGCAAGCCTACTATACCACCGTGCTCGAAAGACGGTCAAGCGCGGACGCTGGCGACGAGCAGACGGGAGGACACTAGCCGGACGGCGGGCAAGTCTCTAGAATGAGGAGTGAGGTGCTCTCAGTATGGATCTGCCCTACCGGAAACAACGGCTCCTTCGCGCCGTGGTGGACGTTCACGTTAGAACGGCGGAGCCGGTCGGCTCCAAGGCCCTGGTGGACTCCTTCAACCTGGAAGTGCGATCGGCCACGATCCGCAACGAGTTGGCAGAGCTAACCGAGTTGGGGCTGCTCCGACAGCCGCACACCTCGGCGGGCAGAGTGCCCTCCGATCGGGGATACCGCTTTTACGTCGACCGGCTGATGGA
>DASXUI010000250.1:0-12871 GCA_036504955.1 Armatimonadota bacterium
GTTCTCGTCCGTCTGGTAGTGGTGGATAAGGGTGCCCCTCGGCGCCTCCAGGCACCCCACGCCCTCCCCCACGAAGCCGGTCGACTCGGCGCAGACGTCCTTGGAGAGCACGTCGGGCTCCAGCAGGATCTGCTCGATCCGCTCCACTGCGTAGAGGTCCTCGATGAGTCGGGCGTAGTGGTACCAGAGGGTGCCCTCCACCGGATGCCCGCCGTTCATGGCGCGGAAGACGGCGAACTCCTTGCCAGCCAGCGAGGTGCCGACTTGGTCTACCATGTTCAGGCGCCCCAGGGGGCCGACCCGGTACACCCCGCCCGGCCAACCCAGAGGTCGGTAGAAGGGGAACTTGAGGTAGGACCAGTCCTCCACATGCTCGCCGATGAACTCGAGGTACCGGGAGTCATCGAAGCAGGCGATCTCTATCCCGTTCTGGTCGGCCAGGCGAATCTTGCCGTCGTAGAACTGGAGGCCGCCGTCCTTGTCGATGAGGCCCAGGTAGCCTGACTTCATCACGGCAAAGCTTCCCACCAGCTTGGCTTCTGCCTCGTACCACTGCTTGGCGACGGCGATCCCGGTCTGGATGATCTTCGCCATCTCCGGGATCTGGCCCAGGATGCTGTCGCGGTCCTCCAGGGCCAGCGACGTGTTCACTCCGCCTGGAACGGCGAAGATGGGGTGAACGCGCTTGCCGCCCAGCAGGCGGATGATCTCTTGCCCGAAGGCGCGGAGCTTGATCGCCTTCAGGGCGAGGTCGGGGTTGGCCTGGGCAACGCCGCCCACGTTTCGTATCGCGGGGTCGGCGTCCATGCCCAGCAGCAGGTCAGGGCCCGCCAAGTGGAAGAAGTGCATCGAGTGGCTCTGCACGAACTGCCCCATGTGCATGAGCTCTCTCAGCAGCGCGGCCGGCCGGGTTGGCTCGGCGCCGGCGATGGCGTCGCAGGCCTTGGCGGCGGCCAGGTGGTGACTGACGGGGCAGATACCGCAGATCCGCGCGGTGATCTGCGGCAGCTCCTGGTAGGGCCTGCCCTCCAGGAACTTCTCAAAGCCGCGGAACTCGTCCACGTGCAGACGGGCTTCGCTCACCTTGCCGGCGTCGTCCAGGTGAATAGTGACCTTCGCGTGGCCCTCGATGCGGGTCACGGGCTCTATCGTCACGGTCTTCATGGTCGGCCTCAATCGTACTTCAGGTCGTCGCCGGTAGGGTTCGCCGCGCGGCCCTCCAGGAGAGCGGAGAGCGTGTTGAAGATGGCGTCCGCGCTGGGCGGGCAGCCTGGCAGGTTCACGTCCACGGGCACCATCTCGCCCACGGAGCAGCAGCGCTTCGTCAGCCTCCCCAGCTCCGGGTCCTGGGGCACCTTGCCGTCCACCGTGCTCTCGCTGGTGATGTAGGCACGCTCCAGGGCCTCCTTCGTGGTGAAGGCGTTGCGCATGGCGGGCACGCCCCCGAACACGGCGCAGTCCCCCAGCGCGACCAGCGTCTTGCACCGCTGCCGCATCTGCCGAGCGACCCTCAGGTTCACCGTGTTGTTGATGGCGCCCTCGAGGACCCCGACCGCCACACCCTCCTCGGGAGGGTGCTTGAGGTCCGTTACGGGGCTGGAGGTCAGTTCGACCAGCTCCAGCAGTGCCACGATCCTCTCGTCTATATCGAGCAGCGACATGTGACAGCCGGCACATCCACCCAGCCAGTCCGTCGCGATCTTGGGTTTAGCCATGGTAGTCTCCAAGGGCGCCGGTCACAGCCGGTCTGCCAGGCGAGAGAGGACTTCCGGCTCCGGTAGGATGCCGGGAGGTGGGCTGAGTGCGGGCCGAACTTGCGCCAACCGGCCGCCGAGGGCGGTGAAGGTGCCTTCACGCTCGTACCACAGCGGGGCGGGCAGCACCACGTCCGCCTTTTCGGTGACGTGGCCCTCGTAGGCGGCGTGGGCGACCACGAACTCGCATTCACCGGCCAGGGACGCGGTCAGCGGATCCTGCGGCTGGTCGGAGAGCAGGAGATAGGCAACGCGAGCGTGGTTGGTGCTGCCAGAGGCAAGACCCATCGAAGCGGCGTGTGCCTCGTTGGCCGCCGGCGCTAGCGCGACGAAGCTCGCCTTGCCCCGAAGAACGGCCAACTGTGAGGCCTCGTCAGGCGTAAGGCCCAGCCCATACACCACAACGGGCTGCTGCGCTCCCTGGCAGAGCTCGATGCCCGCCTTCAGGTCACGGATCACGCTCTTCTTGGGCCCGAAGGGCTTGCAGCCGTTCAGCGACGGGCAGTAGACCCTGAGCTCCGCGCCCTCCTCCCTGGCGCGCTTGATGGCGTAGCCCACAACGCGATGGTTGGAGTCCAGGTCCACCCCCGCGACGAGGATCGCGTCCGCGCGGTCGATGACACCCAGCCCCTGTTCTGATGGGAGCCCCAGGCGCTTCGTCGACGGCTCCAGTTGTGAGACCGATGCTCCCACCTGCTCCTGGAACAGCTCGGTGAAGGAGTCCAGGGTCTCGTTCAGCGCGTTGGCCGTTACGTAGGCGGAGACGGACTCAGGCGCAGCCTTCAGCTTGGTTGCCACCTGATCCAGCGCTTCGTCCCAGGTCGTCGGTACCAGGTTGGCACCTCGACGAACCATTGGACTGCTGACGCGGGGCCGCCCATCCTCCAGCGACTCGAAGCGCCCGGCAACGCACAGAAGACCGCTGTTGGCGCCCTCCCAGTCTCCCTCCACCCGGAGGACCCTGTGGGCGCGAGTGACCACTTCGGCCTCGCAGCCCACGGAGCAGAAGGTGCAGGCGGTACTGGTCAGCGCCACGTCCTTCTCGCGGCCACCGAAGGCGCTCCGGCGATCCACCAGCGCGCCCGTCGGACACACCTGGAGGCAGGTGCCGCAGCTCACGCACGTCGAGTCTCCGAAGGGCACGTCCATGTCCGCGCACACGAAGGTCTTGGCTCCTCGGGCCTTCAGGCCCAGCGTGTGGTTGGCCACCAGGTCCTCACAGGCCCGGATGCACCGGCGGCACAGGATGCACCGTGCGTGATCCATCATGAAGTGCTTCCGGCTGGCGTCCACCGGCATGGGTCCGTAGGTCGAGGGGTACGTCCAGTGGTCCAGACCGAACCGGTACGCCATCGACTGAAGCTCACAGTCGCCGCTCATCTCGCAGAACATGCAGTAGTGGTTCCGCTCGGAGAAGAGCATCTCCAGCACGAACTTGCGAAGCGCGTTCACCTTGGGGGTCTCGGTGGTGACCTCCATCCCCTCGGAGATAGGGAAAGTGCAGGCAGGCTGCACCTCCCGCTGCCCGGTCACCTCCACCACGCACATTCGGCAGGCCCCGATGTCCTTCAGGGCCGGGTGGTGGCAGAGAGTGGGGATGTCCACACCAGCGGCTTTGGCGGCCTGGAGGACGGTGGACCCAGCCTGGGCTTCTACCCTCTGGCCGTTCAGCTTGATGCTTACCTTTGCCATGGGATCCCTCACCTCCCTAGACGGTGACCTCGTCAGGGGTCTCGATCAGCGGCCGAACCGTCTCCAGCCACTCCAGGTCGCAGCGCAGGCAGCGCTTGCACTCCTCCTGCGCGGTGCGCTCGTCGAACCCGAGCTCCACCTCATCGAAGTTGGTCAGGCGCTCCTCCAGGGGCAACTCCGGCATCACGGCCCGTTCGACGTCCGCGAACTCCTCGGGGTCGAAGCAGCGCTCGACCTCGTGGATGGGGGTTACGAACTTGGGCCGATCCACCTGCTTGCCCTGCAGGTAGTTGTCTACGGCCACGGCCACCACGTTGCCCTGAGCCACGGCTTCCGCGACGGTTGCCGGACCCAGCGTGGCGTCACCGGCGGCGAAGACGCCCGGCAGAGTGGTGGACAGGCTCGGCCCCACGGTCAGCGTGCCGTTTCGGTTGAAGCTGAGGCCCTCCTGTGAGCCAAGCCCTCCTGCCTCGATGGTCTGGCCGATGGCGGGCACCACGATGTCAGCCGCCAGCACGAACTCGGAGCCCGGGATGGGCTCGGGCCGACGCCGCGAGGACTCGTCGAAGCTGTGGAGCCGCTGAGCCTGACACTCCAGTCCGGTGACGCAGGTATCGCCCACCACACCGATTGGGTTGGTCAGGCAGTGGAACTGCACGCCCTCATGGTCTGCCGCGCGAATCTCGTCCGCCCACGCGGGCATCTCCGCCTTGGTGCGGCGATAGACCACGTGGACCTTGCTGGCACCCAGCCGTAGGGCTGTCCGGGCCACGTCCAAGGCCACCGGTCCGCCGCCCACGATGGCGACGCGCTTGTCCTTCACGTCGGGCGGGTTCCCCAGGCTCACGTCTCGCAGGAAGCGGGTGCCGTGGAGCACGCCGGGCAGGTCCTCTCCGGGAATGCGGAGGCGCTGCTCCTTGTGGGCCCCCAGCGCAAGAACCACGGCGCTGTAGCCGTCTAGTCCAAGTAGGCCCTCGATCGTCATATCACGCCCCAGCTCCTGGTTCAGTCGGATCTCGACCCCCGCGCGGCGGATGTGGTCGATCTCCAGGTTCAGGATATCTCTAGGGAGGCGGTACTCCGGAATGCCCACGGCCATCATGCCTCCGGCCACGGGCAGTTTCTCGAACACCACGGCTTGGTAGCCCTGCTGGGCCAGCCGCAGCGCGGCGGTGAGGCCGGCCGGGCCCGAACCGATGACCGCGACCTTCTTGCCCTTGGGCTCGCCAAAGATCGGGGGCGTCCAGGGGACACCCATCTCGTGATCCGCCATGAAGCGCTTCACGTGCTGGATGTCCAGGGGCTTCCCGATGTCGGCGCGCCGGCACCGCTTCTCGCAGAAGGAGCGGCACACACGGCCGCAGATGAGTGCGAAGGGGTTTCGCTCGCGGTGGATCTCCAGCGCCTCGGCGTAGCGGCCGGCGGCCACCAGCGCCACATAGGCGGGAACATCCACCTCTACCGGGCAGGCGTTGGTGCAGCGCGCCCGGACTAGCGTCTTGCAGGCACCTGAAGGGCAGCGGCCCTCCAGGATGTGGGTCCGGAACTCGTCCTCGAAGTACCTGAGGGCGGACATCACCGGCCCTGGCGTGAGCTGACCCAGACCACAGAGGGAGCCGCTGGCCATGCCTTGAGCCAACTCCTTCAGCGTATCCAGGTCCTCCAGCTTGCCGTGGCCCGTGGAGATGCGGTTCAGGACGTCCAGCATTCGCTGGCCGCCCACCCGGCAAGGCACGCATTTGCCGCAGGACTCCGCGGCGGCGAAAGTGAGGAAGAAGCGCGAGAACTCCACCATGCAGGTTTCTTCGTCCACCACGATCATGCCGCCGGAGCCCATCACAGCCCCGGCCTCACGAAGGGAGTCGAAGTCCACCTGGATGTTGAGGTGCTTGGCCGGGAGGCACCCGCCGAGAGGTCCGCCGGTCTGCACCGCCTTGAAGCGCCGCTCGCCCGGCACGCCCCCGCCGATGTCGAACACGATCTCGCCCAGCGTGATGCCCATGGGCACCTCGACAAGGCCCGTGTTGCAGACCTTGCCCGTCAGCGCGAAGACCGCCGTACCGGGGCTGCCCTCGGTACCGATGCTCCGGAACCAGTCCGCGCCGTTGAGCAGGATCTGAGCCACGCTGGCGTAGCTCTTCACGTTGTTGACATTGGTGGGCTTGTCCCAGAGGCCCGCGACGGAAGGGAAGGGTGGACGTGGTCGCGGCTCGCCCCGCCGGCCCTCGATGGAGGCGATCAGCGCCGTCTCCTCGCCGCAGACGAAGGCACCCGCGCCCTCTTTAATGTGAAGGTGGAAGCGCGTGCCGGTCCCTAGGATGTCATCGCCCAGGAGGCCGTAAGCTTCGGCCTGAGCGATAGCCGTCTTCAGGCGTTCGATAGCCAGTGGGTATTCGGCGCGACAGTAGACGTACCCCTCCTCGGCGCCGATGGCGTAGGCGGCGATCGCCATGCCCTCGAGCACGCTGTGGGGGTCGCCCTCCAGGACAGACCGGTCCATGAAGGCGCCCGGGTCACCCTCATCCGCGTTGCAGACAACGTAGCGCTTGTCGCCCGCAGCCTTGGCGGTGAACTCCCACTTGGCGCCTGTGGTGAAGCCGCCACCCCCGCGTCCACGAAGGCCGGAGCGCTTCACCTCGTCGCGCACCTGCTGAGGGGTCATCTCGCCCAGCGCCTTCGCCAGTCCGGCATACCCTTCGCGGGCTATGTACTCGTCGATCCGCTCCGGGTCGATCACGCCGCAGTTGCGGAGCACGATACGCTTCTGCTTGCTGTAGAAGGGGATGTCGTGGTAGCGGGGCAGGGCCTTCAGCGTGGTCGGCTCCTGGTACGTGAGTCGCTCCACAGGGCGTCCCTTGATAAGGGTCTCCTCCACGATGGTCGCCACGTCCTTCGGCTCCACTCGGCAGTAGAAGATCCCCTCAGGGTAGACCATCATGACGGGGCCCATAGCGCAGAACCCCCGACAGCCGGTCTGTACCACCCGCACCTCGTCGTGCAGGCCGCGATGCTGGAGCTCTGCCAGCATGCTCTCGTACACCTGCTTCGAATCCGAGGAGCTGCATCCGGTCCCACCGCACACCAGGACATTGGCCCTATAGTAAGGCTGTCCCATCTTCGCGGTCCTCCCGCGCCTCACCCCAGAGGGGTGTAGGCGCCTGACACTCTACGTTCTGGCGGGGTAGAGGGGCTCGCCGCGCGTGCCCTGACCTCCGAGCGCGATGCGCCCTTTGCCTCCGCCCCTCAACGTGCGGCGTGCGAGATGCGGTCCCCGCGCGCCAAGATCCAGGTAGACCAGCTAGGCAGGCTGGCTATCTAGCCAACCCACGGCCCACTCCTGAACTAAGGAGCCCTTGACGAGGTGCTCCTCCAGCAAGTGCGGGACCCGATCGGTAGTAACGCCGGCATAGGAGACGCGGGGCATCCCAGCCTGCTCGATATCGACTAGCGGCTCCTTGTCACACATGCCGATGCACCCCACGGTCTCCACGTGGGCCTCGATGTCCAGTCGTTCCAGCTCGGCCAGGATCGCGTGCATGGTCTCTCGGGCGCCGGCCGCTATGCCGCAGGTGCCCATCCCGATCACGATCCGCGTTCCGGTCTTGGCCCTCACGGTCATATCCCGCTGGGCCTCTTCTCGCAGCTTCTTCAGCTCCTCCACGCTCTTCAGTCTCAGCATGGGGTTATCACCTCCGCCCGCGCGCCGTGGGGGGCGCTAACTGCCCCCTTGGGGAGTGGGTCTCTATGGGTTGTTGAGGAGCCTGATGGGTCGTCCATCCCGAGTCGGAGCTCGGTCTCCCCCTCTCGCAGCGTGGCTACCAGCCACTCTCGCGCGAGGGGATGGGTGAGCGGAACCGGCCCCAGCAGTTGGCGGACCTCCCGCGTGTCCAGGGCAAAGCAGCGATCTTCCACCCTGTGCCGGTAGACTAGGTCCACCGGCCTCTGGGAGAGCAGAATCGCAAGTAGCGCCCCAACGACATCACCCAGCGGAGCTCTATCGATGTGGCCGTGGCGGAAGGTCGCGCGAACGGCGGTGCCCTGCCCTACCTGTGAGGTGAGCTCGAGCCGCCCGTCGCACCGCAGCGCCGCCTGGTTGGTCAGGGCTAGACCCATCCCGAGATGCCGTGTCTTGCGGGTCGTAACGAAGGGGTCCATGGCGGACCGGGCCAGTTCCGGAGGCATGCCGCGACCGTTGTCGCGCACCTCCAGCGTCAGGCTGTCGGCGCTCTGGGACTCCTCAATCGTCACGTCCAAACGGGTGGCGCCCGCTTCCACGGCGTTCTCCATCAGGTCCAGCAGGTGGAGGGAAAGCTCCCTCATCGTCAGGCGGGACTGCGCAGGAGCTGCTCCATGCGCTTAGTGGTCATGCGGCCCTCGACGCGGTCGTTCATCACCGTGACTGGGGCCAGGCCGCAGGAGCCGAGGCAGTACACCACCTCGAAGGTGTAGCCGTAGTCTTCCGTGGTCTCGCCAGGGGCGATGCCCAGCTCCCGCTGGATCGTGTCGATGACCTTCGGGGCGCCGCGAACGTGACAGGCGGTGCCGTCGCACATCTTGAGGACGCACCGTCCGCGCCGCGTGAGGTAGAACTGCGAGTAAAAGGTGACGACGCCGAAGATCTGGCTAAGTGGGGTGTCGGTACGCTCGGAGATATGACTCAGAACCTCCCTGGGCAGGTACCCGTAGAGGCCTTGCGCCTTCTGGAGCAGCGGAATGAGGCCGCCGGTCTCCAGACTGCTGTCGTCAAGCATCCGATCGAGAGGCGCCAGGTCCAGCGCCTCGGAGGGCTGACACTGACACATGTGGCTCTCCTTCTCCAACCAGGCAGGCTCGGGGGGTGCCGGAACCCGGCGCCGCCGGGTCCCTGGCATCCGGGAGACGGACCGAGGGCCGGAGCGTTCGCCTACTACAGCGAACACGGCACGGCGCGACAGAGCGGTCTTCTACCAGAGCCTGCTAAGTGGGCTTCAGTGGGGCCGGCCTTCAGGCGGCCGGCCAGTGCACCCGAGCAGAACGTCCTCCCTCGCCCCGGAGGGCCATCGGGAGGTCGGACCCCTTGGGGTCCGCAATCCGGAAAAGTGTCCGGCGCTGCATCTCGCACAGTCTGTGTGCGTCGGAGCTCACCACTAAGGGCCAGTCCGCCAGTTGGGGCCACTTCGCGTAGCCGGTGCTGGGGACGAATCGGGGGGTCACCTCCAGGGCGTCGGCCCTGAAGTTCTGGGGAATGAACCCCAGGTTGGAGATCAGGCTGTAGGAGGGGCGATCCACGTGTGCGGCGATGGCCAGGCCCCCAAGGCTGTGGACGCCCTGGACGGCCTCCTCCACGGTGAGATCCGCGGAGGCTGCCAGCAACCGCTCCTCCGTGCGGGCCCACTCTCCGGTCGCGTCCACCACGAACTGAGGCCCAAAGTGGTCCTCATCGTTGGGTAGGTCCGGCAGAAGCGCCTGCACGTGGTCATGCCACTGTCTACAGCTCTGAGAGGAGAAGAAGAGGCATAGAATGTGAACCTCTTCACGGGTCTGGAGCTCCAGACCGGGGAGGACGGTAACGCCGGACCCACGGGCGGCCTCCTGGACAGCGCTGGCGTTGTCGCAGGCGTTGTGGTCCGTAATGGCGATCAGCCCCAAGCCCAGCTCCTGGGCTCGACGCACGATCAGAGGCGGAATCATCTCCACCTCCGCACACGGAGAGAGCACCGTGTGGATATGCAGGTCTGCCAGCACAGGTCTCACGCGAACGCCAGGACCTTGCCGCTCAGACGGCGCTCGATGCCTCCCGAACGCCTAGAGCCGTCAGACTGCCAACAACGGTGAACGTGGTGCTGGGAGTGCCTAGGAGTACCACTCCCTCGCTCTCTGCCCGTGCCAGGATATCGTCGTCCGGCCGCCCATCCTCCGTGACGATCACCCCGGCTAGGCCCAGTAGGCTCGCGACAGCCACCACATTGGCGTGAGACTGCAGCGTAACCCACACACCGCCCGACTTAGCGCGAGCGATGACGCAGCTTAACAGGTCCGCGGCGTAGCCGCTGGATACGGGTCTATCCAGCAGCCCCTCGCCGGTGAGGACCTCCAACTCCAGCTTGCGAACTACATCCCTCAGCGTGACCATAGGCCACCTTCAGCGAACTGCCTCACCACAGAGACACAGAGGACACAGAGGAACACAGAGCAGAGCAAGGCTGATGGCAAGGAAAACCTAACCACCAAGACACCAAGAAGACCTAAGCTTGGTTCCCTCTGTGCTTCTCTGTGCCCTCTGTGTCTCTGTGGTAAGGCGGTCCTTGGTGTCTTCGTGGTGTCTTCGCCGTCTACACGCCCTCTCGGGGGTGGAGGCGGAAGATCATCTCCAGGCGGGTGCCCACGCCTGGCTGCGACTCCAGGTTCATCCGGTCCGAGCAGCGCCGGATGTTCGCCAGCCCCATGCCGGCGCCAAAGCCGAGCTCCCGGATCCAGTTGGGGGCGGTGGAGAAGCCCGGCCGCATCACGGCCTCCACGTCCTCGATCCCGGGACCCCGGTCCATGGCCACCACTCGAAGCCAGTGGGGCTCCACCGTGGCGGTCAACTCGCCACCGTTGTCGGAGTGGATGACCAGGTTCATCTCCGCCTCGTAGCTGGCGATGGCGGCTCTTCGCACCACCTCAGGGTCGGCCCCCAAGCTCACCAACACCCGCTTGAGCTTGCTTGAGGCGCTGCCCCCAGCGTGGAAATCACCGTGCCTCACCCAGTACCACAGGCTCAGCTCCGTGCGGTCCGAGACCAGCTCCTCCAAGACCGACCGATCACTGGTCTTCAGGCACTCCTGCTGCTCGTAGTTCAGTCCCAGGGCTTCCAGCAAGCCCCGGGTGATGTCGCCGGCTGTCAGTATCCCGGCGAGGCTCCCGTCGTCGTCCACCACCGGCAGACGGCCCACTCCGTAGTGGGCGAAGCGCTTCACCGCCTCCACAACCGAGTCGCTGGACTTCACGGACACGATCCGCCGGGTCATGCGCTCCCGGACCGGCTCCTCCGCGGCCCCATCCTCCAGCCAGCGAATCAGGTTCTCGATGGAGATGACGCCGATCAGGCGCCCCTCCTCCATCACCGGCACGCCGGAGACGCGGTTCAGGCGGAGCACTTCCTTGAGCTCCCGCATCGGCATGTCGGGCCCGACGGTGATCACGTCGCGGCGCATCACCCGCTCCGTGGGAAGCTCGTAGATGAGCTCGTGGACTCTGGAGATATGCGGGAGGTAGAGCATGCCGCCTCCACAACCCCCGGTCGCCCGGGCACTCCAGGGGCCTCTCGGCCCGCGCTACACCAGCTTCGTCCGCGGCTCCGTGTCGCAGCCCACCAGGCCCGCCACGTACAGCCGACCACACATGTCGAACATGGTGCAGGGCGATGCCACCATCGGGATGCCGCGCTCTCGCGCCAAGGCCAGCGCGTCCACCTCGGGCCGTTTGCCCCTCACCAGCACGATCGCGGCCACGTCCGCCAGTTCTGCCGTCCTCACCGCCTGAGCATTGGCCAGTCCGGTGATCAGCAGGCAGTTGGGCTTGGCAAAGGCGAGCACGTCGCTCATCAGGTCAGCCGCCGCGGCCTGACCAATCTCGCGGTCAGGACTCCGGGCCGGCGTAAGCTGCTCGCCCTCAACTATCGTCAAGATCTCTCTAAGTGTCACGGGAACCGACCTTGGGCGCCATTGAACTAGCCCACGTGATCCACCGCGCTTCGCGGTGGCCCGCACCCCTCACGAGCCCAGAGTGTCTCGTGAGCCGTGCCGGCTAGCTGGTACCCTCCGGCCCAGCACCCTCGCCCACGATCTCCAGGAGCTCTATGTCGTGGGCCTCCTCGATCTCCCTGACAGCGCCGCAGGCTGGACAGACGTACATGTGGCCCATCAGGTCGTCGGCGTTCACGATCGCCTCGTTGCCGCAGGAGCAGTGGTACTCCAGGTTCACCACGTCAACGACTAGTTCGGCCCCCTCCAGCACCGTGCCGGCGGACTGGGCCTCGAAGGTCTGGCGCAGGGCCTCCTCGGAGAAGGCGCTGCCCCGGCGGAACACGATGCGGTTCACCTTCTCGACACCCTGATCCTGGAGCTGCTTCAGGGCTTCGGTGACCAGTGACTGAACGATACCGTACTCATGCATTGTTGGTGTACTCTTATCCAGCCGAAGGAATGTTCCTTCGTTCCGAGACAACGGATCTTATCTGATCCAGCAGAAGAGACAAGGCGGCGCTCACTGGATCTGAAAGAGCTTCCTCACAGTCGAAGGAGCCGCCGGCCACGGTGTAGAGGTAGGCTTGGGGGGTGTTTCCATAGAGCTCACCCGCGCAGGCAACCAGTGTGGCGGGATCAACGTGGTGGGAGAAGAGGCCCTCCTGAACCACCGTGGGGTCGACCTTCGTGACGCGGATGCCGCCGGGATCCCCGCCCTCTTCGGCGTCGATGAGGAGGCAGATCTCGGCGCTGCTAATGGGTTCAGCCAGCTCGGGGGTGAGCTGGTGAGCGGTGATGACCGCGACGGATGGGTCATCGGCGTAATGAGCGGCGAGTTGTTGGGCCGCGAGCCAGCCCACGCCGTCGTCGCCGCGAAGGGGGTTGCCGTAGCCCACGATCAGTATGCGGCCGGACATGGCGCTCCTTCGGGCTCGGGCAGATAACGGGGCGCGTTGGGGCGCCCCACCAGTGCGGGCGCCCCCTCCCCCGCACGTCCCGGAGGAGGGGGCACCAGTAGCCAAGGGCCGCTAGGCCCTCTTCAGCTCGTCGACCACCGTGCCCTGGGAGTTGACCAACTCCAAGTGGAGCGGCATGTGGCCCATGGCGTGGGTGGAGCAGCTCAGGCACGGGTCGTAGCAGCGGATAACCGCCTCAACCCGGTTGAGCATGCCCTCGGTGAGGCTGTTGCCGCGCACGAAGTGCTTGGCGACCTGCAGCACGCCCTTGTTCATCGCCAGGTTGTTGTGGCCCGTGGCGATGATGAGGTTTGCCCAGGTGATCAGCCCCTGCTCGTCGATCTTGTAGTGGTGGATCAGCGTGCCACGAGGCGCCTCGGAGATCCCGATGCCCTCGCCGGCGTTGGGCTCGGCATGGGCGCGGACGTGCTTGCTGGTGATCTGCGGATCCTCCAGCAGAGCCTGCATCTGCTCCAACGCCGCCACAATCTCGATCAGACGAGCGTAGTGGTAGTGGAAGGAGCTGAGGTTCGCGCCTCGCTCCAGCGACTGGAACTCCGCCAGCTCCTGGTCCGCGATGGGGGTGCCGGCCCGGTCGGCCACGTTCAGGCGGGCCAGGGGCCCCACGCGGTACAGGCCCTGCGGGTATCCCTCGGGCTTGTAGTAGGTGAACTTCAGGAAGGTGAAGGGCTCTGCCGCCTCACCGATGAAGCTCGCGTAGTCATCGTGCTTCAGCCCATCGGCCACCACGGCGCCGGTGGAA
>DASXUI010000251.1:0-9291 GCA_036504955.1 Armatimonadota bacterium
TGGCCCCCACCCTCCATCTGCGGAGCCAGCTTGGCCTTTGCCCCCCGCCTGCGCACGAACAGCGCGCCAACGCCCTTGGGTCCGTAGATCTTGTGTCCTGAGAGAGACAGCAGATCCAGGTCCAACGCCCTCACGTTCAGCGGCACCTTGCCGGCCGCCTGGGCGGCGTCGGTGTGGACCCGGATGCCTCGCTCCCTGGCGATGGCGGATACCGACTCCAGCGGCTGCATGACCCCCGTCTCGTTGTTCGCCGCCATCACGCTGACCAGTACGGTACTGGGCCTCAGCGAGTCTCGAAGCTCGTTCAGGTCGATCAGCCCTTGGCCGTCCACCCGCAGCCGGGTCACCTGGCATCCCTGCCGCTCAAGGTGGGCGCAGGGGTCCAGCACCGACTTGTGCTCGGTGGTCACGGTTACCAGGTGCGGCGTGGACTGGTCGGAGGTGCCTACGGTCCCCTTGAGAGCAAGGTTGTTGGCCTCTGTGGCACCGCTGGTGAAGATGACCTCTCTGGGCTCCGCGCCCAGCAGCGTCGCCACCTGCTCCCGTGCCACCTCGACGGCGTCCCGCGCCTCCCACCCAAGCGAGTGGCTCCCACTCGCCGGGTTGCCGAAGCGCTCAGTGAAGTAGGGCAGCATCGACTCCAGCACCCTCGGATCCACGGGAGTGGTCGCGTGGTGATCCAGGTAGATGGGCCTCCTCACCCCATTTGCACTCGCTCCCTCACCCATCACCGACACGCCGCCTGCTCCCACTCTGCTCCAGAGGGTTGGGCCTGGCTTCCGCCTCGACACCCCAGGGACATACTCTACCAAAACGGTACACATTTAGCTTAGCCGCAATCGGCGACTAAGGTCAAAGGGGTTCACGGCCAGCGAGGAGCCCGGCCGCGGAGGCCAACCCTCGGCGGCGACTGCCTACAAACGCCGGACGGTCAGTCCTACGCGGGGGTTCACGCCGAGGAGGTCCAGGGCGGAGCCGCCTGTTACCGAGATCTCCAGGCGCCCGCTGCTGCCCGGTAGAGCGATCAGGGTGCCAGGAGGAGCGTCACGGTATGTGGCAACCAATCCCCGGACGGTGACGTCCGCCACGCGGACCTCCGGCTCCGAAGTGCCAAGCCAGGCCAGCAGAGCTTCGGTCCGCAGGTTCGTGACCAGGTTGCCGAAACGGTCAACGTGGATGACCGAAGCCTCTATCGCGTCATCGGCCTCACGGGCCCATAGGCGTGGGAGCGCGACAGGATCGGCGACTTCCGGCCCCATCTCCGACAGCTGCTCCCCACGGGCGAGGGCGGCTGCGACCGGAGCCATCACGTCTCGGCCATGGAAGGTGCGACTCGCGCCCCCTAGGTAGAGGTCCGGCCGCTCGACCGAAACGAGGCTTCGGACCTGCCCCGCCTCCAGCACCTCGGCCATGAGTCCGTTGTCCGGAGCCACGAACCGCCCCCGGTCGGCCTCCAGCGCGAGCACCCTCCGGTCAGTACCCACGCCCGGATCCACCACCGCCAGGAACACGGTCTGGGAAGGGAGGTAGCCGAGGGCCGAGCCCAGAAGGTGCGCTCCCTCGCGCAGGTCCCCCGGCGTGACTCCATGGCAGAGGTCGATGACTTTGGCCTCCGGCGCCAACCGGGCCAGCACACCGTGGAGTATGCCCACGTAGGCGTCGGACAGGCCGAAGTCGGTAAGCAGCGCGACGACGGGCCCTGGCACCTACAGCGCCAGGATCTCGCGCATCGTCTCGGCCGTCCGGCGGTGCGCCTCCCAGTCGCCGTCGACCTCGGAGATCACCGGCCCATCATAGGGGATAGCCCTCAGGGCGGACATGATTTTGGGCCACTCAAGATCCCCCTGCGTCAGCGGCGGCCAGTTCCGGGCGGACCGGCTCCAGTCCTTGAAGTGGACGCGCTTGATGTGGCTGCCCACTATCTCGATCCAATGCTCGGGATAGCCGAAGATCGCCATGTTGCCGGGATCCATGTAGAAGCCCACGCGCGGGCTCCCGACCTCATCAAGGAAGCGCCTCATCTCCAGGGGGCTGAGGAACAGGTTGTTCCATACGTACTCGATCGCCAGGGTCACGCCCGCGCGTTCGGCCAGGGGAGCCACGCCGCGCATACCCTCCAGCGCCCGCTGGTACGCCACGTCGTAGCGAACGTCCGCGGAGACGCCGCCCGGAATCACCAGCACGGCGTCGATGCCCAGCGCCTGGGCGGCCTCCGCCATCTTGCCGGCCACCGCCCTGAACCGCTCCCTGTCGCCCGGCTGCCCCGAGGTCAGCGACCCCTGGTGGGAAAGCGACGCGCAGAGGCTGACCAGCTCCACTCCCGAGGCCTTGCTCAGGTCCAGGAGCCTCCGGTACTCGGCGGGCCCAGAGTCCATGGTCAGGTCCCCGGCATCCGTGAGCAGCGCCTCGAAACACTCGTACCCCGCCTCCCTCGCCATCGGCAGCCACTCGGACAGCCGCGCCTCTCGCCCAAGCACGAGCTGGCTGATTCCAACTTTCATACGTGTGTCTCCTTTGGTGGGTCGTTGGGTTGTTGGGTCGCTGGTAGGGGCCTCAGTGGGCGGGGACGTGTCGGACGGGTCCGACCGGTCGGACGATCAGGGCCTAGCAGGGCAGGCGGGTGCCCAGCAGCAGATCGCGGGGCTGGACCACTCAGGATTCCTGGCGGAGGGTTCGTCCGAGCAATGCCGCCTTGGATAAGGACCCCGGTTCAGCGAGACTGGACCTCGGGACCCAGCGATTCACCGCCGGGGATCCTTGGGTCGGGGGCTGCCACATGGGGGCCAGGGCCCTCACCGTCCGACCGGTGGGACCCGTCCGACACGTCCCCACCCTCTGAGGCCTTGCCAGCGCCCAACACCTGACTGCCGGCCACGGCCACCCGTCCAGGAAGGTCTTGCCGGGCACCGAAGGAGGAACCTGTTGCCGCTTCCCGTTTGACCAGGGGACCATGGACCTCTACCCACTCTACTGCCCATACTGCAAGGGTGAGACTCCGCCCGACGCGGACCGCTGTCCCGCCTGTGACGGGCCCCTGCGCCGCGACCTTGCACCGCGCGGCTCCACCCCAACCCAGTTGTCTGCCGGCGCGGGCCAGGCGGAGCGTGGGGAGATGGAGATGCTGCCCGTGGGGCTGGCGCTGCTGGGCTTCTGGGGCCTGGTAGTGCTGGGCGCGCTGCTCCAGCCCCCCTTCCCCTCCCCCAGATGCCTCCTGGGCCTGGTCCTGCTGCTCTGGGACGGCGTCTACCTCGCGCAGCAGCCGTCGGTACCCGTTCAGGTCAACGGAACCTTCGGGCTTGGGTTGGTGCTCGGAGTCACCTTCTCCTCTATGCTTGCCTGGATCCGCACCCAGATGTAGCTAGAGCCCGCCTCCAGGTTCGACGCGGGCTCCGGCAACAGGGATGGTCTACAGCGCCTGCGGGGTCAGGGGTGGGGCCTGCTGGCTATCGGTGCCGGGGGCTGGTTGTGGAGGAGCCGCCGGGGGCTCGGATGAGGTTGGAGGCGTCGCGGGTGCGGGCGGGGTCTGAGGCTTCGCCACGGGCTTCACCCCGGGGCTGGTGCCTGGCTTGTGGTTGGCTCTCGCCATCTTCGCGGAGCCCCTCTTCGGCCCCACGATTGCCACCACGCCAGACCCCTTGGCCGGGTAGGTAGACGCCTTGTCCATCGCGTTGGCAACTCGCGCCAGAGCCTTCTGCTGGACCAAGGCGGCCAGCACGGGCTCCCCCACGGCCTTCTCCACCACAGTCACGGGCGTTCCCTTGGGGGCCCAGGCGAAGAGCCACTGCGCTCCTCGGCGTGACAGTCGGAGGCAGCCGTGCGAGGCCGGGCGGCCCGAGGCGGACCAGAGGCTCGACCGATGGAAGCCCTGCCCTGTGCGCCCAAGCCGCATCCAGAGGGGCATCGGCGCGCCGCGCTCCGGATCCGTCTCCTTCGTCATGGGCTTGTTGTGGATGTCAAAGAGGTTGCTTCGCTTCCCCTGCTTCACCTTCTCCGAGATCGAGAACTCGCCCGGCTTTGTCCGGTAGATCCCCGCCCCCGGATTCGTTACCAGCTCCTTCACGATCCGGTCATCCTCCACCGCGTACACACGAGACGCTGAGATGTCCACGAAGATGTGCTTGGCGGGGCTGGCTCCAACCGGTGCGGCAAGGGTGAGGAGCGCGGCGACGATCGGCAGTACCGGCATACGTTGCGACCCTTTCAATGGACCCGCTCCGTGCTGGCATCCCCTTCTTCTGGGGAGCAGGGCCGCCTCCGTCGGCGCCCTATCGGCGGGTATGTTGGCTCTGTATCCGCTCCATACATTACCATATAGAGCGGCCTGGCTAACCGGCAGTGTGAGACCGACACCAGAAGTCTACAGGAGAGCCGATGCCTGCTTCGGAGCGCAAGAGGGTGCTCAGAATGGTACCCTACGGCCTCTACGTGATCACCTGCCGGTCTGACGAGGGGACCAACGCCTTCACCGGAAGCTGGCTCACGCAGTGTTCCTTCCACCCACCCCTGGTCGCCATCGGCGTGAATCGGGAGCACCGCGGCGGCCCCATGATCCGGGAGTCGGGCCGCTTCGCCGTGAGCTTCCTGAAGCGCGAGCAGCAGGATATCGCGCGGCACTTCCTGCGGCCCTGGAAGGTAACAGAGGAGAAGTTCGAGGGCATCGCGATGAGCCAGAGCCCGGCGGGCCTCCCCGTCCTTGCCCAGGGACTGGCCTACCTGGAGTGCGAGGTACGGGACCTCTCCGAGGTGGGCGACCACACGCTCTTCATAGGGGAAGTGACTCACGCGTGTCTGCAAGCCGAGGGCCCGCCCCTGTTGATGAGCGACACCAAGTGGAGCTACGGCGGCTGAGCCTCGGGTCACCGCCTTGAGGGATACGCCCGTAGGCAGCCCTTCCCTATCCTCGGTCGCTCGCCGCCCGGCCTCCACCCGTCGGAGGCTCATCGGGCCGTGCTCAAGCACCGCGGCCGCCTTCAGAGCCCCTCACGATGGAAGCTGAGACGCGAAGAGCCCTCCCGCCGAAGCGAACGGGAGGGCTCTTCGATCCAACTGGTTCTGGGTCTCCCTACTTGGCGGGCTTCAGCACCAGTCTGGCGTCAGCCACCGCCGCGCCCTGCCCTCGCGGGTAGACGATCAGCGGGTTCGCGTCCAGCTCGTCCACCGCATCCAGGTCGAGCGATAGCTGCGACACGCGCTCGATGCACTCCACCACAACCGCCAGGTCGGCAGGCGGCTGGCCGCGGAAGCCCTCCAGCAGCTTGTGCGCGCGGATGGACTCCACCATGTGCTGGGCGCCCAGCTCGCGGACGGGGGCCAGGCGGAAGGTCACGTCCTTGAAGGCCTCGACAAAGGTGCCGCCCAGCCCGAACATCACCACCGGCCCGAACTGCTTGTCGCGCTTCATGCCGATGATGGTCTCGGTGCCCTTGGGGACCATGCGCTGAAGCAGCGCGCCGTCCAGCTTGGCGTCCGGGCAGTTGGCGCCCACCGTCTGCAGCATGTCCTTGAAGGCCTGCTCCACGTCCTCAGCCGACTCCAGGCTCAGCTTCACGCCGCCCACGTCGAACTTGTGGCTGATGTCGTTGGACAGGATCTTCATGGCGATGGGGTAGCCGATCTTCTCGGCGGCCGCCTTGGCCTCCTCGGCGGTAGCCGCGGTGGAGAAGGGCGGGACCGGAAGCCCGTAGGCCTCGAAGACCTCCAGGGATTCGGACTGGCTCAACTGCAGCCGGCCCTCGGACCTGGCCTGCGCGATCACCTTCTCGGCGGCCTCGCGGTCGGCGGTGAAGGTCTTGACCTCGGTGCGCGGCCGGCTCTTCCACTCGGAGTACCAGACCATCTTGGCCAGTGAGCGCGCCGCCGCCTCCGGGAAGCGGTAGTGCACCATGCCGTGCTGCTCAAGCACCTTCAGGCCGCCGGTGATGTCCACCACGCCCATGAAGCAGGTGAGGATCGGCTTGTCCGTGGTCTTGCCGACCCGGCCAATGACGTCCGCGATCTCCGGCAGGTTGGTTACTGACTGCGGCGTCGCCAGGGTGATGATGGAATCGATGTTGGGGTCCTTGACCATCGCCTTCAGGGCGACCTCGTAGCGGTCGTCGCGGGCGTCACCAATGACGTCCACCGGGTTGCGCAGGGAGGAGGTCAGGGGCAGGAAGGGCCGCATCTCCTCAACGGTCGCGTCGGTAAGCCTGGGGATCTCGAGGCCAAGCCGGATGCAGGCGTCAGTGGTCATGATGCCGGCGCCGCCCGCGTTGGTCAGGATTCCGACGCGCCGGCCCTTGGGCAGGGGCTCATCGGCGAAGGCCAGCGCGTAGTCGAAGAGCTCGTCCACGGTGTCGACGCGTAGCACGCCCGCCTGGCTGAAGATGGCGTCGTAGACTTCGTCGCTGCCCGCCAGGGAGCCGGTGTGGGAGGAAGCAGCCTTGGCGCCCTCGGGGGTGCGGCCGGACTTGATGGCCAGGATAGGCTTGCTGTTGGGGCTATCGCCGGTGATCTCCCGAGCCACCTCGATGAACTGGCGGCCGGCGGAGAGATCCTCCAGGTACATGACGATTACGCTCGTGTTGGGGTCGGCATGCAGAGCGCGCAGGAAGTCCAGCTCGGACGCGCCGGCCTTGTTGCCCATGCTGATAACCTGGGAGAAGCCGATCCCTTCGGCCTTCGCGTACTCCAGGACCGCGCAGCACAGGGCGCCGCTCTGCGAGATGAAGCCGATCTTGCCGGGAATGGGCATCACCTGGGCGAAGCTGCCGTTCATCTTGACCTTGGGGTCGGTGTTGATGATCCCGAGGCAGTTCGGGCCCACCAGGGCGATGCCATAGCGCCGGGCGATCCCCTTGACGGTCTCCTCCAGCGTGTAGCCCTCGCCTCCGACCTCCTTGAAGCCGGCGGAGATGACGATGGCGCCCTTGACGCCCTTCTGGCCGCACTTCTCGAGGGTGTCCGCCACCAGCTCCGCGCGAACGATCACCACGACCATGTCCACCTCGTCCGGGACCTCGGTGATGTCCTTGTAACAGCGGACGCCGTTGATGGACTTGGCCTTGGGGTTGACGGGGTACACCACGCCGGTGAAGCCGCCACTGATCAGGTTGACCAGAACGTCATTGCCAACGCTTCCAGGTTTGGTGGAAGCGCCTATTACCGCGATGGACCGAGGCGACAGGACTGCCGATAGATCCAGGTAGTCCGGCGTCTCGATGCACTTTGGCTCCTCGCACGAGCTTGTTTGAATACTCATTCCAGGGATAACCTCTCTTGGTTACACACGAAGCAACACAACACCCAATGCTCAGTTGCCTAACCGGGACCCGCCTCGGGAGGCATCAGTACTCACAACCATCCCGGCAGTGACCCCTCACGCGTCCTCCGTGCCGTACGCCGCACGGTCTGCGTTCGGACGGCAGTCCATAGTTGGGGGTGAAGCGCGGCGCCTCAGGAGGACAGGTAGGGGCCTACCGCGTTAGCGGGCCCTCTGGTACCGAAAGCCCCATGAATCCATCGTCAGACAGCTCCGGAACCTGAAAGCCCCAGGTACCATTCAAGTGGTTCGTCACACAACTACTGGCAGGCTGCTGGCGCGCGGGTGACGAACCACGAACGCCAGAGGAACGTCTGTGACACACCACTAGTACTTGGAGACCGGAACCAGGCCCCGTGGAATCGTCCGGAGTTCAGGCGATGCTGGGCTCGGCAGCTCCAGGACCAACCCATCCGCAGGCGAACGCTAACGCCAGACGCGCGTTCCAGCGCCTGCCTGTGACTACAGCTCAGCAGATGGGCCCCAAGGGCGAGCAAGCCGAAACGGGCGCGGGCTTCGGGCACACCCGCGTACTCTTTCGCCACCCGAGCCTCCATCTACTGCCAGGCCCCCCCGCCCTTTTGGCAAGCGCCGCCACCCTCTCCCGCTGGACAGGCCGCCCCGCCGCTCCTGCGGCCCTCCCTGTCCCAAGCCGTTGGCCTGACTGCGGGCTGCCACGCCCAACTGCCGGCGGTCAGTCCTACAGCGGGCTGCCACCCCAGATGCGGGCCGTCAGTCCTACTGCGGGCTGCCACCCCTGACCCGGGCTGTCAGCCCTATTGGCTAGAGCGCGGAAGGAGGTCCTCTCGCTTGTTCAGCACCAGGCTGCCCACCAGGTCCTTCACCTCGCCGCTCCGCCCTGCCCGGGACTCCTCCTTGAGGAAGCGCTCCAGGTCCCCCACCAGTCGCTGTGACGCGGTGGGATCATAGAAGGTGGCCGTCCCCACGGCCACGGCGCTGGCGCCCGCGATGAGGAACTCCAGGGCGTCCTCAAGACGCCCAATCCCTCCCAGGCCCAGGATCGGGGCATCAATGCCCTCACTGAGGAAGCGCTGGTACACCGCGCAGGTGCGCGCCAGAGCAATGGGCTTCACGGCCGGGCCCGACAGGCCGCCGAAGTTGTTCCCAAGGATGGGCTTGCGGGTCCGAATGTTGATCGCCATCCCCAACAGGGTGTTCATCACGGAGACCGCGTCGGCGCCGGCACGAACGCACGCGACCGCCACGCCCGGCATGTCGGTGGCGTGTGGAGTCATCTTGGCGATCAGCGGCGCGTCGCCCAAAACCGCTTTCACCTCCCCTACGACCCGGGCCGCGGCGTCGCGGTTGGTGCCGAACTCGAAGCCGCCCTCCTTCACGTTGGGGCAGGAGATGTTCAGCTCCACGCCATCGTAGCCCTGGCCCTCGGACCTGAGGATCCGGGCCACTTCCACGTACTCCTCAACCGTGCTGCCGCCGATGTTGACGATGATGGCGGTGCCGCACCCTTGCAGCCCAGGCAGCACCTCCTCCACCATCGCGCGGATTCCGATGTTCTGCAGGCCGATGGTGTTCAGCAGCCCGCCGTAGGTCTCCACGGTCCGGGTCCCCGGATTGCCCTTCCGGGGCTCCAGAGTCACCGTCTTAAGGATGATTCCGCCCAGGGAGGAGATGGGAACGTCCTCCACCACACCCTCGATCTCTCGCCCATACCCAAAGGTCCCCGAAGCCACGAGAACCGGGTTCTTAAGCGGTATCCCCGCGAAGGTCATGGCGGTAGTCACGATATCAGATCTCACAGCTCTCCTCATGGATGATCGGCGGCAAGGGTAAGTCACCACCAAGACACCAAGACACTAGGAACTGCCCTTCCACAGAGCAACTGTCTTCCCTGTCAAGGGGGAGGAACGCCCCGGGGGGGTGGTCAGTTGCGGGTTCTGGGTTTATCGCTTAGAAGACCCAGCGACGGCCGGGACCTCCTGCCCTGGACGTTGTCAAAGACAGGAGGCCTG
>DASXUI010000252.1:0-6774 GCA_036504955.1 Armatimonadota bacterium
GCTGACACACCAGGAGCGATGGTAGGGCACAGGAGGCCGCGAGAGCACTAACCGGGGGCTGCCCGGTCGCGCCGCACCACAGAATGGCATGGGCCGTCTCCAATCCTGGGCCCACCTCACAGACGCCCGAGCTAGAGCCGAAGGGGGTGGGTCCCCAAGCGGGGCTGGGGGGCACTCCTTTAGCACCCGATGAGCGGGCGGGCTGGCCTGGCTGTCCGCGCCGAGGTGCCCCGGTGAGAGGGGTGTGGGTGGATATCAGGGGGCGTGAGCCAGGCGGCGCCGTGGATGTCATCCACGGCTGACACAGAGCCGCCCCTCCGGGGCTTCATACGGTCTGTGCCCCCACTACGCCTGGCTCCGCCGCCTGGGCTTAGCCCCGGAGGGGCGCCTCTACGTCAGCCGTGGATAACATCCACGGCGCAGCCTGGCTTACGCTCTCTAGTATCCACTCACCTTCCTATCGCCGAGGCCTTGTCACCCCTTCACCTCTTCAGTCGCTACATCCCCAGCGCCAGGCGCATCACGATCAGCACGTCCGCCAGGTTGACCCGGCCGTCGCCGTTCAGGTCGCCGGTAGCCAGGATGTTGCTGTCCGCCTTGCGCAGGCCAAGGGTCACCTGCAGGCCCACCAGGGCATCCGCCACGTTGACGGCCCCGTCACCGTTCAGGTCGCCTTTTCGGATGACCACGGTGTCCTGGATCACGCTCAGGACCCCCGCGCCGGTGCCGTCGTGGGTGCTGGTCACGTACACGGAGCTCAGGGCGGGGTCTACGGCGACTCCCTCGGGGTTCCCCCCGACGTACACCTTGCCGACCACCGCGTTCAGGGCCGTATCGATGACGCTCACGCAGCCGCCGCCGGCGCAGGCCACGAAGACCCTCCGCGTGGTGGGGTTGATCGCGATGCCAGTGGGGCTGGGGTCGACCGCGATGGTGGTGACGATCTGGTTGTTGGTAGTATCCACCACCGAGACCGTACCGCTATCGTGGTTCGCCACGTACAGCCGGTGGCCGGCGAGGTAGGCCGCGATGCCTGACGGCCGGGAGCCGGTAGTGGCCTGGCCCATCACGAGGCCCGTGGTGGTGTCGAGGGCCGCTACCAGGGCGCTGACGTAGCATGCGGCGTAGAGCCGGCCCGCCTCGGGATCCAGGGCCAGTGCCAGGGCGGGGGAGGGGAGGCTGATCGGAGTGCCCCAGGCGCTCGTCGCCTCGTTCAGCACACCGACCGTCATGGCGGCGGCGTTGGCCACGTAGGTTCGTCCCGCATTAGCGTGGGTCACCACCCCCATCGGGCTTAGCCCGGTAGGCAGGCGTTTCAGCACAGCCCCCGAGGCACCATCCAGGATCGTCAGGCTGGCGTCGCTCTCGCTGGTCACGAACACCCGGTTGGTGAGAGGGTTCACGGATACCCCGTGGGGGCTTCCGCCCGCCGGCACCGACGTCACCTTGAGGGCGCTGGGGTCCACGATGCTCAGAGTTCCGCTGGCGGTGTTGACGGCATAGACACGGTGGCTCGCGGTGTTGACGGCCACGGCAGTCGGCTGTTGCTCCAGAGGCAGGGCGTTAACCACCAGGTTGCTGGAGGCGTCCAGGATGTTCAGCGTTCCGCTGGAGTAGGCGGTGACGTACACCCTCTTGGCGGCGGTGTTCACCGCGATGGCGCTGGGCCCCTTGGAGACTCTGAGCAGGGCCATGGGTGACTCCGTGGCTCCGCTGAGGACCGCCACGGAGTCGCTATCCGAGTCGCCCACGTAGAGTCTGTCGTTCAAGGTGTCCACGGCCACCGACATTGGCGACAGGGCCAGAGGCGCCATCGACCGAACCGCCTGGCTGCCGGCGTCCATCACCTTGATGCTGGGGTTCCCCGACATGGCGATGTAGATCCGGTCCGTGTTGGGGTTCACCGCGATGCCGCTGGGTCTGCCGTCCAGGGGCATGGTGATGCTGACCGCGTTCTTGGTGGTGTCCACCACGTACATACTGTTGCTGGCCAAGTCGCCGACGTAGAGCTTGCTGGTTGCCGGGTTGATGGCAAGCAGACCGGGGCTGACGCCCACGTTGAGCTTGGTGAGGGCCGAGTTCTGGATGCCGTCCAGCACCGAGACCTGATTGCCGCCGGAGTTCACGTAGTAGACGCGATGCAGGTTGGGGTCGACCGCGATGCCGATGGGGGTGGGGCCGGAAGGCACGGTGGCGACGACGGCGTTGGTCGCGCCGTTGATAACCGTGATGCTGCCGCTGCCGTTGTTCACCACGTAGACGCGGTTGCTGGCCGAGTCCACGGCCACGGCGGTGGGCCGGGTGCCGACCTTGAGGGTGACCAGCACGCGCTCCGTCACGGTGTCGACAACACTGAGGGTCCCATCATCCTGGTTCACCACGTAGGCTCTGGCGGTGGCCGGATTGAAGGCCACGGCGGAGGGGCCGTTGCCCACCTTCACGGAGCCGGCGGCCACGGGCGCGGGGGCCACGGTGAAGCCGATGGGGTTGGTACGCGAGGCCTCGTTCTTGGAGTTGCCCGCCGCGAAGGCCACGGTGTAACTCAGGGGCTTGCTGCCGCCGTTGGCGGGAACGTTGTAGGTTGCCTGCCAGGTGCCGGAGGTATCCGTGCCGTTGGCGAGGGAGAGGCTAAGCGTGGTCAGTCCCCCCGCGGGGTTCGTGACCTCGGCCTGAGATGCCAGAATGGGCGAGCTATCCTGAATCAGCACCCTCAGCACGACCGCGCCGCCGGAGGCTTCCACACGGTAGGGGGAGGCTTGAGGGAGGCTGAGTACGGGCGCCGCCAGGGCTTGCGACGCGAAGGTCAGGAGCGTAAGGGCGCAGGCGATCGCCCCCGCCAGAGCAGCGAGGCGCGGCGAGCGGGGTGAGCTTCGGGCTCCCCTGCCTCCAAGCGGAGAGCGTCCGGCGTGGCGGCCGGGCTGTGGCGGTATGGGCATTGTGGCGGCTCCTATCCCGCGATATCCACGGGAAGCCTGTGGAAGCCCGCGCCATGCACGACGTGCAAGCGCCTCGTGCTGTAGGCGGGCTGTGGGTGTCGGCGTTCCTGGTAACGGCCCTACTGGCGTTCGCGTGTAGCCCACGGATGCTAGGCCATGGGTGCTCACGAGGCGTTGGTGCGTCGTCGGTATCGCGAGCAGCCAAGGGCCTCGGCGCGTGAGGCGTGACTAGACCTCTGCGTGCATCTTCCGTGCCATCGACGGGCGCCGGGACAGCCCGGCCAACACGCGTTTCTTCCATGTATCGCCCCCGCGCCGGATTCCCGCCCGTCGTGCTCGGCGTCGGAGCCTGCGACCCAGCGGTGTCTAGGGCAGCCACGCTCCAGGGTGGGTATGTCTCAGGATGGACTCCGCGCCCCAGTGATGGGTGGGCTCGGGCCCTTCGGAGGCACACCCCATGTTCGAAGCGCTCTTCGGCCTTCTTTACCTCCTGCTCCTCGTCGGCTTCCTGGCACTGATGCGGGCGCTGGACCTGCCGCTGCCCACCAGCATCGGCAGCCAGGACCTGCTGCTTCTCTGCCTGGCAACCTTCCGGCTCACGGAGTTGGTGACCTACGACCGGATCACTCGCTTCCTGCGGGACCCCTTCATCCGCCGCGTTGAGATCAGGAAGGACGATGGCACCCAGGAGGAGGAGGTGGAGCCGGCCGGCAGCGGCCTGAGAAGGGTGGTCGGGGAGCTTCTGATCTGCCCCTGGTGCACCGGCATCTGGGCCGCCACAGGGCTGACCTACTTCTGGGTCCTGGCTCCCGGCCCGGCTCGGGTGCTGATGCTGGCCCTGGGCGTAGCCGGCGGCGGCATCTTGCTGGAACTGATTGCCAAGCTCCTGGACCAGGTCATCCATCGCGCGGAGTAGGTGGTCCCAGGGAGAGCCCCCAACCATCGCGCCCAGCGGGCGCTGTCGGTGACGGCGCGGGCGGGCGAGGCCCTGGCTCGGAGCGGCTGGTGGTAGGCTGGGTAGTCCTGGGAAGCCGTTGGCCCGGTATCGCTGGAGGTCTGCCGAACTACCTCACAGAACTGCTCAGCATGACTGACCTCACAACGAGGGAGCAGGGGCTCTGCTGGAGGGGGCTCGTCGCCCTGCTCCGGCATCCCACCCCAGTGGTGTGCCTGCTGCTGTGCGCTCTGCCCCTTCAGGCCAAGACGTCGACGCCGCTCCTCTCTCGACTGCCCTGGAGCGCGCCCAGCCCGAAGCTGACTGACTCCGCGCTCATGGACCGTCTAGAGCGGGCCGCGCTGCGCTACTTCTGGGATGAGGCGGACCCGGTCAGCGGGCTCATCAAGGACCGCGCCGCCAACTGGGGGCCGGACCTCTACCACGTCTGCAACATCGCGCCCACCGGCCTGGGCCTGGGCTGCCTGGCCGTGGGCGCGCGGCGGGGGTGGATTCCGCGCGCGAGGGTCGTGGAGCGCGTTCGCCGGACGCTGAGCTTCGTGGAGCGGAAGGTCCCGAACGACCACGGCTGGATGCCGCGCTTCCTGGAGATGCGTACCGGCCAGCGGGTCTGGAACTGCGAGACCTCCACCATCGACACCACGTTGTGCCTTTGGGGCGCCCGCCTGGCGGCCCGCCTGCTGAAGGACCCCCAGGTGACCGCCGTCACGGAGCGCCTGTGCCGTCGGGTGGACTGGAATTACGTCACCACTCGCGGGGGCACAGAGCCGGGCGCCGTGTTGGTCGCCCACGGCATCGATGCGAAGGGCACCTTCCTTGGCAACAACTGGGACAACTACTCCGAGGGCGTGCTTATCTACTTCCTGGGCCTTGGCGCTCCCGAGGGGGCCCTTCCTCGCTCCTCCTGGGCGGCGTGGCGGCGGAACTGGGGCAGCTACCAGGGCCAGCGGACCTACGAGTGTCCCTGCCTCTTCACCTTCCTCATGCCGATGGCGCTGTTGGACGTCCGAGGCCTGAAGGACCCCGAGCACTCCGACCTCTGGGGCGCCACGGTGCGGAAGGTCCGCGCCGACCAGCTTTTCTGCGCGGTCCACCCCGAGGCGCGCGCTTTCATCGATGCCGCAGGCCGGTGTTCGAACCTGCCCCTTTTCGGCGTCTCCGCCTGCGACGGCCCCCCCGGCTACCGCGCCTACGGAGCTCCCCCCGGCCCCTCCGAGTGGGATGGCACCCTCCATCCCCCTATGCTGGCGGCCACCGCGCTCACCTCCCCCGGCCCAGCGATGCGCGGGGTCCGGGCGCTCCTGACCCTCGATGCCGCTCTGGCGCGTGAGGAGGCCCGTTCCCCAGAGAGGCGGCGGGCCAACCAGGTACCCCTCGGCCCCCGAGAGCCCTCTGGAGCCTCTGCCCGAGGCCCCCTGCGCCTGTGGGGCAAGTACGGCCTGCCAGGGGGAGCCAACCTCCAGCAGCGCTGGGTCGCCCGAGACCAGATAGGCCTGGACCTAGCGATAGAGGTGCTGGCTCTAGAGGACCGCCGCACCGGCCTCCCCTGGCGCGCCCTTGCTGGGGACCCGTGGGTGCGGCGGGCCATGGCAAAGATCGGGTCGTTGGGTCGTTAGGTCGCTGGGTCGTTGGGGAAGGTTAGGAGCCCCTCCGCCCTCAAGCTTGCCCCTGGCTGGCAACGTCTCTATAATGAGTGGGGTGGACTGGCTGCCGCGCCGGCTGCCCTCTGTGCCGCGGCGTGGGGATCGCCACGCGCGTCCGCCGCTCGGCCTCTAGCGGACGGGCCCTCTGGCCCCGCCTCCAGCGTCGGGTCATATGGCTCCGCTTCCACGGACGGGGCATCCGGCCCCGCCTCCAGGGGACGGGCCCTCTGGCCCCGCCTCCAGGATCGTCCCTTACTGTTTTCTACACGGCTCGGGATGCCCCGCGGTCCCGGCCTTTTTTTGCGTCTGTGTACGGAGTCGCGCCCCGCGCGGCGCTGCCGGCAGACGCCTGACCCGTGTCAGGCACGAGGCACTCGTGTTTGGCGCGGGCGTCCACACGCCCTTTGTTGATACCGCAGGCTAAGGAGTCTGAATGCCCGTTACCGCTGAGCCCATCGTCCACGCTGCTGCCCTGACCACGCTTCGGAACATCGCCATCATCGCCCACGTAGACCACGGCAAGACGACGCTGGTGGATGCGCTGCTTCGCCAGACGGAGGCCTTCCGGGACAAGGGCGGCGTGGTAACCGAGCGCATCATGGACTCCAACGACCTGGAGCGAGAGCGCGGCATCACCATCTTCTCGAAGAACGCCTCCCTGCGCTACCACGACACCAAGGTGAACATCGTCGATACGCCCGGCCACGCGGACTTCGGCGGTGAGGTGGAGCGGATCCTCCGCATGGTGGACGGCGCCCTACTGCTGGTGGACGCCAAAGAGGGCCCCATGCCCCAAACGCGCTTCGTGCTGCGGAAGGCCTTGGCGCTGGGGCTCCGCATCGTCGTGGTGATCAACAAGATCGACCGGCACGACGCCCGCGCGGATGACGTCCTGAACCGCACCTTCGACCTCTTCATGGAGCTAGGCGCGACCGACGAGCAGGCCGACTTCCCGGTGATCTACGCCTGTGCCACCAAGGGATTGGCCGGCTTGGAGCCGGAGCTGGAGAACATGACCTCCGTCCTGCCGGTGCTGGACGTGGTGCTGGCGAAGGTTCCGCCGCCCGTGGGGCACGTCGATCGCCCGCTCCAGATGCTGACGCTCTCCCTAGCCTACGATGACTATCGGGGCCGCATGGCGATTGGGCGCATCAGCAACGGCACCCTCCGGCGCAACCAGATGATCACCCACATCGACCGCGAGGGGAACCAGAAGAAGGTTCGGGTGGCGGACATCTAT
>DASXUI010000253.1:0-16683 GCA_036504955.1 Armatimonadota bacterium
GCCTCCAGCGAGCGACCTCGGTCGCTCGTCACCCGACGCGCGGTGGTTGCCAACGCCAACCTGAAGTACGCCGCTGCGGGTACCACAAGCCCTCCTCCGAGGGCTTGGGCTGTGCCCGTTGAGGATGAGGCTCCGTCCCCCCGCAGAGGCTGGGACCACGAAGGAAACGCTGGCACCGACCTAGCCCACGAAGGTGGGCTTGGGTTCCCCGGAGCGGCGTACTTCAGTGCGGCGCGGACCCGGTCAGCCCGACGACCGGTGGTCTGCCGACGCCAACCTACAACGCCCGCGACCCAGGACGCTGCCTCGGCGGCCCTACCTGCGGCTGACCAGGTACCGGGCGAGGGAGTCCAACTCCGCCGCGCTCAGCCGCTCATAGCCCGGCATGGTGGAGCCTGGGCTCAGGCTGCCGGGATCCTTCAGGTGCGCCACCTGCCAGTGGACGTCGCCATGGCGACGGGCCTCGTGTGTCAGGTCCGGCCCCACCCGTCCACCGGCGCCATCCATGTGATGGCAGGCCGGACAGCCTTGGCCCTTGTAGAGCGCCCTGCCCGCCGAGGTGTCGGCAGCCGCCGAGGTATCGGCGGGCGCCGGGAGGGCCGGCTGCTCCGCCGTCGCGGGCGGCGTGTCTGCCTGAGCAAGGGCGGCCAGCGCCTGGCCCCCAAGCACCATCTTGCCCCCAAGGTACCCCGTGAAGCCCACGCACAGCGAGCAGCCGATCAGGGCAAGGGCGGCCGCCGACTGTGCCCTTGGGCTCAGCTTGTCCCTTCGGACCAGTCGCCACGCAAGGAGCAGGGCGGCGCCTCCCGCCGTAGCGAAGGCGGCGGCACGGTGGAGGACAAAGATTCGAGGCGGGCTGCCGCTTCGGCCGAAGAGGTCACCCCCGGCAAGCCAGCCGGTGGCAAGGCTGGGAAGGGCGGTAAGGACCGCCCCAACCAGAAGCCAGAGAGCGAACTGCCGGACATCCGGTCGGCGAAGGACGGCGCCGACGATCTCGAAGGCGCAAGCGGTAAGAAGAAGCGCGATGGGGAAGTGCGTCAACGCGCCATGCAACTCCAACCACGACGGGACCGGCATAGTGCCTCCTGGCTACATGCGTAGGTTCTGTTGGGCAGACCGGCGGTCGCGGGTTCTCGCCGTTGCATATCACTTCAGACCCCGCCTGGCCCCGCAGGTTCCGCCCTCGGGCCGTCGGTTGCATTGGTCTTTCGTTAGAGCCGGAGGACGTAGCATCCTCTGGGCGAAAGGGGCGGTAGTGCTCTCGTCCGCCGCATCCCCACAAGCAGGGCCGCGCGGAGGCCGTGGGGCAAGCCGAAGGAGGCAGGCAGTGGCAGGGAGTGACGGACTGGAGACCTACCTGGTACGAGCGCGGGAGCTGGGAGCCCTGGACGCCCGCGTGATCGACGCCGAGTCCGTCTCGGTGGCCGCCTGGGTGCGCCTCAAGTGCCGGTACGGCTGCGGCGGCTACGGCTCCAGCCTGTGCTGTCCCCCGAACAGCCCCACGCCGGAGGAGACCCGGGAGGTCCTGCGGGGCTACCGGCGCGCCCTACTCATCCACCGGAAGACCCAGGAGGGCCTGACGGCGATGATGGTGGCGCTGGAGCGGGAGCTGTTCCTGGGCGGCCACTACAAGGCCTTCGCCCTCGGCTCCGGCCCCTGCACCCTCTGCCGCGAGTGCTCCCTGGACCACTGCGCTCACGCCGGGCAGGCGCGCCCCTCCATGGAGGCCTGCGGCATCGACGTCTTCGCCACCGCCCGCGCCAACGGCTTCCCGATCGAGGTCGTCACCACTCCCGACTCCGACCGCAACCACTTCGGACTGCTGCTGGTGGACTGACGCGGGCGAGGGCGGAACTGCCCCACCACAGAGGCACAGAGGGCACAGAGAGAGGCTGGGGACTGAGGGGGCTAATGGGGCTTAGGAGACTGAAGGAAAAGACCCAAGGTGCTCATCTGAGGCCCTTCCCCTGAGCCCCCTCAGTCTCCTAAGTCTCCTAAGTCTCCTGCCCTTCTTGGTGTCTTGGTGTCTTGGTGGTGAAGTAGTTTGCTGCCGCTAGCTTAGGGGGACATATGCAGGCGAGGGCACTGATCTGTGATAGCCGACAGCACTTCTCACTGGAGTCCGTGACTCTCCGGGACCCGGCGCCGGACCAGATCGCGATCCGCACGCGGTGGTCGGGCGTCAGTATCGGCACGGAGTTCGCCCTGATCCGCAACAAGATCTCCTGGGGTCCCTACCCGCTGTGCACGGGGTACATGGGCACCGGCGTGGTTGAGGGGGTGGGCGCCGAGGTTGGCAACTTCAAGGTGGGGGACAGGGTCTACTTCCGCGGCAACGACTCGATGGTGCTCGGGGATGGTCAGCCGGTGAGCTGCGTGTCCGGCGCGCACTGCTCCCACGTGGTGCTGCGGCCCAACACTTCCCATGGAGCCGACCTCGTGCCGGAGGGCGCTCCCATGGACGTGGCGGCGATGTTCGTCATGCCCTCCGTGGGCCTCCATGGCGTGGACCTGGCGAACCCGCGCGCGGGCCAGACGGTGGTGGTCTATGGGGTGGGGCTCATCGGCCTCGGCGTGGTGACGGCCTGCGTGCATCGGGGGTGCGCGGTGGTCGCGGTGGACGTCCACGAGCGGCAGCTCGCCCTGGCACGGGAGCTTGGCGCCGACCACTGCCTGAACGCCGCTGAACAGGACCTGGTGTCGGAACTGTCGCGGATCGCGCCCGGCGGGGCGGACGTCGTCTTCGAGGCGACGGGGCTGCCCCAGTGCCTGGACGCGGCCATCTCCCTCTGCCGCCCCTTCGGCACCTTCGTGTGGCAGGGCAACTACGGCGCCGCGCCGGTCTCGCTCCAGTTCCTCCCCGCGCACGGCCGGCAGCTCACCATGGTCTTCCCCTGCGACGACGGCCTCCAGCCCTGCCGGCGCGCCGTGCTCCGCAATATCGCGATGGGCGCTCTGCGTTGGGAGAAGACCATCACCCACCGCATCCACTACACCGAGGCGCCGGAGGCCTACCAGCGCATCAACACCGGCCAAGCTCCGGAGATGGTGGGCGTCGTGGTGAGGTGGGACGAGTAGGGCAGTGCCCGGGGGGTGCGCTGGTGAACGGCTTCGCGCCCATCGGGTGACGGCCGCCCGGTCGCCCCTATCCCCGCACCTGCTTCTGCAGCCCGGCCAGCGCGGTCAGTGCTTCCAGGGGAGTCATCGTTTCGAGGTCCAGCGCCATCAGGGCATCAACCACGGGGTGGTCGCCGCCTTCGAGGAAGGTGAGCTGAAGGCGTTGGGTGCGGGCCTGGACGTCGCCGCCGCGAAGGTTCTTGCCCTGGTGCTCCAGGTCCTTGAGCACCTCCTGGGCGCGGTGGATGACCGTGTCCGGCAGGCCGGCCATGCGGGCGACCTGGATGCCGTAGCTGCGGTCCGTGCCGCCCGGGGCGATGCGCCGCAGCCACAGAATGCGGTGTCCCTGCTCCCGCACGAGGATGCGGTAGTTCTTCACCGCGGGAAGCTGGCGCTCCAGGTCGTTGAGCTGGTGGTAGTGGGTGGCGAAGAGCGTGCGAGCGCCGACCTTCGCCAGGTACTCCGTCATGGCCCAGGCGATGGAGAGGCCGTCGAAGGTGCTGGTGCCCCGGCCGATCTCGTCCAGGAGGATGAGGCTGCTGGAGGTGGCGTTGTTGAGGATGTTGGCGGCCTCGGTCATCTCCACCATGAAGGTGCTCTGCCCGCCCGCCAGGTCGTCCTGGGCGCCCACGCGGGTGAAGATGCGGTCCACGATACCCACGCGGGCGCTCTCTGCCGGCACGAAGCTGCCGATCTGCGCCAGCAGAACGATGAGCGCGGTCTGGCGGAGCAGGGTGCTCTTGCCGGCCATGTTGGGGCCGGTAAGCAGGATGAGGCGCTGCTCCGGCGTGCCCAGCAGCGTGTCGTTCGGCACGAAGGGCTCCGGCGAGAGCTGCTCCACGACGGGGTGGCGGCCGTTGCGGATCTCGAGGACCTCCCCCGTATCGATCTCCGGGCGGTTGTAGTTGTACTCCTCCGCCGCCTGCGCCAGGCAGGCCAGGACGTCGAGCTGCGCCAGGGCGCGGGCCAGGGCCAGCAGCGGTTGGCTGTGGGCCGCCACGTCGTTTCGGAGCGCGGTGAACAGCTCCAGCTCGAGCTGTGCCGCGCGCTCCTCCGCCCCCAGCACCGAGGACTCGAACTCCTTGAGGTCCGGGGTGATGTAGCGCTCGCCGTTGGTCGTGGTCTGCTTGCGGATCCAGCTCTCCGGCACCTGGCTGAGCTGGCCTTTGGTGACCTCCAGGTAGTACCCGAAGACCGCGTTGTATCCCACCTTCAGATTGCGAATGCCGGTGCGCTCCCGCTCCGTTTGCTCCAGCTTCGCGATCCAGCCCTTCCCCTCGCTGGCGAGGCTTCGCAGGTGGTCCAGCTCCTCGTGGAACCCTCGGCGAATGACGCCGCCATCCTGCAGCTTCGGAGGCAGGTCGTCCTCCAGCGCCGCCTGAAGCAGCGCGAGCACGGGTGCCAGCCCAGTGGCCTCCTCGGTGGCGCCAAGGGCTTGGATCGCGGCTCCCTCGTCCTCTTCGTGAAGCCGGGGCAGGTACGCACGGTCGCCTAGCGGCCCATCAGCGGCCCCCTCGCTCCCCGCGCAGTCCTTCGGGCTCGCGCCGTCACCTGGAGACGCTGGCGCGGCGGTCGGAACGGTGGAGAGGGCGGAGGCCAGGCGGCGGAGCGGCTCACCCTCGGCCTCACGAAGCACGGCGGCCAGGGAGGGCACGGTCTCCAGAGAGGTCCGCAGGGCGCCCAGGTCTCGGGGGCTGCACGCCCCGGCGGCGGCGCGGCTGGTGAGGCGCTCCACGTCGGACACGCGTCGGAGGTGGTCGCGGAGGTCTCCTCGGGTGAGAGGACGCCGGCAGAGCTCCGCCACGGCGTCCTGCCGCTCTCGAATGGCCTCCACCCGCAGCAGCGGGCTCTGCAGCCAGCGGCGCAGCAGCCGGCCGCCCATGGCGGTCAGCGTCTTGTCCAGCACCTGCACCAGGCTGGTGGCCTCCCCGGAGGTCCCGAGGCTCTGGGTCAGCTCCAGGTTGCGCCGCGTCTGGGGGTCCAGCACCATGCAGGCGTCGGTGGAGTAGGTGGACAGGGTGTGCAGGTTCTCCAGCGCGGCGGGCTGGGTGCGCCCGACGTACTCGAGGAGGGCGCCCGCCGCGTGGATCGCCAGCGGGAGGTCCTCGCAGCCAAAGCCGCGCAGGGAGTTGGTGGCGAAGTGCTTGCACAGCAGCGCGCGGTCGTCCCCGTCAAAGAGCGGGTCGCGGGCCAGCGTCTCCACGCAGCCCACCCGGCCCCGGATGGCGTCCTCGGTCTCCTCCTGAAGCCCCTCGACCAGCAGGCATTCCGCGGGGGAGAGCCGGGAGAACTCCTCCAGCAGGCAGCGCACGGCGCCGACGCCCTCGATCTGGGTGACGGCGAACTCGCCGGTGGAGATATCCGCCACGGCGACACCGAAGGCCGGCCCCTCCTGGACCACCACCACCAGGTAGTTGTTGCTCTTCTCCTCCAGCATGCTGTCCTCTACCAGCGTGCCGGGCGTGACCACACGGGTGACCTGCCGCTTCACGATGCCCTTGGCCGCCTTGGGGTCCTCCATCTGGTCGCAGATGGCGACCTTGTGTCCCAGAGCGATGAGGCGCGCGATGTAGCGGTCGGCGGCGTGGTAAGGGACGCCGCACATGGGCCAGCGCTTGTCCTTGCCCACGGGGCGGGAGGTGAGGGTGAGCTCCAGGAGACGCGACGCCAACTCCGCGTCCTCACCGAAGAGCTCGTAGAAGTCGCCGAGGCGGAACATGAGGAGAACCTGGGGGTGCTGGCGCTTGATCTCGCGGTACTGCGTCAGCATGGGGGTCAGCTTTTCGGGGCTACTCATACCACAAGGTTCTAGGCGCCCGGCAGGGGTTCATGCAAGTGCGAGGGATGGGTCGTTGGGTCGTTCAGTCGCTGGGAAGAGCCTCGGAAAGGAGGACCCCGAGGACCGGTCCGTCCGGTCAGGCGCCTCGGACGATGAGGACCTCCGAGGAGGCGCTCCCATGCCGGGGATGCCATCCCCGTCTGACGTAGAGGCGCCCCTCCGGGGCTTCCCGCGCTCTGTGCACCCGCATCCTTGCGCTCACGCCGGCCTGCCTCAGCCCCGGAGGGGCGCCTCTATGTCAGCCAGGGGTAACACCCCTGGCGTCCGGTGGCACCTCCAACCCGTCCCAGAGAGCCCCCACCGTCCGACCCGTCCGACAGGTCGGACCGGTCCCCAACCCCGCCCCCTCCCACCGCCCCTATCCCTCCCGCCCACCGAAGACCGCCCCCTCCCCCACCGCCTACATGCGGCCATCTCGGAAGGCTCGGAGGTCAAGGGTCACTCCGTGCCCCCTCTGGTTCGCCCGCCGGCCCCACGGTTCCGTGGGCCAACCCATGCCGCTCGAACTCCTGCCTCGTCCGATTGGTCCACAGGGAACAGGACGACGGGGCGCGGCATCTCCTCGGGGCCCCGAAGCACGCACGGCAGGTCAAGGGTCCGCACAGCCCTCTGCCCCCACGATGGGCCCGTTACCCCAAGTGCCGGCGTGAGCGCCGGTGCGAACGCGGCACCCGTAGCGCGGAGCAGGAGACGGTACCGGTGCCCCCTTGTTGTAAGCCTCCGAGAGGGCCTCAAGGGGAGGGGTCTGTGCCCCGAGGGCAGGGCGGCGCGCGGAGGGCCCCTTGCCTCCTGCGCAGGCTGCGAGCAGACCAACGGATCCTCTCTCCCACAACCAGGAACGAGTCGATGCCTGGATCCTACCCGTGGTCGCCCTGATAGAACAAGCGATGTGACGCTCTATACGTCAGGCGCGGGCGGACGGTCCCTGCTCCACCTCCCCAGGTCTGCCATGCCTCGCTGAGGGGCACGGAGAACCATGCCCCAAGCACTACGTCTAAGCAGGTGAGACGTCCGCCTAGAGAGCGACAGGAAGACCGATCTAGCGGTAAGGCGACGGCTTGTTAGTCTGTAGTGCGTTGGGGGGATGGCCCAGGCCTGCTCTCCCTGGAAGCGAACGGAGAGCGATGGGCGTTGGGGTTGCCGGGACTTTGGGGCGGCTGCTGGGCAGGCGGGAGCGCCTCCACTCCGCGCACTACGAGCAGGTGCTGGGTACCGCGCTGGAGCTTCGGGTTTGGCACCTGGGCTCGGAGGCCGGCCCGCGGGCAGAGGCCGCCGTGCTGGCCGAGGTGGACCGTCTGGAGGCCGTCTTCAGCGCCTATCTTCCCTCCAGTGAGTTCCGCCGCTGGCAGGAGACCTGGGACCAGGAGGTGCCCGTCTCCGAGGAGCTGGCGACGCTGCTGGAGATGTCCGAGCTCTGGCGGGGGCGCTCGGGAGGCGCCTTCAACCCGGCCGTCGACGCCCTTACCCGCCTCTGGAAGGAGGCTTCGGCCCGGGATGTCGCCCCCGATAGATGCGAACTGGCCTCCGTGGTCACCGGGCTGGGCCAGCCCCTCTGGAGCGTTGACCGCGAGAGCGGCACCGCCCGGCGGCTGACCCGCTTCCCGGCGGCCCTGAACTCCGTCGCAAAGGGCTACATCGCGGACCGGGCCTGCCAGGCTGCGGCCTTGGTGCCCGGCGTGAAGCGCGTTCTGGTGAACCTGGGCGGCGACCTCCGGCATTGGGGGGATGCGCCCGTCAGGGTCGCCATCGCGGACCCCTTCGCTCCGGCTGACAACGCGCCGCCTGTCGCCACCGTGCTCCTGCGGAACCAGGGCTTGGCGGCCAGCGGCAACTACCATCGTGGCTTCAAACTGGGCGACCGGTGGCTCTCCCACCTGATCGACCCCAGGCGGGGCTCGCCCGTGGACCACGTGGTCAGCGCCTCCGTGATCGCCGGGAGCGTGGCCCTGGCGGACCTCCTGGCCACCGTCTTCAGTGTGTTAACCACCGCCGAGAGCCTGGCCCTGGCGGACTCGCTTCCAGCAGTCGGACTGCTGCTGCTTGGCGCCGACGGCTCATGCTGTCGCAACGCCGCCTGGGATGCCCAGGCCGAGGGCGCGTGAGACCAGCGGCGCGATAGGAGTCCCCCATGCATACCACTGGCCCCAACGATCTGATGACCCGCCGCCGCCTGCTCGCGCGGATGGCCTCGCTGGGGCTCTCCCTGGCCAGCCTCCCGCTCTTCGCGCAGACGGAGAAGAAGCCCCCCAAAGCCAGGCTCTGGAACGAGAAGTACGAGCTGGCCGTGGACTTCGAGATCAACCAGCCCGACGCCTGGCGCTACGCGCGGCCTTACGTGGCCGTGTGGGTGGACAACAAGGAGGGGAAGTCGGTCCGCACGCTCTGCCTGTGGGTCCGAACCACCGGCCGCGGCCCCCGCTGGATTCCGGACCTGCGCCGCTGGTACCGCAACGAGCAGGAGCGCCGTCGCGGCGGAGGCACGGACCTGGTCTCCACCGTCTCAAGCGCCACTCGCATGCCCGGCAAGTACACCCTGGTCTGGGATGGCAAGGATGACACAGGCAAGCCAGTGGAGCAGGGGGACTACTCTATCTACCTCGAGGCGGCCCGCGAGCATGGCACCTACCAGCTCCTGCGGAAGGACGTGACCATCGGCGGCAAGGCCTTCAAGCACGAACTGGAGGGCAACGTGGAGATCCGGAAGGCTACCCTTGAGTATCGCAAGCGCAAGTAAGGAGACCCGGCCGGCGCCGGTCAGCCCGCGAAAGGTCCACGGCTGGCTCCGGTGGTGCCACATCTACATCTCCATGTTCAGCCTGCTGGTGACCCTCTTCTTCTCCATCACCGGCATCACCCTGAACCACCCCGAATGGCTGTTGGGTGGGGCAGGGTCGAAGAGAGAGGTCACCGGCACGCTGCCGGCGGGCTGGCGCAGCGGCAAGGGCGTCGGTTGGCTGGTGGTGAGCGAGCACCTGCGCAAGGCTCACGGCGTGCGCGGCAGCGTGGCCGACCGCCGCTCCGATGAGTACGAGGGCTCGCTCTCCTTCAAGGCGCCAGGCTACGGGGCGGACTGCTTCTTCGACCTCAGGACGGGGAAGTACCAGCTCACAATCGCAAGCCAGGGCTGGCTGGGCGTGATCAACGACCTTCACCGGGGCAGGGACTCCGGCCGGACCTGGGCATGGATGATCGACGCCTCGGCCATCATCCTCTGTATCGTCTCGCTCAGCGGCATCGCCCTGCTGCTCTACCTCAACCGCGTCCGAGTCTCCGCCCTCGTCGCCATGACCGCCGGCGGCGTACTGCTCCTGGCCCTAATGCGCATAGCCGCAAGGGCGTAAGGAGACTAAGGGGCTGAGGGGGGAAGGGGCTGAAGGGGCTGAAGGGGTGAAGGGGCCTCAGAGGATGAGCCTGGTGGCATCGCCGGACGTCGGTGCCCGGTGGCCCTCCGCCCGGCGGTGAATCGCCAGGCTCAGAGGCTCAACCCTCCTGAAAGGAGGGTTCTGACCCCAAGTTGCACCCTTGGTTCAGAACCCCGCTTCAGCGGGATTGAGCCCCTGAGCCCGGCGATTCACCGCCGGGCGGACCGCCGCCGGGCACACCCCACCGCCAACGCCACCAGCCCCACCCTCTGAGGCCCCTTCCCCCCTTCAGTCCCCTCAGCCCCTCAGCCCCTTAGCCCCTTAGTCCCTTCGGTCCTTGGTGGCGAAGCAGTTTGCGGTCGCCAGCTTAGTTGCGCCGGCGCACCTCGAAGTTGGGGATGAAGTTGCCGCCAACGGTGGTCCGGTCCAAGCCGCCCTTCAGGTAGAACTTGGCATGGCCATCCGTGAAGAGGTAGTTGGAGCCCCCCGTGTGAATCACCTCCGGGATGTCCTGCAGGTTGTCGCCGCAGAAGTTGCCGTCGTTGAGGGTTTTGGACTCGTCGACCAGCAGCACCATACCCGATGACCCCTGCTTCGTTCGCGATATGTCCGCCATCGCGGCGTAGTCGAAGTAGCAGTTCATGGAGTAGGAGAGCCGGAAGTCGATGTTCTCCTGCGAAGCGGAGGGGCACACGTAGAGGTTGAGGGTCTTCACGTAGGTGAAGATGGCGCCGTCCTCGGGCCTCATCGGATTCGCCTTGGTGCAGGGGCCGCCCCAGGTGGTCATGCCGACCCAGTCGCCGCGGTTCTTGCCGCTGGTGTAGGGGCAGGACCCCGGCAGGCACTCCTCCCAGTTGTCGGAGTAGAGCATGAACCCGCGGCCGAGCTGGGTCATGTTGTTGAGGCACGCGGTCTGTCTTGCCTTCTCCCGTGCCTTGGCGAACACGGGGAAGAGGATGGCTGCCAAGATGGCGATGATGGCGATCACCACGAGGAGTTCGATGAGGGTGAAGCCGTACCGCTTGGTTCCTTGCATGGTGGGCACTCCCCGAGCCCTGGGGCGACAGGAAGCCTCCGCGCGCCCCAGGGGTACTGGGGGTCGGGAAGCTGCCACGACTCCGTGCCAGGACCTTGGACCTCTCGGGTCCCTATGGCGAGGGCCTGAGATCTGGGGACGCCGGGCGCTAGGAGGAGGCGCCCGGCGTCCTTGGTCTCCGTATATCCCTCGCGAATCCAGGTACTGCAGGACCAGTATCCGCCTCTACGGAGCTCCAGAGCCCAACGCGGTACCACCCTGGAGAGGTTGGGTTGAGCGTGCCGGCATCTTCCGCCGGTGTGGCTGCACCGGCCGCGGGTGAGGCAGCCGGTACGTCTGGGCGGCGCGGGCTCGGGCCCCGCCGCGCAAATTCAGCTAGCTGGTGCGAACCTTCACCCGGAAGGACCCCGGTACAGGTTCCTCCGCGACGACCAGCAGATAGCCGCCTCCGCACCCAGAGTACATCGCTCCGGGGTAGCGGTTTTGGTAGTGCCTCAGCAGCGCCACCAGGTCCAGCGTCAGGGTGGGATGGCGCACGGTCTGGGGAAGCAGCGCCTCCCAGCATTCCATGCACTGGTTCATCGATGCCCCCAACCCACTCACGTCCCGGCCGAGGATCGCCTGGTAGCACCGCTTCCCCGTGCTCCCCAGCCGCCCAACCCACTCCGGGTCCAGGTTCTTCATTCCCAGCGGGTTGTAGCCGGCGGGCCTCTGGTTCACGGGGATCAGGTGAAAGACATCCTCAACCCACCTCGCGACCTCCTGGTCGCGGCAGGACTCGATATGGGCGGGAAAGTAGCCGCCCTCCACATCGGCGTCGTAGTCCAGCCGGCTGACCCCGGGGTAGATCAGCCCGATCATGTCCTGGGAGCCGGAGGGCTCAGGGAGACCCTCGTTCTCGGCGGCGTACAGCTCCCGGGTCAGCTCGGCGGGCTCGCGGTCCGGCAGTGTTCCACCCCACAGCTCCAGCGCCACCTTCCGCGTCCCCGTCGCCATCCCGCAGCGCTCCATGTAGCGCACCTCGGGCTCCAGCGACACCACCACCATAGACCCAGGCGGCTCCGGATTGAGCCGCGACACAAAGGGCTGGTCAATCCACCCCCCCGCCAGCGCCATCCGATAAGGTATGCGGCCTATCACGGAACTCAGATCCATAGCTATCCCAAGGTGGGTCGTTGGGTCGTTAGGTCGTAGGGTCGTAGGGAAGGGGCCTCAGAGGGCCCACTCGAGTCTCTTAGGTCCCTTTGGTCCCTTGCGTCCCTCTGCTGAAAGGACCCTAGTGGGCCCTCTGAGGCCCTTCCCTACGACCCTACGACCTTACGACCCTACGACCCGCCCTTCAGTCCTCCACCACGCGCTTGCCGCTCTTGCGGTCCTGGTACTGCTGGTTGATCCAGTCGTAAGTCTTGCGCATGCCGACCTTCAGCGGGGTGCTCGGCTCCCAGCCCAGCACGCTCTTGATGAAGGTGTTGTCGCTGTTGCGGCCGGCAACGCCCTTGGGCGCGCTGGGGTCGTAGTGGCGCTCCAGCGTCACGCCGGCGATCTCCTCCACCATGGTGACCAGGTCGTTGATGGAGATGAGCTCGCTGGAGCCCAGGTTGATGGGCGTGGCGATCAGTTCGTCGCAGTGCGTGATCTGGTCGATCCCAAAGACGCAGTCCTCGATGAAGCAGAAGCTGCGGGTCTGGCTGCCGTCGCCCCAGATCTCGATCTCCATCTTGCCGGTATCCAGGGCCTCAATCACCTTGCGGGAGATGGCAGCGGGTGCTTTCTCCCGCCCACCGAACCAGGTGCCGTTGGGTCCGTAGACGTTGTGGAAGCGGGCGATGTGGGTCTCGAGGCCCCGCTCTGCCCAGTACTCCTGGCAGAACATCTCGGAGACTAGCTTCTCCCATCCGTAGCCGCGCTCCGCCATGGCCGGATAGGCGTCCGACTCCTTGAGCGCCAGGCAGTTGGGGTCCTTCTGCAGATCGGTGTTGTAGGCGCAGGCCGAGGAGGAGTAGAAGTAGCGGCGAGCTCCGGCCCGCCAGGCAGCCTCGATGAGATGGGTGTTGATCAGAATGCTTCGAAGGCAGGCGACCCGGAATCGCTCGATGAACCCCATGCCGCCCATGTCCGCCGCAAGGTTGAAGACCTCGGCGGCGTTCTCCACGGCGCGGATCGCGTTCTCCTTCTCGCTCAGGTCCATGGACAGGCAGTCCGTGCCGGGGATGCGCTGGTACCAGTCGGAGAGCGGCTTCCGGTCCACCGCGCGGATCCGGGTGTAGCCCAGGTCATGGAAGTAGCGCACCAGGGAGCCACCGATGAAGCCACCGGCGCCCGCCACCAAGATCAGGTCGTCCTTGCGGAGGTCCTTGCGGACCACATCCTTCGGCTGCATGTTCATCCTCCTCAGACCAGCTCGCTATGGGGTGCCCCCAAACTCGGACGGCAGCGTTGCCGACGGGCGCCCTGGGGCGAGGCCGCCGTCCCCTTGGGGTCGAGCGGAGCCCGCACTCCCTAATCTACCATAGTAGGCATCCATGGCAGACTCGAGCCGGCCTCTCCCCTATCCCACATAGTGCGCGAGGCGCTTGCGCGTCCGGCACGGCGTGGGCTTCCACACACTCCCATGGGTGCTTCAGGCCGGGCGTTCCGGAGCCGCTAGGGTCACAGGCGTTCGACGAGGGGGGGACTGGCGTCTCCGATCATCGATTCAGGCTGCGTTCCAAAGGAGCCGCTGGAACGACGAAGCGTCATCTCCACCGGCAGTACCACTTCCTGGTAAGGTTCCGCGTCACCGTTGAGCCGCCTAAGGAGCAGTTCCGCTCCCTTGCGGCCCATCTCGTAGGCCGGCTGCGAGACCACCGTCAGGAAGGGGAAGGTCACCAGTCCCGGCGGGAGGTCGTCGAAGGCCACCAGCGCCACGTCTTCCGGAACCTTCACGCCCCGGTCTCGCAGGCAGTTGAGGGCTCCGATGGCGATGAAGTTGTTGGTCGCGAAGAGTGCCGTGGGCCTCGGTGTCTGGTTCAGGGCCTCACCGGCCATCGCGTACCCGCTGCTCTGGGAGTATTGGCCGTAGAACGCGCGACACATCGTCTCCAGGCCGGCCTCCGCCATCGCCTCGCGGAACCCCTGCACCCGGTCGCGGGAGGTGGAGACCTGCTTCGGGCCTGTCAGCACCGCCGAGACCCTGTGCCCCTGCTGCACCAGATGCCGGCAGAGCGCTCGGGACCCGCCCAGGGAGTCGCCCCGGACCACGTCGGCCACCGGTTCGGACAGGCGGCGGTCCAGCACCACCACCTGGGTCCCATGCTGGCGGAGCTGTTGGATCTGCCGCACCGCCTTGCCGGCGGGCACCAGCAGCACGCCGTCCACCCGTCGCTGAACCAGCATCTCTAGGTAGCGCTGCTCCTCCTGCTCCCGCTCGTCCGTGTTGCACAGGATGAGCATGAAGCCCGCCTCCGCGGCGGAGTCGCCAGCCCCCCGCGCCACGGTGGTGAAGAAGGGATTGGTCACGTCGCTGAGGACCAGAGCCAGCGTGTTGGTCTGGCGGGAGCGCAGGCTTCGGGCCAGGATGTTGGGCACGTAGCCCAGCTCCTCCACCGCCGCCTCTACACGCTCGCGTACCTCCTGAGCCACGTAGCCGGAATTGTTCACCACCCGCGAGACCGTGATCGGCGCCACGCCGGCCTTCTTCGCTACGTCCTGGAGAGTTGCCATGGTCCCTCGGAGGCGCGCCTCCCACGAGCGGCGGAGCAGGCCTTCACCGGCGCCCCATGTGGTAGCGTTACCATAATGTCAGAGTGAGGTGCGGCTGTCAATCGGTCTGGCGAAGGGGGAACCCGGGGGAAGCGGCGCCAACCGCCCCTCACCCCAAGGGCGCGCTTGCGCGTCCGCGCGGCAGGCGAGGGGGCTCAGGTGTACCTCTGGTGACCGCGATGAACCTTCGTAGATCCGCGGGGCTTCCCCACAGACCCCCAGTTGCGCCCCCTCGCCCGCCGCGCGGGAGAGGGGGTAGGGGCGTGAGGGGCTCTTAAGGAGCCCTTACTTCGTTGGGTTCACCCGCAGGTAGGCGATGAAGCCATCCCAGAGCTCGTCGACGCTCTTGCCGGTGAGCTGCTTGAACTGGTCCATGCTGAAGGTGTCGTGCCGAAGCTCCGTGTTCACCTTGGTCACGAACTTCTTGTCGTAGTTCTTGGTGATCCAGTTCAGGAAGGCGCCGGTGGTGCGATAGGAGTCCGTGTACTTGGCCTTGTCCGGGTTGATGAAGCCCAGCTTCGCCTTGGGCTCATAGATGAAGAAGCGCACGTAGTCCGTGATGCCTTCCACCAGCCAGACCGGGTTGTAGCTGGGGTAGGACTGGATCACGTGGAACATCTCGTGAACCACCATGCCCATGTCGTCGGGATGGTCGGTCACCCACTTCTGGGAGATGTTGATCCCGGTCCCGTCCGTGTAGGCGACGCCGTTCATGGGCCGGAAGATGAGCTTGATGTTGCGGGGCGGGGCAAAGCCCTTGGTCTTGAACTGCTTGTCAAGCTTGGGGTACCACTTCTCGACGGTGGCCTTAGCCGCGTCCGCCCAGGACTGAAGCTCGGGGGCCTGGCTGCAATCGATGGTGACTGCGACCTTCTTGCTGCTCGGCTTGGTCTCGCTCTGCGCGAAGGCGGAGCCGGCCTGCAGGGCAAAGGCGGCGACGGTGGTTGTAAGAAGACAGAGGAGTGCTTTTCTGGTCATGCGTTAGGTCCAGCTTTCTGCACGAGGGGAGTGCGCGGCAACACTCGGTGGGTCTGTAAGGCGAAGGCCTAGCCTGCCCTGATGGCGAGAGCGTGTAGATCGCCCGTGTCATGCCCGATGCGATTACGCCTCATGCATCACGCGGGCTGGGGGCAGGTCTCAGGGCGCACGGGCGCTGGAGCGGCCCCGTCGCCTTCTCGGCCGGTCCGCTAGTCACCCTGGCATCCGATCCTTTGACGCGTGGACAGGGGTATCAGGTTCCGATCAAACGGCCCCGGCTTGCCAGGGAGGGCCCGGATCGGGAGGGCAGGTGTGGCCGCCCTCCCCGGCAGCCGGCCACACGAGGGCCGGGGGCTCCGGCTACTTCAGACCGCTGACATCATAGACGAAGGCGCGGCCCTCATCCCCGAGCTTCACCGACAGCGTCTTCAGCCCTAGATCCTTGGGCACCCTATAGTAGCGTCGGGCTTTGATCTCCTGGCCGGGCTCCAGCTCTGTGTCAAGGTCCGCGTCCCGGCTGCCGGCCAGCAGGTTGTTGTAGCCCTCCACCTCCGCGCCGTCCTGGTCGCGCACGCTCCAGTTCAGCGTGTCGAACCGGAGCTGCCGCTTTGCCGGGTGCCGGTTCCTCGCCGTGAGGGCGATGACCACGAACCGCTGCCCTTCCTCCAGCTCATTCTCCATGATCTTCGTGTCTCGGAAGGAGAGGCCGTCCACCTTCACGTCGAAGTCGCCCAGGGAGTAGTAGGTGCCCAGCGTGGCGGGTACCTTGCCAAGCGCGGTGAAGCCGCTCTTGTCCTCGGGGTCCGCGAAGGGGGCCGGGAGCGGCTTGACCTTGCCCTTGAGGTCATAGCGCAGAACCAGCTCATCGCTCGCCTTGATGATGAGCTTGGGCATCTCCGCCTTGGCCGGCACCTGCACCGCCGTGTAGGCCTCCACCTTCTGCGCGGGCTTCAGGTTCATGTCGAGGTCCTTCTGTGAGGCCTCGGACCCAACGGCGCTGATGAACTCCTGGTTCGTGCCCTCCGGATCGACGACGGTGAAACCGAAGGTGTCGAAGCGCACCTGGGCTTCCTGGTGCTGCGGATTGTGCAGCGTGTAGTGGAGGACCAGGAGCTTGGTGTTCTCCTTGGGGATGTAGAGGTTCTCTCCGATGTGAAGCGGCACCACGGTGTACTCGGCGCTCTTCAGCGTGATGTTCATCGGGGAGCCCTTGCCCAGGGTGTACTCCAGCCCGAACTGGGCCTGATCTCCCTTGAGCTGCGTGGTCCCCTTGACCACTCTAGGCGCGGGCTTCTTCGCCGCGGGCTTGGCGGCCGGCTTCTTCTTCTTGGCGGCCGCCGCCTGAAGGGGCGGCGCTGCGATAAGGGCTGCCGCCAACACGAGTACCGCCGCTCTGCCACGTATCATTCGCTTCTCCTTTTGAGTTCCAATCGGTAACACTAGCACTTCAGCCTGGCATCGCCGGCGGCGAAGCCCCTTCCTTAGGTCCCTTGCGTCCCTTAGGTCCCTTCAGAAGAGACCAAAGGGACCTAAGGGACGCAAGCAACCCAAGAAAGGGTCCTGCGGAGGCGCGCTACGCGCCCTTTAGAGAGTAGGAGTAAACGCGGCTG
>DASXUI010000254.1:0-4632 GCA_036504955.1 Armatimonadota bacterium
ACCTCGGTCGCCTTGGGCGCAAGCAGCCTCACCGTCGCGCGCCCATCCGGTGACACCTCCGGCGAGACGATTCGCGGGCGGGATGGCGGCCGTGGAGGCTGGGCCTGCGCCCACGCCCCTGTGCCGGCGGAACCCACCCAAGCGGCAAGGCTCCATGCCACTACTCTCAGCACTCTCACAGGCTCCTCCTTGGCCACGCCACGGTCACTCCAGCCGATGCCCGTTTCTACCCAGAGAGCTCTGTCCCCTCCGGGGGGAGCCGGGAGCCCGGGGGGAGAAGGCAGGCGTGTAGGGCGGCTGGCCGAGGACTGAGGGGGTGAGCGGGTGAGGGGCCGCGCAAGCGCGGCCTTGGGGTGAGGGGGTGTAAGGGCCTCACAGGGGGCGCGAATGGGGTGCCCGTCGGCGCCGTGGGTGTTACCCACGGCTGACGTAGAGACGCCCCTCCGGGGCTGAGGCAGGTTGGCCGCCTCACGGCTTGGTGGCGCCCCCGACCGCTTGGCGCCCCGAAGGGGCAGCACAAGTTCAGCCGGGAATGACATTCCCGGCGCCGACGGGCGCCCCCAACACACCCCCTCACCCCAAGGCCGCGCTTGCGCGGCCCCTCACCCGCTCACCCCCTCAGTCCTCGGTCAACCCTGCCCCACACGCCTGCCTTCTCCCCCCGGGCTCCCGGCTCCCCCCGGAGGGGACGGAGCTCTCTGGGTAGAAACGGGCATCGGCTGGGGTGAGCGTTGCGCGGCCAAGGAGATGCCTGTGAGAGTGCTGAGAGTAGTGGCATGGAGCCTTGCGCTTTGGACGGGTTCCGCCGGCACAGGGGCGTGGGCGCAGGCCCAGCCTCCGCGTCCGCCGGCCCGCCCGCGAATCGTCTCGCCGGAGTTGTCGCCGGACGGCCGCGCGACGGTGAGGCTGCTTGCGCCCAAGGCGACCGAGGTTCGGGTCTCCGGACCGGCCGGGAACCTGCCCATGGTCAAGGGCGAGGATGGCGTGTGGAGCGTTACCTTCGGCCCCCTGAAGCCCGACGTGTACGAGTACCGGCTGATTCTGGACGGCGTCACCGTGCTGGACCCCGCCAACCAGAGCATTAAGTCGGCTTCCGATAACTTCCTCTACATGCCTGGCAGCCCGCCAGAGCTCTGGGAAGAGCAGAAGGTGCCCCACGGCAAGGTCCAGATCCTGTGGTACGACTCGAAGGCCACGGGTACGCTGCGCCGGGTTCACGTCTACACGCCCCCCGGTTACGATCCCACCAAGCGGGTGCGCTATCCGGTGTTGTACCTACTGCACGGCGCGGGTGATGACGACTCCGGATGGATGAAGATCGGGCGGGCGAACGCCATCCTGGACAACCTGATCGCCCAGGGGAAGGCGCGCCCGATGCTGATCGTGATGCCGGTGGGGCAGGTGCCGTTCCGACGCGACGCTCCCGTTAGCCGCGAAGCCTCCCAGGACCTCTTCGCGAAGGACCTTCTTGGTGATGTGATCCCCCTCGTCGAGTCCACCTACCTGGCTCGTCCCGGCGCCGCCAACCGGGCACTGGTGGGGCTCTCGATGGGCGGCGGGCAGACACGCCGAATCGCGCTGGGCAAGGACGCCGGGGAGCGGTTCCAGTACGTGGGAGTGCTGAGCGCGGGCCGCCAGGCGGACGACTCGGTTGACGCGGACCCGGAGGTTCTGAAGAAGCGCCTCAAACTCCTGTGGATCTCCTGCGGAGCCGCCGAGGCGATGAAGGGCCTCCCCAACTGGCTGACCAGCCACGGCGTAGCCCACGTCTACCGTGAGTACGAGGGCGGCCACGAGTGGCGCGTCTGGCGTCGCTCCTTAGGAGACCTGGCGCCCATGCTGTTTGGCAAGGACTGAGGGAGTGAAGGGACTGAGTGGGTGAGGGGGTGAAGGGGCCTCAGAGCTGGAGTGAGCTGGCTTCCCTTGGGCGCCGGGAATGTCGTTCCCGGCTGAACCTGTGCTGCCCCTTCGGGGCGCCAAGCGGTCGGGGGCGCCACCAAGCCGTGAGGCGGCCAACCTGCCTCAGCCCCGGAGGGGCGGCTCTACGTCAGCCGGAGATAATATCCCCGGCGCCCAAGGGAGACCAGCTTGCGCCAGGTTCTGAGGCCCTTACACCCCCTCACCCCAAGGCCGCGCTTGCGCGGCCCCTCACCCGCTCACCCCCTCAGTCCTCGGTCAACCCCGCCCTGCTCAGGCGAGCTGACAGGTTCTGGAAAGAGGGAGCCACGGGATGGGCAAGACTCGGATTGGGTTTGTGGGTGTGGGAGGGATGGGTCAGTGTGCCCATCTGAGGAACTACGCGGTGCTGCCGGACTGCGAGGTGGTGGCTCTGGCGGAGGTCCGCGAGGGGCTGGGACGGAGGGTAGCCGCACGGTACGGGATCCCGAAGGTGTATCGGACGCATGAGGAGATGCTGACGTCGGAGAAGCTGGACGGCATCGTGGCCTCGCAGCCCTTCACGCGTCATGGGTCGCTGGTCCCCGAGCTCTACAAAGCCGGCATCCCCATCTTCACGGAGAAACCCCTGGCGGGCTCCCTGGAGCAGGGGGAGCGCATCCTTGAGGCCCTCCGCGACAGCGGCACCTGGCACATGGTGGGCTACCACAAGCGCAGCGACCCCGCCAGCCGCTACGCCAAGGAGCAGATTGAGCTTCTGACGCAGAGCGGCGAGCTGGGCGCCCTTCGCTACGTCCGCCTCCTGATGCCCGCCGGCGACTGGGTTGCCAGCGGCTTCTCGGACCTCCTCTCCTCGGACGAGCCCTACCCGCAGCTACCCGGCGATCCGCCGGCCAGCGACCTCAGCTCCGAGGCCTACACGGAGTACATCAGCTTCGTGAACTACTACATCCACCAGGTTAACCTGATGCGCTTCTTCCTGGGGGAACCCTACGAGGTCACCTATGCCGACGCCTCCGGCGTGCTGATGGCCGCGCGGAGCCAGAGCGGCGTCTGTGCCACCCTGGAGATGTCCCCCTACCAGACGACCGTGGACTGGCAGGAGTCGGTCCTCATCGCCTTCCAGCACGGCTACGTCAAGGTAGAACTCCCCGCACCGCTAGCCTCGAACCGGCCCGGCCGGGTGGAGATCCTCCGGGATCCGGGCGGCAAGACGCCGGAGACGGTGGTCCCCAGCCTCCCCTGGGTCCACGCCATGAAGCAGCAAGCCTCGAACTTCGTGGCTGCCATTCGAGGCGAGGCCAAGCCTCCCTGCGAGGCCGCCGAGGCCCTGGAGGACCTGCGCATCGCGAGGGAATACCTGCGGCTTCTCAGAGGCGTCTGAGCGGTCCATGCCGCCTCGAGGTGGCATGGTGCCCGAAGTGGGAGGCTATGGTGAACGGGATCGCGCGAATGCTCGGGGAGGTGCGGGGCTGTCTGGCGGCCCTCGCACTCGCCCTGGCGTTGGTGTCAGCCGGCCAGGCCCAGGCTCGCGCGGTCCAGCGGGTGGTGGATGGCGACACGGTGAGGCTGTCCGGGGGAGACTCCGTGCGCCTAATCGGCATCAACGCGCCGGAGCTGCACCATCCCCGGTTGGGGGCTCAGCCCGGAGGCCAGGAGGCGAAGGACCACCTTCAGGATATGGTGGAGGGCAAGGACCTTCGGCTGGAGTATGACGTGGAGCGGTACGACCGCTACGGCCGTACGCTGGCCTACCTCTGGCTGGATGGGAAGCTGGTCAACCTTCAGATGGTGAGCGATGGCTATGCCACCGCCTACACCGTGCCGCCGAACGTGAAGTACGAAAACCGCTTCAGGGATGCCGAGACGGAGGCCCGCGAGGCCAGCCGAGGCCTCTGGGCTCATGGGGCGATCCCCGGCCTGCACGACGCTCCGGGGACGGTGATCCCCCGGCGCGACTGGGCTCGAAGCGGACCAGATGGCCGGCGCACCGGCATCATTCTCACTGTACTGGGGGCCTGGCTTCTCGCCTGGCCCCGCCCACTGATCCGGCTGTTCCTCGGCGCGGCCCCCAGGTCCACCACCGTCCGCGCGTCCTTGGGGCTGCGCCTGCTGGGACTGCTGCTGCTGGGGGCCACCCAGCTATAGAGGACGCCCGGGGGCTGAAGCCCTCGGTCTACCAGCCGATCCGTCGCCCTACAGGGACGGTACTACGGTTGGTATATCGGCCGGCCCGGAGCCAAGGTTGCTTTCGCCACAGCCTCGGGCTGCCTCTCGGAGTTGCGCGGCCGAGAGCGCAGGCCGACACGCATCGGGATCGAAGCACCGTGCGGCAGTAAGGCCACCGGCTGTGATCTGGTGGGCTAGCCGCCCGCGGTATCGTCCACGATGGAGGTCGTATCGGCTGGCAGCCCGAGGGATTCAGCCCCAGGCGCCACCCCTCGGTCGCAGGCCCTCGTGCCGCGCCGTTCCCCGGCCCGGCACGCCCTGCCCGGCTCCGCCATCGCCGAGACCGAACCCCAACTCCGCCCCCACCCGCTTCTCTGACCCTCGTCCAGGGCACCGTCGCGGCGATAGAGCACTCTGTGTCACTCTCTGACCCCGGCCACGCAGCTAGCAGGCAAGCGGAGGCACTCCAGGAAACAGGCAGATGAGTCGATGCTTCTGCGGTGGCTAACCTGTTAGCCCGATAACGAATGTGTGGCGCGCCCGTGATTCCGGATGCTGGAGAGGAGA
>DASXUI010000255.1:0-8420 GCA_036504955.1 Armatimonadota bacterium
CGACCTGACAGTCACCTGCGCCCTCCGGTTGTGGCCCAGACCCGTGCGGCATCCCCAACGAGGCAAACATAGGCTGAGAGAGACCGTGGGTCGCGCAGACGAGACGTCTGCGCCCCAACTGCCCTGGCCGTGGGCGCGAAGCCGGGCACGATCCGGCAGGGCGGGGGTCGCCCGGGAGTGAACCCCTCGGGCTAGTCTCGCCCCGTCCCCTACGGGACGGTACTGCAGTCTACAGATCCAGATGAGGTGACGCACTCGACTCACCGCGCCACGCCGTCCCGCCGAGGGACGGCTCGGTACTAGCCCGAGGAGCTCACTCCCGGGCGATCGGGCGCACAGGCGACAGGCCCCTCAGCCTACCCGAATGGCCGTCACTGGTGCCCTCCCGCTGTTGGGCCCTCCCCTGCGCGGTCTGCGGCCAAGTTGTAGGCGAGACGCCCGCGCCGAGAACGAGTACCTTGCTCGCGCCCAGAGCGGCGGGCCGCAGTTGGTTGATCACCGGGAGGCCGGCCGAGGAGGAGCAGACGAGACGCCTGCGCCCCAACTACCTCGACTCCCTTGCCTAGGCGGGAGGTGGGGCTCGGCGGAACCGGGGCGTCTGCCCTGCGGCATCCCCGTCTCTCCGCACGGCCCGCAAGGGGGGCCTAGGCCCTCACGGCCTCTCCCCTTCCTCACCCACCCATCGGCGGCCCGACCACGGGCAGGGAGCCGGGCGGAATCACCGTCAGGTTGTAGCGACCGACGGGGGCCTTCACGCTGAACTCACCCGTAGCATTGGTGGTGGCCTGGACTGTGAAGCCCCATAGAGAGGACACCTGAGAGAGCGAGGTCGAGGCCAGGCGCACCGCCGCCCCGACCACGGGCTGGCCGCTTGCGTCCACCACAGAGCCGGTGAAGGTCTTCAGTGCGGGGTAGGCCGGCAGCGTGATGGAGCGCGTGGTGTTCACCCCAATTGAAACGCCCTGGAGCGTGTAGCCCGGGATGCCGTCGGTGGTCGTCCGCGAGGGGTTGGGGAGGTAAGTGACGCCGTAGACGCCCGGCCCTAGCCATAGGTTAACTGCCCCCTTGGTGATCGTCCCGATGGCGTACCCCTGAAGATCCAACTGGGACTGGCTGACCGCCTTGACGATCCCGGTGGCGAGCGGCTGCCCATCCGGACCTTTGACGGTTCCGCCAAGGTGCGCCAGAGAGGGAAGAGTGCGCGTGAGGCTGGTGCCCGCGCCAACCTGGATGGACCAGGGGGCCACGAAACTGAAGGAGCTGGCGCTGAGCTTCGGCGCCGTGGCATGCAAGACTGCCTGGTAGGTGCCGGCCGGGAGGTCGGCTGTGAAGCTGTTGTTGCTGACCGCCGCCTGATCCCCGTTGCCGGGTACTCCCAGTTGGTTCAGCGTGTTCCCGTCAACCAGACCGACTCGGTCAACAGTGTAGCGGCTGTCGGTCACCTGTAAGGTTCCTGTAACCGTATGGATGGGGGGGAGAGCGGGACGCGTGAAGTCGGCCGTCAGGTTCCGGCCAAGCACGGTCACAGAGCCGACGGGCAGCCTGGTGGTCACCTGGGATTCGCCGGAGGCCAGGGGGTTAGTGGTCACCCAGACGTTGTAGGTACCGGGCGACACCACGATGCTGTAGTCGCCCTCGGCCCCAAGTCCGGCGCTGCCGAACTGGCCGCTGAAGGTGTCTGTCACGGTCACGAGGCCCGCGACAGGCTTGCCCTGCAGGTCGGTGATGTGCCCGGACAGCAGATATCCGGTCGATAGCTGGATCGGCTGTGTCAGGGCCGCGGCGGTGTTGACCGACAGGGAGGCCGGCACCAGGAGCTGGGGCTCCCCAACCGGCCAGGGCCCGGGAGACAGGCCACCTAGCCGCCGTAGGATGCTCAGGACGTCCTGGATGTCCAGCCTCCCGTCGCCGTAGGGTCGGCCTCCCGTGCCAGGCACGGGAGCCACGTCGCCAATGACGATGTCCTGGGGCGTGGTCGCCACGAGCCCAGATACCATCCGCAGGGCCAGCACCAGGTCCTGAACCTCCAGCCGGCCGTTTCGGCTCAGGTCCCCCGGGGGGAAGGTGGTGGCGCCGGATGATGGCGTGGGCAGGACCATGGACAGGCCGACCAGCAGTGACGCCACCATGCGGGTGAGGGTGCGGAGGCGCCGCTTACACCTGCGCGGATGGAGAGCCTTACGCCCACGGAGGCCTGGCCGGCGTTGCCGGACGTCCTCCCGGCCATCGTGTCCGCCGCACCCACCGCCGCAGTCGGACCGCTCGCCGTCGAATCCCGGTCCGTGTTCAGGGCCCATGGCCCCTGGCGGCGCCGCGACCGCCGCCCCGATATCCACCCAAGGAAGATCTCCTCGTGGCTCCATCTGCCGTCCTTCCGAGGCCCGTCGGGGCCGCATTCACAAGGGCGGCCAGCAGGCCAGCCCAAGCCCGCGCCCCCACCCGCTCAACCCTTACCCCAACAAAGTGAGTACGTCTCCACACCAGGCTATCCCACACCTGCGACGACGCAGGCTACTCGGTCTGTTCCCTTGACCGACCTCGGTCCGGGCGGGGTCACCTCGCCTCCCAGCAGGAGCTAGTTCGCGTCGTCCCGAAGGGGGGCCCGTGGATACCTCCGTTCTATCTCGCGAAGCAACCGCTACTCAGCAGGCCGCCCTTCCCAGCCGGTCGGCACCGGCGGTCACCACTCGGGCGGTCGCCCTGGGGGTCGTCGGCACCATCCTCTGCGTCTACTGGAACGTCTACGGAGAGGTGGTCTCCCAGACGGACCTGACCTCGACCTCGCTGATGATGCCGCCCATCTGCCTCCTCCTGGTGCTCATCATCGGCAGCGGAGCCCTGGGGCACTTCTGGCCACGCCTGCGACTGGCGCAGGGGGAGATGCTGGTCGCCTACGCCATGATGACCGTGGGCGTGGTGGTGACCGGCATGGGAGGGACGCAGTTCCTGTTCACCACGCTGGGAGCGGTGCCGCACTACGCCAACGCGACCAACCAGTGGGAGCAGTTCCTGCCCTTCATCCCGCCCTACCTGCTGCCGCAGCCCAACCCGAAGGCGCAGTTCGACGGCTTCTACATGGGACAAGCGAGCATCCCTTGGAGCGCGTGGCTGGTGCCCCTGGCCGTGTGGGGCGTGTTCTTCTTCACCCTCGTCTTCGCGATGTACTGCATGAACGTGCTGGTTCGCAAACAGTGGGCGGACCGCGAGCGGCTGAGCTTCCCCATCGTCTTCCTACCCATGGAGATGACCTCGCCGGGCGCCGGCTTCTTTCGGAACCGGCTGATGTGGATGGGCTTCGCGCTGGCCTTCGCGCTGGAGTCGCTCAACAGCCTCAACGCCCTCTTCCCCACCGTCCCCTACCTCCAGCTCCGCGCCTTTGACCTGGGCCCCTCCTTCGTCTCCGCCCCCTTCAACGCGGTGGGCTACTTCCCGACGACCTTCTACCCGCTGGCCGTGGGGCTCGGCTTCCTGCTGCCGCTGGACCTCTCCTTCTCGCTCTGGTTCTTCTACCTGTTCACCAAGGCAGAAAGCATCTTCGGCGCGGCGACAGGCATCACAGACGCCGGCGGCTTGGCCCAGGACTTCCCCTTCCTCGGCCACCAGGCAGCGGGTTCGTGGATCGCCATCATCGGCCTCACGGCGCTGATCGGGCGCAAGCACTACTGGGAGGTCATCAAGAAGGCCCTTGGGCGACCGTCAACGGTCGATGACGCCGATGAGCCGCTATCGTATCGGGCGGCCCTCTTCGGGCTGCTCGCCAGCATCATACTCATCCTGGCCTTCTGGATGCACGCGGGAATGGCTCCCATGGTGGCCGTCGTCTTCCTGGCCGGCTACCTGGCCTTCGCGGTGGCGATCTCGCGGATGCGGGCAGAGGCTGGACCGGCGTGGATCATGGGTCCGGGCTTCGACGCCCGTGACATGTCTCTGGCCGCGTCGGGGCAAAGCGGCCTGGGCATGCAGAACCTCACCAGTCTGGCCATCTTCGGCTGGTTCAATGCCGAGCTGCGCTGCATGCCCTCCCCCACCCACCTGGAAGCCTTCAAGATGGCGGAGGCGGCCAAGACGAAGCAGAGGGCGCTCTCCTGGGCGCTGCTGCTGGCGCTGGCCGTGGGCATCCTGGCGGGCTTCTACTTCTGCCTGCAGGTGTGGTACGCGTTCGGGGCCGACTCCGCGAAGGTGGAGCCCTGGCGCACCAGCATGGGACGCAACCCTTTCGACCGCGCAATGGGCACCCTCAACAACCCCAAGCGGATGACCTCTCTGGAGGGCGGCGCGCTACTCGTCGGCGTGGCGGTCACCGTGGTCCTCTCGCTCATCCGCCTGCGCTTCGTGGAGTTCCCCTTCCACCCCGTCGGCTACGCCCTGGCGAACACCGGCACCATGTACTGGCTCTGGTGCCCCTTTCTCATCGCCTGGATGGTGAAGGTCGTCCTAACCCGCTACGGCGGAGTGAAGGCCTACCGGCAGGCGATGCCCTTCTTCCTGGGCCTGGTGCTGGGCGACTACGTGACCTCCAGCCTCTGGTCCCTGGCCGGCTCTCTGCTGCACATCCAGATGTACCGCTGCTTCCCCTGCTGATCGGGCCTTTGTTAGGCCGCCAAGTGAAGGGCCGGCAACGCCTCTATGGCGCTCAGGCCGGGATTGGGCTATAGTAGGGGTGAGCCGATCGCAGCGCTCGTCCCCTTGAGGTGCCCATGCCCCGTTCCGCCCGATACCTTGTCGTCGCCGTCGTCCTGCTTGGCCTGCCGCTTGGTGTCTGGCTCACGTCTCGGCCACACATTCCCGGCTTGACCGCCGTCCAGGCCCCCAAGCCTCCCTCACCTCCACCGCCCCCGCCGCTTCCCGAGCGGATCACCTTCGTGGACGGCAAGCGCACCCTTACGATGAAGGTTGAGCGGCTTGGGATGGACCGGGCCACCCACGCCGTCGATCACACCCGCCTACAGCGGCGCGTGAAGCGCATCGCTCGTTCTTTGGACTACCCCGGGGTCAACTCCCGCCTCGCCTTCGTACCCAGCGCCTCCGGCCCCGACCCTCTCCCCTCCGCTGTTACCCCCAGTAAGCTAGCCCGCCGTCTAGACCAGCCCACGCTTGTCGCGGCTCTCGAGGAGTGGGCGGCGCGGAAGCGGCCTGAAGCCCGGGTTGAGCTGCCGATGCGGATCGTGCCGCCGGACGTGCCCGCCGAGGACCTCGCCAAGGTCAAGGTGCCGCTGGCCAGCTTCACCACTCGCTTCAACCCTGGCAACCGCGACCGCACCCACAACCTGCGCCTGGTGGCCCAGCGCCTGAATGGCGGAGTGGTGATGCCCGGCCAGGTCTTCTCCTTCAATGACCGGGTGGGCCCAAGAATTGAGGGGTTCCGCAAGGCGCATATCTTCGTGAAGGGCAAGATCAAGGAGGACCTCGGAGGGGGTACCTGCCAGGTATCCACGACCCTCTACAATGCAACCCTCCTGGCCGGCCTGCCAATCGCGGAGCGCAACTACCACTCCCTGACCGTGCCCTACATCCCACCCGGACGCGACGCCACGGTCTACTGGGGCAGCAAGGACTACAAGTTCCGCAACCCCACCAAGGCCCCCATCTACGTCCGCGCCGTGCCCAAGGGCGGCCGGTTAAGGGTGACCCTCTACGGAGCCGAGGCGCCGAGAGATCGCGTGGAAGTGGTGAGTGACATCACGCGGGGGCAGCACAAGGTATCCGCGACCGTGTACCGGGTGTTCCGGCGCGGCGACCAGGTGGTGCTGCGGGAGCGGCTGCACCGCAACACCTATGGCCTGTTGGAGGATGCGGAGCGGGAGTTCCGAGAGCTGCGGCGCGCGGCGAGGGCGGGGGTCAGGAGCCCTTCCGAAGCGCCGAGAGCGCGATCTCCGCGTTCAGTATCGCCAGGCGCCTCAGCTCAAAAAGGGAGTCCGGAGGCGTCACCGGCCCCTGCTCAGCCGACTTCAGAGCCAGGTCGCGAGCCTGCCGCGGATCGGCCTGGAAGTCAAGGCAGCGCTCCTCCGCATGGAGAAGCCGCATGAGTTCCACTACCTTCGGGTCGTAGCTCAGGGCCACACACGGAACCCCTCGTATTACCGCAAAGATGAGCGCGTGGAGCCGCATCGCCACCAACGCGCGGCGACGGGACACCCAGTCCAGCAGCCCGTCCGTACCCAACCCCAAGGGCGCCACCTCTGCGCCCTCGCCAAGCTCCTGTCGTAGACCCTCCGCCAACTGGCGGTCACCGGGCTCGTGCATCGGCAGCAGTCCCACGGGCGCCGGCGACTCCGCCTGAAGCAGCGACACCAGGCGCGACGCTCGGGAGCGGAGCACCTGGTCATCCCCCCAGGGACGCAACGCCAGCCCGAAGCCCTGCTGGCCGTTGGACCCTTGCTGGCGGATCCCCTCCGGCTCGTACTGGCCAAAAACTGGGTCAGCCGTGACCGTCACGCGCTCCGCCGGCACGCCTAGCTCACGGAGTAGGGTTGCTGACCCCTCGTCACGGACGGTCACGGCTCGGGCGGCGCAGAAGAGGCGCGCGGTGGCCCTCCGCACGGGCTCCCTGGTGATCGGCCCCACACCCTGAGCGTAGATCACCACCGGTTTGCGGGCCAGCCTGGCGAGGCGGATGAGGAAGAGGTAGTAGAGGGCGGACGCGGCGCTGGTGACGTCCTGGATCAGGCTCCCGCCGCCGCTGATCAACAGGTCGGTCCGCGCGATGGCGGTGAGCAGCGCGGGCGGCGACATGCGGGCGAGCGACGGGCATCCGTGGGCAGCGGAGGTGGCGGCCGGTGTAGCGCTCAGAACCACCGGCCGGATGCCGGGCTCCACCGATCGTAGAGCCCCCAGCATGGCCCCCAGCACCGCCTCATCGCCCGCGTTGCCGCACCCGTAGTACCCGGAGATGAGAACGCGTGGGTTCATAGCTCATTCTATCACGCCACATACCCCGAGGCGGCCCGGCCGCTCGCTGGCGGTGGGGGCAGCCGCCCGGAGGCGGCCGTACCGGGGAGTCCACATCTACCCGGAACAGCCTGGAAACCCGTCGGCCGAGGGGAATCGGCGCCGCCACAGATCAGCGTTGGCGGTCCCGGTCGCCTCTCACTGGAGCCGTCGGCGGTGACGAGCGAAAGAGGTCGCTCGCGGGGCGTCCTGCCGCAAGTGCGACAACACGGAGTGACACCCCTAGCAGTGACCTCGGTCGCTCGTCACCCGACTCGCGGCGGCGTACCTACGCCAGCATTCCTAGACACAGCGGGAGGCCCGCTACGTGGCCTTCTGCCCGGGGGCCGGCACCAAACGCGGGGGGACGGTTACCGGCCCTTGCCCTGGGGCTGCTGCCTCGTCTGAGCCTGGGAGCCGCGCGCTGAGGTGGTACCCCTGAGCTGGCTTGCTCCGAAGCCGCCGCCGCCGCTGGTGTCGGCCGAGTCAGTGGCCCCAAAGCCGCCGCCACCGTCAGTGCCCCCGAACCCACCCGTCTGCCAGGTCTGGTCGCCGTAGTTGGAGTGAGCGAGCAGCTTCAGGTCACTGCTGAATCTGTCTACGCAGCCGTTCTGAGCGACGTAGAGGCTGCCATCGGGAGCGCAAAGCATGGCCGGAACCCCATAGGTCGGGCCGGGGGAGCCTGATACGCTGCCCCCGAAGCCTCCCCCACCGGCCTGGGCCAGTGCGGGCGTGGGCAGGAACAGAGGACGAAGCAACAGCCCCCAGAGCGCGAGGACGATTAGGCTCAGTAGCACCTTCAGGTACCGATCCTTCATCAGAATGCCTCCCAACCTTGGGCCTAGCTCGCATTGGGCACGAGGCGTTTGGGCGTCGGGCATGGCGCGGACTTCCACACGCTCTCGCGAATGATGCAGGCTGGCCGTGCCCTCTCGGCCTTACCCCGAACGGGACAGGGCAGGAGGCCGCCCTGTCCCGGAGAGCGGATATACGCTCCCGGGAACCGCCCCTCTGCTCTGTTCTGCCGCACCTTTCGGCATACGCCCCCTCAATCTTCCTGCCCTCCAACCGCTCCCGAGAAGTCGTTCTTCTGACCGCCTGTCGCCGGTAGCTCGAGGGTAGGCGTGGAGGAGGCGCAAGGTGTGTGGGCCCGCGCCGCACACGGGAGCCTCCGGATGCCCTCGCCCCACGCAGGGCTCCGAGCAGCCGGATAGGCGGGCAGTGCGGCTTCCGAGGGAGGCATGCCATGAATCTAGGGTCGCTGGCCACGGGCCCCAGCCAAGCCCCCTTTTGCGACCGACAGAAGCCCATGATATAATGCTGGAGCGATGATGGTGCGCGTCTCGGAGCTCAGGTACCAGGTGTCCGGCAAGCTCGTCCTCGACGGCGCCTCCCTAGACGCTCGTGAGGGCGAGGTGCTGGCCGTGATGGGCATGTCCGGCACGGGCAAGTCCACCCTCCTGAAGTGCATCGCCGGACTGATCAAGCCCTCT
>DASXUI010000256.1:0-3964 GCA_036504955.1 Armatimonadota bacterium
GCGCGGCGCGACCCTGGGGTGAGGGGGTGAAACTCCCTTGGAGGGTGGGGGGCTGCTGGTGGGTGCGTGCTCCGGCGTCAGGGTAGCAAAGCCCAAGTGGGAACGACGGCGCGTTCGGGAAGAGACATGGCGGCGCCCGGCGCCGTGGGTGGTACCCACGGCTGACATAGAGGCGCCCCTCCGGGGCTGATGCAGGCCGGCGTGAGCACAAGGGTGTGGTGGCACGGACCGCGGGAAGCCCCGGAGGGGCGCCTCTATGTCAGCCGGAGATAGCATCTCCGGCGACGGCGACCGGGGCCGCGGCGGTGCCAATAGACGACACCAACCTCACAGCGCCAGGTGGCACGCGGTCAGTCCGCGAGAGCACTTCCCTCTGCACTGAGGTCCCCGGTCGGCACAGTCCAGGTGGGGCGCGGTCTATCCGGGGCCGGGGCCGGGGGTGGGCGGCGTCTGCGGGGGGGTGGAGGGTTGGGAGGGGGTCTGCTGCTTTAGGAGTAGGGCGGCCTTGTCCTGGGCATCGCGGGCGAGGGCGCGGTACTGCTCCATCTCCTCGTACTTCTCGGCCGCGACCATCTTCTGCCGGTAGGCTTTGTAGAGGGCGGTGAAGACCTGCGGGTCCCGTGGGTTGGCGGTCGCGGCGGCCTTCAGCTTGGTGATCGCCTCGTCCCACTTGCCGCGATCGGCGAGGGCTGTTCCCTGGGCCAGGGGGGAGCCCGTCGGGCCCACGTCCTTGGCGTCGGGCTTTGCGGATTTGGGGCCCGGGGTGCTCTTGGGTACCACCACCATCTTGGGCCCCAGGGGCGGCAGCTTCTGAAGCTGAGAGAGCACCAGCGGAGGCAGCGCGACCCGCTTGGCGGCAGGAAGACCCGCGAGGGCGGTGTCGGCGGGAGAGGGAGCAGAGCGCCCGGGAAGCGCGGGCTTGGCGGCCATGCCTGGGCCCACTGGTGCCCCCGGCCCGGCGCCGGCTTGAAGCTTGTAGGGGTTCTCCGGTCCCAGTACCGGTGGCAGGGGCTTGGGCTGGGTCACCGGCACCGGTATCCGCACCACCTGCTGGCGGGTGACGACCTTCACCCTGGGACTGAAGCCTACGGTAGCGCCCACCACGGACAGCGCGACCACCGCGCCTCCAAGGGCGGCCGCCAGGTGGGTGGCAGCCGGCCGTCCCCAGGCCTGATGGCGCTCGTCGGCTCGGCCCTCGAGAGCCTGCGGTGCCGCCGTTCCTCCAGTGGTTGAATCCATTTCGGCTTTCCTACTTCACGCGACCAAGGTGCCCTGTACCGGATCCGTGCCGAAGACGGCAGAGCGCCCGACGCGCTCTGTGCCCTCAGGGCCACGGAGGTCCCTCGGGCCTGCCGCGGATGGAGCTAGCAGCGACTCGGGAGCCACCCGCCGGGTGCCGAAAGCCTCCACGGCGGGCTCAGCCGGGAGCGGGTACGGCCCACCTCCATTGTAGCACGGGCCGCTGTCGTGGCCTTCCGGAACCACTCGCCCCGCCAGAGGGAGGCCTCGAACAGGTATTGGGGATGCCTCCGGTCTATACGGAGAGGGGGCGGCCCCGCCGGACCCGCTGAGCGGGAGCGTGCTCCTCCCCGCCTCAACCCCTACAGCCGGGCGGCCGATACACTCTTGTGGCATCGCGGCCCGGATCCTAGGCACAGGCCTGTGAGCCCAGCGTCCCGCCCATCCCGCGAGCCCCGCGCTGTCGCGAGGGCCGGGAGGGTTGGCAGTGACCACACACGCCTTGATGAAGGGGGAGACACCCTAGCTTTGGGAGCTACAGCGGCGAGAGAAGACCGGCGATGAGGCGGATCGATTCGTGCCTGGGGGTGCGTCTGACGGCGCTCGATACGGGGGCCGACCTCGGCATGGTGTGCCGGGTCGTGACCGACCCCTTGGAGGGTCGCGTCCTGGCCTTCGTCGCGCCGGGACCGCACTGGTACTCCGAACACGTGGCGGTTCCCTTCTCGGATGTGTTGGTGCTGGGATCGGAGGCCCTGATCGTCGCCTCTGCCGGGGCGGTGCGCCCCATCACCCAGCTCCCCCAGCTTCTGCCGCACCTGGAGTACGTGGAGGTCAAGCGTCAACGCAAGGCTTTATCAAGCCTGGGCGTGGATCTGGGTACCGTCACTGAGTGGTCCTTCGATGAGGGCTCGGCGGAGGTGCTCCAGTACGAGCTTCAGCCCAGCACGGGAGGCCCCTCACTCCGGGTCCCCAGCTCCGTATTCACCGCCGCGGGCGCCGCCATCGTGATCCTGGACGTGGCGGCTCTGGAGGAGGCGGGGCTTGCCTCTCCGGCACAGGATGGGACGGATCCGCGTGCCGCGTGGGAGGGGGTCCCGAGACCGGAGGTGCCCCTGCCGCCAGCCGCCGCGCCAGACAGCTTCGTAGCCTGCACTCCCGCGCCCCCATGGATTCCGCTGGAGCTTCGGGATGCGCCGCCGGAACAGGCGCCGCCGCCCTCTCTCCCTGCTCGAAGCCTGGCACACCAGGCCAGCCTTCCGGCAGATCTGCCGCCTGAGCCTTTGGCGGACCCAGCCCCTCGGGCCGAGGTGGAGCCCACCCCCGAGGCGGAGCCCGCTCAACCAGCAGAAGCGGATCTGCTACCCCCGACCCTGGAGATGCCGGTCCCAAGCGAGGCAGGTCTGCTTGCTGCCCCTGACGCCCCCAAGGCGCCCCTTCTCTCCCTAGACGAACCCTCAGCGTCGCCCGCGGTCGCCGACCCCGAGAGCGCAGCGCCCTCCGAGCTTGATCCCGCTCAGGCCCCTGATGCCGCCGACGATCCGTGCGCCCCTGACCTCGCCGCCATGGACGAGGAGGCGGAGACAGTCCTCTACAGCTCCAACGGCGGCTCGGAGCCGACCAACGGCGTCGCCAAGGAGCCGGCCATCGAGCTACCCGTCGAGCTGCCCCAGGCACCTCCCCCGGCCCCCGAAGCCGAGCAGGAGGATCAGGTTCTGCGCCTCGTGCTGGGACGCCGCGCCGACCGGGAGATCCTGGACGACCAGGGCGCCCGCATCGTGGCCCCCGGGGAGGAGATCACCCCCGAAGTAGCCCGCGCCGCCCGCCAAGCCTGGAAGCTCTATGAGCTCCTAGCCTCCGCGGAGGTGTAGAGGATGGGGCGGGTCGTAGGGTCGTAGGGGAGGGGCCTCAGAGGGTGCGCTTTGGTCCCTTGGCTGAAGGGACCTCAGGGACATAAGGGACCCAAGGGACCAAGGACCTTCCGCTGAGGCCCCTCCCCTACGACCCCACGACCCTACGACCCAACGACCCGGCCTTCAGACGTCTCAGCAGCCAGTTGAGGCCGGAGAGATGCACCAGTAGGGACGCGCCGGCGAAGACGAGGTAGCCGCCGAAGGGGAGCCCGAGAAGCCGGAAGACCAGACCCAGGAGAGCGGGGGCCTCCGCAAGCACGGCCATCAGGGTGACCGCGTTCTTGAGAGGGGCAAGCTGGGAGGCAAGGTCCGAGACGCCCGCGGGCTTCCCAGCGATGGCGGAGCCGAGGGTTTGTGAGGCGGTCCAGCAGGAGAGCCCCAGAACGACACCCAGCAGAGCGGCGTTCTGGAGCAGCGCCGGGGGCAGCTTCGAGGGTTGGGCAGGCTTGAAGGCGTAGGCGATCACCGTGTAGATGATGAGGGCGAAGGCGTAGGTGCCCCACATCAGGTAGAGCTGCCACACCGGGTTCGCTTTGGGGTCGGGTTGCCGCATGGTCTCCTTCCTTGCCCATCGCTTCCCGCTGGCCCGCATGGCACACGAGGCGTATGCGCGCCGTCCATGGCGCGGCCCTTACGGGGCTCTCGTGGCTGTGTAGGCTAGGGAAGTGGGGCAAGGTGGACTTCCGCGAGAGGAGTCCGAGTGCCTGCCGGCTCAAGGGGTGCCAACATGGCTCGCGCAAAGGTGCTTCGGCCCTCTTGACCCCCCTCACAGCCCCCTGGTATACTGGCTCTGGTGCCCCCAAAGGGCGCCT
>DASXUI010000257.1:0-7776 GCA_036504955.1 Armatimonadota bacterium
GAGGCGAAGGTAACCTGTACCGGCTGAGATGAGGTCTGGGCGGTCACGGCTCGCTGCCCCAAGAGCGAAGCCGCAAGCAACCCAGCGGACACCAACACGGCCGCGGCCGCGATCTTCTTGTGCATGACATCTCCTTTGGAATGGCGGGCTCCTTGACTCCTGTCCGGAGCCCCGTAAGGTCGCCGGCGGCGCCTGCCGAGGAAGGGCGCGGCGCTGCTGGCGTGGATGATTGGTTTCCCCGGCAAGGGCCAGGAACCTCCCCCACCCCCACTACCTGTTAGTCGGTGCGCCCCCCCAGTGTGTTCCTTCAGACGATCATGCGGATTGGCGTAGCGCTGCTCGTGACGCCGACTGCCACGGCTGTTCTGATGGCTCCAGACCATCACCTGCGGGCGCCTAGTGTAGGGAGCTCGGTGGACACGGGAGAGTCCTGCTTGCGGCTCACCCGCAGGCCGCGGTGCGCGTGCCGTAGCCTCGGCTCACCAACTCGGTCCTCTACGGGTCTGGCGGCGCGAGCAAGACGCCCGCGCCACGAGTGACGGGTGGGCGGCGATCCCTTGGCCAGAGGTCGGGCGGGGCCGCGCAGACGAGGCATCAGCGCCCCAACTGCCTCGGACGCGAGCTGGAGGCCGGGTGCGAGGCGGTGGAATGATGGGTCAGAGCTCCCGGCCGTCGACCTGACCGCCGGCGGGAGGCTTGTGCCACGGGGAACGGGCCGGTGCCCGGTTACGGCTGCCCGTACTTGTCCATTGCTGCTAGGTCCCGCTCCACGTCGTCGAGCGTCAAACGGGTATCTCCCTGATAGGCGATGCAATGCGGGCACCAGTCCGATAGCCGGTCTCAGAGCACCTTCGGAACCAGGGTCTGTCGCAGGGAGAGCGTTCGCACATGTCCATCGGCGAAGAGGTAGTTGGCCCGCCCCTGGTGGACGACACCGAACATAAGGAGACGCGGCCAGCCCTCCAGCTCCCTTCGCGCCAGCCACGATCCGTAGATCCCGATGGGTCGCCGGAGCCAGCTCTCAGTCACCATGATGGTGTCGGTGGGGTGGGCTATGCTGGTGTAAGTGCGTGCTGCCGCACACCCTTGGGGCCCCTGCTCGAAGGTGAGAGCTAGGTGGTAGGAGGTGTCATACGCCAGGATGAAGGGTCGGCTGACCCCGAAGGCCTCACTGATCCCACGGCCCACATCAGGCAGGTAGTCAGGCAGCGGATCGCTGGGGCACCACCAGACGCCCTGGCTAGGGTTGCTCAGGTATGGAGTGAGCGTGGGGATGGGCCTGAAGTTCGAATAGACTTGCGTGGTCCAGCATGGGAGGTAGTCGTCCCAGGCGTCGACGTACAGACGCAGTGCCTGTCCCATCTGCCGAAGGTTGCTCTGGCAAGTGGCGGCCCGACCAGCCTCCTTCGCCCGGGCGAACACGGGAAGGAGCAGCGCCGCCAGCACCGCGATGATGGCGACCACTACCAAGAGCTCAATTAGCGTGAAGCCGCGGACGGACTGCCGTCTCATCTGGCGCCTCCCCTACGGACCCGCGGGCACTGGCCTCAGGGCTGGCCGTACCTTTCCATGGCCGCTAGGTCTCGCTGCACATCGCTCGATGTCCAGTCACTACCGGGCTGTCCGGAGCATCCCGGACACCAATCGGATAGGCGCTCCCAAAGCACCTTCGGGACCAGCGTCTGCCGCAGGCCGAGCGTTCGCACGTGCCCATCCGCGAAGAGGTAGTTGGCGCGCCCTCGATGGGTCGTGCCGGTCATCAGGAAGCGGGGCCAATGGCCCTGCACCATGTGCTCAAGGAAGACTGCGTAGCCGCCGGTGGGTGGTATCGGCCAACCCTCCGCCATCATGAGTGTGTCGGACGGGCTCTTGACGCTAGACAGGGTGCGAGGGTCTAGCCTGAATGAGTCGTCCATCAAGCGAGAGATAACGAACTTGTAGGACGTGTCATACCGGAAGGGCAGGAAGGGCCGAGTCACCCCAAACCCCTCGCTGATGCCGCCCCCTATGTCCGGCCGGTACTGCACGAGAGCGTCGCTGGGGCACAGCCAGATTCCCTCATTGGCCCTCCCCACATAGGGGCGAAGGAACGCCATCGGCGCGCCCAGATAGTTCGTCTCTGTGGCCCCCTCTGGGAGGTAGTCATCCCAAGCGTCGGCGTACAGGTGGATCGCGTGGCCGATCTGGTGCAGGTTGCTCTGGCAAGTGGCCGTGCGCGCGGACTCACGGGCGCTGACGAAGACGGGGAAGAGCAGCGCCGCCAACAGCGCGACTATGGCGACCACCACCAGAAGCTCTATCAGCGTGAACCCGGATCCGGTACGAGTTCTCATGGCTCACCTGCCCTGTTTCAGCCACGGATCGGCAACCCATCGAGGCCACATACGGCCGCCTGTGCATAAGAGCAGCAATCCACTCTATGGTTTCAAGCGACCTAGGGAGTTCCTCTTCCCCTTGGACGGCCGGCTGTGCGGTTCTGTTCCGCGCTCTGCGGCGATCCCTTGGCTCTGCGTCGGTGGCGCGAGCGGAGGCACGCCGGCCGACGCTGGCCCCTCAGGCGCCTTCCCCAGCGCCTACGCCCTGCTTCCGAAGCCCCTGATCAATGACCTGATGACCCGGCGGCCCGCCCCCTAGGTGTCAGCACCCAGTGAGGCACCCTTGGCCTGTGCGGAGGCCCCTCTCGCCGCCAGTGCCACGGCTCTGAAGCGCCGTCGAACCCGAGGCGGCGCCAGGAGGTAGTTGTAGAGAGGGACAGACGGCTGACGTGCGCCTGGCCTGAGCCGCCGACGGGTCGTGTGGAGGCCCACGCCCTGCCCGACTCGTGAGCGCCTTTCGCCCGATGCGGGCTTGGGGGCAACAGGGGCCGCCTGCGGCTGGACTGGGCGCCGAGTGCTCGATGCCCAGGCACCAGGGGGCTGAGCTGCCGGCCAACCAGACTCGGCAGCCACAGGGAAGGCAGCGGAGCATCGCTGGCGAAGGAGGCCCCATGGGTATGCGGCAGGCCAGAGCTCTGTTGTTGGTACTTGCTGCGATGGCGCTTGCGCCCATCCAGGCTTGGGCGATGCACCAGCGCGTCTACTCACTGGAGGAGATCGCGCGGGAGGCCGGCGCCATCGCCGAGGGGCGCGTGGCACACATCGACCGCGACGGGCTGCGCGCGGTGTTGTTGGTGGAGCGGCCCATCAAGGGCACCCCGCCCGCCCGGTGGATGGGCGTGGACCTCTCCCAGGGCGGCTGGGGGCACCCGGGCATCGTGGCCCGACGGCTGGCCCTCGGCCTTCCCGTCATCCTCTTCTTCAGCCGCGCCAGCGACCAGAGCCTCGCGCTCGTCTACACCAATGGCACCTGGTTCCGCGTTACGGCCCACACCGGCCCAGACCCCAGCCGACTGGGCTGGGAGCTCACCCACATCGAGCTCTACCTGCCGCGCGCCTTCCACGGCCCTACGGAGCAGATGGCGGAAAGGATTCGAGACGGCCTCGCGGGACGGCGGCCCTTCCCCCAGCCCGTCCAGGAATCCAGCCAGCAGATGCTGAGCGATGGTGGCGGCCAGGGCGGGGTCGCCATGGTGGGCCCTCCGGCGCCGGATACCGGCCGCCCACCCCGGCCGCTGCCGCCGGTGCCCGGGGAGCTGCTGGGACCGCCCCCTGGCGCAGGCATCCGGGTGCTCGAGGCGGAGTCACTGCCGGTCCTCGAGAGCAGCTTCAGCCACGCGAAGGCCTTCTGGCAGATCCCCCAGTTCGACGGCCGAGACTTCAACTTCCGGAGCGCGGCGGCCCTTCTTGTGTGCGAGGCGGTGGAGGGCCAGCGGCTGACACTCCGCTTCGAGGCGCCCGCGGCGGGCACCTACGACCTCCACCTGGAGTTGGCGCGACTGGTGAACGTCCGCTCCCTGGGCGTCCTCCTGGACGGGTCTCCGCTTCGGGGCCAGCAGCCCGCCGTGCTCCCAAGGGACACGACCTTCCGCAGCCAGCACAACACCATGGGGCCCATCGGCGCGGACGACCAGTGGCCGGATGGGTCACCCGAGGCGGGTGACCGTCCCTCGACGCCGATGCAGACCGATCTGGGAGGGCCGCCCCTCGTGGCCACCTTCCCGGGCGTGCGCCTCTCGGCCGGCGCGCACCGGCTGACGCTCAGCCCGGCGCCCGTTGAGCCCGGGGCCTTCCGCCTCAGCCTCGACACCCTGTCTCTGTGCCCCCAGGGCTGCTTCGCCCTCAGGCCGGCGGACCGTTCCACTCTCGCGCGCCTACGGCTTGGCGGTGACGCGGAGCCGAAGGTGCTGGCCCTCAGCCGCCTGTACCTGAAGTCGCCCAGCCAGGTCTGCGCGCTCCTGAAGGCCTGTAGCGGAAGCTGGAGGGACGCCGGCTGGTGCTTGAAGCTGGAGCGCACCTTTGGGCGGGGTGGACCCCGAGCTCTGGTGCATCCTCCCGAACACTTCCTGCGCCTGAAGCGCGCCGAGCCGCAGCTCACCTGGCGGGACCTGGAGGGCGTGCTCCAGCGCGGCGGGGAGGTCTACGTACCGAATCGCGATGGCTCGGACCTGCTCCGACAGCTCTCCCGCGACTTCACCCTGGCGGAACTGGACCCACGAATCCTGGACACCAAGTTTTCCGGCCTAGACCTTGTGGAGTGGGCCCGGAAGGAGCGGTCCCATCGCCGTCCGGCGCCGCTGGTGAAGGGCGAGCTTCTTGGCAGGACGCTCTGGTCGCTCGCCGGCCGGAGCCTTCCCTATGGGTGGCGCCCCTGGGAGGGGCTCGACCAGCCGCCAAGTCTGCCCAGGCCGGGAGCGTCCATCTCGGTGGGTCACCTATCGCCCGCCTACGTTGCGGCCACTCCTCCACGGGGTTCCGACCCTAGAGGCCTGCTGTGGTTCGCTGGCCCCTCAAGGGCGGGATACGGTGCCGCCAGCCGAGCCGCCCCCGAGGAGCGGCTGGTCCCGACCATCCCCGGGGTCGGCAGCTATGTGCTAGACCTATCGCTCTTCGCGCCCGACCACACGGACGAGGCAAGCCCGGTTCTTGGTGGCGTCTTCTACACGAGGCGCACTTCGAAGTCCCTGATGGTCGGCATCGCCGGCCGGCGGCCATCCACCTGGGGGCGGCCTCGGCAGGCCCTACTGACCGTGGAGCCGTGGCTTGGCGTCAGGACCCACGTCCAGCTCCGGGCGGACGTCATCCGTGAGGGGGGGCGGTGGCTGGCGGTGCTGACCGCCTACCGCGCGGGCGGACGCGAGGTTGGGCGGACTCAGGTGGACCTGGGGGATGCCGGCCGGCCCCCGCGCCTCGTCCCGGTTGTGGGACTGGAGTCAGGGCTGGCGGGTTGCCTCCCCGAGGTCTACCTGACCGGGTTGTCCCTGCGCCAGGTCGCCAACCCCGTGCCCGTTCCCTTCGTCGGAGGGCCGAGCCGGCAGGCACCGTCGCCCCGCTACGTGGCGGGGATGCCCGTGCCGGGTGAAGAGGAGGGTGAAGCCAACGCGCCCCGCCCAATCGCCGGAGGGCGGCTTCTGATCCTCTCCGCCGCCCTGCTGACCCTCTACGTCCTCCGAAAACGGAGGGCCTAACCGCGGCCCCAAAGCGAAGCGACGAGCCCCTCAGACATGAGTCAGCGGCAGCAGACTGCCTCACCACCAGGACACCAGGACACCAAGACACCAAGAGACCCTAGGCTGGGTTCTTCTCTGTGCGTCTCTGTGTCCTCTGTGTCTCTGTGGTAAGGCAGTTCTTGGTGTCTTGGTGTCTTGGTAGTGAGGCAGTTCGCTGCCGCTGACGTTGCCCCCCTTGGGGCTTGGAGGAGGACGATGAGGATCTACATCCACACTGATCTGGAAGGTGTGACCGGCGTCGATAGGCCCAGCATGGTGGAGCGTGGCGGCGAGGGGTACCGCGAGGCTTGCGAGCTCCTGATGGGCGACCTCAACGCGGCCGTGGACGGAGCCTTCGCCGGGGGCGCTACCGAGGTGGCGGTCCTCGACAGCCATGGAGGCGGCGGGAACTTCGTGCTGGACCTCCTCGACCCAAGGGCCCAGAACGATACCCGGCCGAACGGCAAGTGGTGGGGCGTGCTGGACGAGACTTTCGGCGGGACCTTCTTCCTGGGCGCCCACGCCATGGCGGGGACCATGAACGCCTTCCTGGACCACACCCAGTCCTCGGTGCACTGGCATGACTACACGCTCAACCGCCGCCGCATGGGCGAACTGGCCCAGTGGGCCATAGTGGCGGGAAACTGGGGCGTTCCGCTGCTGATGGCGAGCGGCGACGAGGCGGCCTGCGTCGAGGCGCGCCAGTTCTTCCAGCCGGTCGAGACGGCGACCGTGAAGCGCGGCGTCGGCCGCAACCGGGCGGAGCTGGTCGACCACGACGAGGCACGCACCCGCATCTGGGAGGCAGCCCGCAGAGCTATCTCGCTGGTAGGCTCCGCCCGTCCCTTCACCCCTTCGAAACCCATGGAGATCACGCTGGAGTTCAACCGCGCTGACTACTGCGACGATGCCTGCACACTGCCAGGCACTGAACGCCTAGACGCCCGTACGATCCGTAAGGTAACCAGCGACCCCCTCGGCATTCTGCCCTGACCATATCCGGCTGCCGAGCTGTCCTGTCTGGTGGTCCTCCCCGCAATCGCGCTGAGCAACCCAGGGTCCTCAGACTCCTACTGACGCGGCACGGGACGCCGGTTGTCAGAACCAGCAGGAGCTGGCCGATGGGTCCCCTGATCCTAAGTGGCGTTCCGCCCTGGAATGGGCCGGGAGATACCGGCCCAGTGCAGCGCCACACGGACCTCGAGGGGGAGCCTCGATGGCCCGGCGGGCTTGCCAGCCGAAGGCTCCCGAGCGGCGGGACTCACCGGGGCGTCTCCGCGGTCGAGGGCTATCTACAGAGATTCCGTGGTTCTGCTTCTGGAAGCCTCTGAGTGGATTCCGACGCCCGGCGCACCGGTCTGCCCAACAACGTGCGGCGGTCTAGGCCCAGATGCCGGCGGCGTCCACGCCGGGCGGGGCGGTGGGAGACAGCGCTTCTTGGCGCATCAGCACTGGGTCATCACGTAGACGCGGTCCACCACCCCGAGGCACGGGCGGGGCTGGCACCGGTGACGCCGGAGCCGAGATGGAGGGTCCGGACGCGGAAAGGCGGCATCCCCCAGGGGGCCCCACGTCCGCAAGTGGAGGCAGGGGTCCGCCTCCGACGCCGAGGCCCCTTCGGGGCCAGGCGGGGAGCCGGCCTGCGCGGGACACGGAAAGGGGCTCGTCGCTCGGCTACTGGCCGGCTACTGGCGCGCGTGGCGCACCCCGTAGGGAATCATGGCGTCGGAGTCGGCCCACCGGCGCGGCCACCGAAGGTCTGTCGGTCCCGCTCCAGGAATCGCATCGGGGGCTGGCGGTCGCCGCAGCTGAGCCTGGGCGTTGACGGTCGGGCGGCGGCCTGCTATATCCACTCTGGTGCCTCGCGGAAGGTGGTCTGCCGCCTGGCCCACACCACGCGCGTGCACATCGTCGCAAGGGCGCCGGGCGTGGGCAGACACCCGGAACACCGAGGGCGTGGGGGTGAAGCGATGCGTACGGAGCTGAGTGAGGACCAGATCCACTTCTACCGGGACAACGGCTTCCTGGTGGTGGAGGGGTTCCTGAGCCCGTCGGAGCTAGAGGACTGGCGAGAGTGTACCGAGGCGGCCATCGAGCAGCGCCTGGCCGGCCAGAGCCTGCACAACCAGCAGGACCCTGACTCCTTCTACTCCCAGGTGTTCCTGCAGTGCCTTCGGCTGGCCGATACCCAT
>DASXUI010000258.1:0-5716 GCA_036504955.1 Armatimonadota bacterium
GGGTCCGTGTTGAGCACGTGGCCGGTGCGGTAGGCGATGTTGCCGAGGTGGCAGAGCAGCGTGCTGGCCACGCCCACTTCGACATCCGCCTTCGGGCGCTCCCCAGTGCGGACGCAGCTCAGGAAGTCGCGCTTGTGCGGCTGGTCGTCGGCGGGGGCCTTCACGACGGCGGTCTCTTTGCCGGCCTTGTCGAGGATGCGGTAGCCGCCGTCCTCGATGAGGAGGGTGCCCTGGTCGCCGTAGAAGACGATGCCGAACTGCTGCCCCTCGAAGGCGCGGGGATGCCAGCTACGGGCCTCCCAGGTGATGCCTTTGTCCCCGTAGTCGTAGGTCACCACGTAGGTGTCGGGGGTCTCCTGGTCGTCGTCGTGACAGTACTTGCCGCCGCCCGCGGTAACGCGCTCGGGATAAGTGACGCCCAGGCCCCAGCGGCAGACGTCCAGCGCGTGGATGCCGTTGTTGCCCAGCTCGCCGGTGCCCCAGTGCCAGAACCAATGCCAGTTGTAGTGGATGAGGTTGTCCTTGTAGGGCAGCTCGGGCGCGGGGCCCTCCCACAGGGGGTAGTTCAGCGCCGCCGGTACGGGTACCACCTTGCCGTGGCCGATGGAGGCGCGGGCGTTGTTGTAGGTGCCCTTCGCGAAGAGCACCCGGCCGATGGCGCCCTCCTGGAGTCGCTGGACCGCCTCGATCACGCCTGGCATGCTGCGGCGCTGGGAGCCGATCTGCACGACCCGCTGGTGCTTTCGCGCCGCCGCCACCATCTGCTCGCCCTCCCAGGGGTTGTGGCTCGCGGGCTTCTCGCAGTAGACGTGCTTCCCCGCCTGGCAGGCCAGGATGGTGGCCGGAGCGTGCCAATGGTCCGGCGTGGCGACCACCAGCGCGTCGACGCCGGGGTCCTCCAGGATGCGGCGGAAGTCGGTGACTAGCTTTGGGGCGCGGCGGAGCGACTTCGAGAGCGCGGCGGCGCAGCGGTCCAGGGCTCGCTGGTCGACGTCGCACAGGTAGGCGATCTCGGCGTCCGGCAGCTTGGCGAAGCCCTGCGCCAGGTCCCGCCCCCGGCCGTTGACGCCCATCACGCCCAGCACCACACGCTCCGACGGGCTGGCTGCCCTGGCGGGCCCGGAGGCCCCCACCACGATGGCACCAGCCGCCGCGGCCGTAGCCTCCACCAGGAACTCCCGACGATTCATGTGTGATGCTCCTTTCCGTGAGTGGGTCTGGACGCCCAGGCCCAGTGGCACCGACCAACCCGGGCCTGGTGGGCCATTCCGCCGATCCCGTGGCTCCCTCAGGCGAAGGGGTCAAGACGTCCGAGCCCGGTGGGTCCAGAAGGACGGATCGGTGGCTCCGGTCGCCCACCTCGTAAAGGGGTGGGCTGGCTTGGCGCTCCGCGCGGAGCTGCCGCCGGACACCGTCGCAGTACGTTACCGTTAGCCTGAGGATCCACGACGTACTGCTTCAGGGGGTCAGGGGCACCCTCGCGGGAGACGTCCCGCGGCACCGGATAGACGGCGGGGTGCACGGAGGCTACCGGCGGGCCTCGAAACACCGTACGCTGAGACGCTGCCGAGGGCACTGCACCGAGGCGCCCTCATGGCCTTACGTCCAAACGTTGCGGCGCCTCCGGCCAACGGTAACGTGCTGCGACGGTGTCCGGCGGCAGCTCCGCGCGGAGCGCCAAACCAGCCCACCCCTTTACGGGGTGGGCGACCCGGAGCCACCGATCCGTCCTTCTGGACCCACCGGGCTCGGACGCTCGGGGCTGCCGACATGGGGCGGTCGGGACCACCGAACTTGGGGCATCGGCCCCATCGATGTGCTCCGGCGCTCGGCACCGCCGGGCCGGGGTGGGTGGCGTCCCACCCTCGGGTGTGAGGGTCCGTGCCCGCTGGGTGGGACGCCCAATGCCTGTCAGGGAGACCGGTAGGCTCGCAGCCTTGGGATCGCGCTCCCTACCGCGCCAGCAGCGTCATCAGCGCTCCGGCTACGATGGCAAGTCCGGACAGCGCCTTGAGGAAGACCTGGTAGTAGCAGTGGACCACCTGGCCGTCCTCGGAGCGGATCACAAGGACCTCCACGACAGGGTTGGGGCCTCGGCGGAACCAGCCGTGAACGCGGACCCTCTTCCCCAGCAGCTTCTTGGCGCCGAAGAGGCCTTGGAGCAGATCCAGGATGCCTAGCGGCTGCCGGTAGTCCAGCGTCACGAAGCCGCCGTCATCCTGGAGGACCAGGTCCTCGGAGAACCAGCACCCGGGTACGCCGCGCCCGATGATGAGGCCCTCCATGACCACCGGTATGGCGTGGATGTGTGAGACATCCACCTGCGTGACCAGATCCTCGACCTTCGCGGGGGTGTGGTCGTTGGGGTAGCTCAGCACCAGACGCGCCAGCCAGCCGACCCCGAAGCCCAGCAGCAGGTTCCCCAGAGCAGAGAGGGCCAGGGACTCGAAGTGCAGGATGCTCTGAACCGCGAACCCGGATCCGATCAGGGCACCGAGCCAGGGCAGGGCGGCGATCAGCACATCGCGGCGCACCGCGGGCCACAGGTTGTACTGGGCGCCGGTCCGGGGCATCGGGACCGTGGGCTCCTGCCCCACCATACGGCAGAGGCCGCTCAGCGCGTGGATGCGGCGGGCGGTCAGCGGGTGGGTGGAGAGCACCTCGTAGAAGCGGGCCCAGGGGTTCCGCAGGTCCCACTGCATCGCGCGGGCCATCAGGTCCGGAGAGAAACCGGACGGGCTGGAGGCGGCGATGGCGAAGGCGGTGGACTGCCGGGCGTCGGCGATGCCAAGGGCTCCAGCGCGTCGGGCGAGACCCAGCTCGGGCTTCTTCCCTTTGTCCTTCGCCTCGGGATCCTCCGCTACGGGACGCGCCAGACCGTAGGCGATCTTCACCAGCGCGGTGGCGAGGGCGTTCGGGTCATGGGTGATGTGCGCGGAGCGGTTGTCCGCGAAGTACTCCCTCACCCGCGACAGAAGCAGCACGATGAACTGGCTGAGGATGTAGGCTCCGTAGGCGCCGACGCCCACCAGCCACGCATAGGCGGAGTCGCCCTTGCGGCGGTCGCTGGTCGTGAAGCTGTAGACCATGTAGAGCAGCAGCGGCACGCACTGGGCCACGGTCATGGTTACGAAGTCCCAGTTGATGATGTGTCCCAGCTCGTGGGCTACCACCGCCTCCAGCTCCTCGGGCTCAAGGCAGTCGATCAGCCCCTGGCTCACCACCAACCGCGCGTCGGCCGGCACGTGGCCGAAGGTGAAGGCGGTGGGGTTGCCGTCCGGGATGACGCCGAAACGAGGAACGGGGATCCGGTTGCGCTGGCAAGCCTCGCGCAGCCACGCGGCGAACCTCGGGCTCACCTCCTCCGGCTGAACCCAGCCTACCTTGAAGGTGAACTGCAAGATGTAGGGTCCCGCCAGATACTGCAGCCCAACCACCACTAGTGTGAAGAGCAGCGCGTACTGGAGGGGCAGGTCGTAGTAGGTCATGGCGCCGGCGCCCACGGCGAAAACCAGCCCAAAGAGCAGCGCCAGCACTACCGCGGATCGCATCGCCAGTTCCGACATCTCCGTACCTCCTCTTGGTCGGGTGCCGCGTAGGAGCTCTCAAGCTCCCAAGAGCGTTCGCCTTCCCCCTACAGTAGACCTGCAGGCAAAGCAAGCGGTTCACTCCCCCTCTGCAGTGGTACCACCCTTGGGCGGCGAACCTACAAGTAGGGTCGTTCGGGAGACCGCGCCTCTCGCCCGGCTGGGCCGGCACGGTGCTGACCGGCCCTGGGCGCCGGCTGGATGGACCGGAAGCCTGCGGGCTAGCGAACCGGCCAGAAGCGCCAGCAGCACAGCCATGCGAATCACCTCATCCGTGTCTGGAGGCGGACGCTGGCTACTCCGTGCGGGGCCAGGCCGTCTGTGCCGCTGACCCTATGGGCCGCGCCGCTAGGTGAAAGGAAGGCAGAATGGCGGAGGAGTTGGAGCTGATTCTCGCCGGAGGAACCGTGGTGGACGGCACGGGCGCGCACGCCCGCAGGGCCGATGTGGGCCTGCGCGCGGGGCGTATCGCCGAGGTGGGTAACCTTACCGGCGCCCAGGCCGCGCGGGCGGTGCCCGTCGAAGGGCTGGTGGTCGCCCCCGGCTTCATCGACATGCACTCCCATACCGACTACTGCTACCTCGCCAACCCCACCGCGGAGAGCAAGCTCACCCAGGGCGTGACCACCGAGATTGGCGGCAACTGCGGAGTGTCCGGAGCGCCGCTGCTGGGGCCCTTCGGCCACTCCGAGGAGGCCAAGCGCCTCCGCGACCTGGGCATTGGGGCGCGTTGGACGAGTCTCGCGGAGATGGGTGAAACCCTCCAGAGCCGGGGCATGGCCGTGAACTTCGCCACCTTCGTGGGGCACGGCAACCTCCGCAAGGCGGTGCTGGGCTATGACAACCGCGCCCCGGACTCCGAGGAGCTGGGCAGGATGCGCTCCCTCGCGGAACAGGCGATGGAGGAGGGCGCGCTGGGAATCTCCACGGGACTCATCTATCCCCCCGGCTGCTACTCCGACACCGAGGAGCTGATCGCCCTGGCCGCCGCCGTGGCCCCCAAGGGCGGGCTCTACGCCACCCACATGCGCAATGAGGGCGAGTTGCTGCTAGAGTCCGTCCAAGAGGCGCTGAGGATTGGCCGTGAGAGCGGCGCGCCGGTGCAGATCTCACACCACAAAGCCTGTGGTCCGCCTAGCTGGGGGCTCGTGAAGACCTCACTGCGGATGATCGATGAGGCCCTGTCCGAGGGCGTGCGCGTGGGCGCCGACCAGTACCCCTACATCGCGACGTCCACGGACCTCTGCGCCCTGCTGCCTCAGTGGTTCCACGAGGGCGGCTCCGAGCGCGCGATGGAGCGTCTGAACGACCCCGCCACCCTCGACCGCCTGCGGGCGGAGATGCTGACGGACGGCAAGCTGCGACACGGCGCCAGCTTTGACAAGATCCTGATCACGCAGACGCACCCCGACTCGAACCGGTGGGCGGAGGGCCTCAGCCTCGACCGGATCGCCCAGGAATGGGGCATCGATCCCCTGGAGGCCATCTTCAGGCTGCTGCGTGACGCCGACCTGGACGTCGGCATGTGCAACTTCCTGATGTGCGAGGAGGACGTGGAGCGCGTGATGCGCCACCCCCGCGTGTGCGTTGGATCGGATGGGGTGGCGCTCTGCTCGGAGGGGGCCCTCGGTCGGGGCAAGCCTCACCCGCGCGCCTACGGAACCTTCCCGAGAGTTCTGGGGCACTACGGCCGGGAGCGCGGCGTCCTATCTCTGGAGGAGGCCGTTCACAAGATGACCGGCCTCACGGCGGAGCTGCTGGGCTTCACCGACCGGGGCCTCCTGAAACCTGGCCTGGCCGCCGACATCACCGTCTTCGACCCGGAGACCGTCCAAGACCGCGCCACCTTCACGGACCCTCGCCTGCCCGCCGAGGGGATCCATCTTGTAATCGTGAACGGCCAGATAGCCTTTGAGAGCGGGAGGCCCACGGGCGCGCTTCCGGGCCAGTTTCTGAAGGGCGGGTCGTTGGGTCGTTAGGTCGTTGGGGCCAGGTCAAGAGCCCCTCACGCCCCTACCCCCTCTCCCGCGCGGCGGGCGAGGGGGCGCAGTTGGGGATCCGTGGCTCTCTCGCTGATCCGGCCGCGATGTCCTGCCCTGCAGCAGAGGTGTACCTGAGCCCCCTCGCCC
>DASXUI010000259.1:0-17890 GCA_036504955.1 Armatimonadota bacterium
CTGCGCTTCTTCCATCCCCTCCCTCCCGCCGAGGCCTTGCTCACCTCTTCACCTCTTCACCTCTTCCATCCCTTCGTCCGGCTCCTCCGTTTGGCCCTTGTCGGGGCTGGGGTAGACCTTCCTTACCGCTGGGGGACCGCGATGGCCGACAGAATGCTCTAGACAGGGCAGCGGCTGATCGGTTACGTCTCCAGCTTCTGGAAGGAGGGACACCATGGAGGCCACCCAAGAGAGGCTGGTCCGTTACCTCAAGGATGCCTGGGCGGTGGAGAAGTCAGTGGTCACCGCCATGAAGGATATGGCCGAGGAGGTGGACGATCCGCGGGTGCGCAGTCACTTTGAGGAGCACCGCCAGGTCACCCATAGGCAAGAGGAGGAGCTGGAAGCAAGGATCCGCGACCTCGGGGAGGAGCCCTTGGGAGGGAAGGGGCTCCTGAATCAGATCGTGGCCAAGATCGGCGATGCCCTGCACGCCGCGCATGACGTTCAGGACAAGACGACCCAAGACCTGATGAAGAGCTACGCCACCGAGCACTTCGAGATCGCCATGTACACCGCGCTGGAGTCCTACTCGCGCGCGGTGGGCGATAGCCAGACAGCGGAGTTGGCGCATCGCCACATGCAGGAGGAGCGACAGGCGGCCGACAGGGTGTGGCCCCTGATCGCGCCGACCGCAGAGATGCCGGCGCGGGGACAGATATCCGTGGGCGACGGGGGGCGTGGCACCCTGCACGACAGCGATGCCGCGGAGCTAGGGCCCGTGGTCGTGAACCCGGCGTCACAGGGAATCGGCAGCGATGCCTTCGTCGGGGGGGCGGCGCCCAACCTCACCCAGAAGGGCATCGTCACTGGCAGCGAGGAGACTCTCAGCCGGAGCAACCGGGGCAGCATCGAGAACGATCGGGTGCCGGCGGCCTCTGCCGGTCCGCAGGGTCCCCAGAGTGTGGACGAGCCAGGGAGGCTGCCGGGGTCGGGAGCTACCCAGGGCGGCTGGGGCGGCATGGGCGCCCAGGCGGTAACAGAAGCTGACGACACGATCACGGGCAGCCAGGAGTCACCGGGGGTTCCGGCCGACGCCGCCCGGAGCCACGGCTAGACCCGCCCGGCTCTGGCTGAAGGGCTCATAGGCTGCTTCCACCAGTGGCGAAACGGGGGCCTCTCTACGGTAGAGAGGCCCCCGTCGCGCGCGGCTTGCTCCGGGCCCTGGCAGCCTAATGGGGCCGCAGGGCGCCCGCGGGCCGTTAGCCTCGAGTCCGGAGACCCCGCGCGGACCCGGTCCAGCGCTGTCCAACTCCCCACGTTGGCGGGGCGCGATCACTTTCCACCGGTGTCTCGCCTAGTCTGGCTAGGCGAGATACCGATGGGAGCTTGGCTCCGTGGCCGGTCTCGCTAGGCTCTGCCGTGCCGGGCGGTGCGACTGCTCTGGCCGGCGGAGCGGCCGCTCTGCTCCGATCCGCGGGAGCCGCTGGAGGCCTCGCCACCCTTGCGGCCAATCTCGGCCATGTGCTTGCGGTTCTGGCTCACCGCTTCGCCACCCTTGCGCCCGATCTCCGCCATGTGCTGCCGGTTCTGGCTTACCGCCTCACCGCCCTTGCGCGCGATCTGCCGCTGCTTATCGTCATCCATAGAGGCGAATCCACGCTCGTCTCGTTGTGCCATGGTATGGTCCTTTCCTAGGCACCGCCCTATACCCCGTCTCTGCGATGGCAACCCGACCCAACAGGTCGCACTGTCCCGGGTCCGCCGGAGGGCTCACTGGTGCGAGACTCCCCAGAGATCCCTCTCTAGTCCGCTGATGCCTTCAGGTCGCTTGTAGGGATACAGGCTGGATTCCGTTCTGGAGGGGGTCTCGCCCCTCTGCCTGATTGCTACCCCTGGCTGCTGCCGCATAAACCCATCGAACGTGGGATAGGCTGCGTACGCTGACAGGGGGTCGCGGACCCCCGGTTTGCCATCGCGGCTGGGCGGCCTGGGCCGAAGGCGGTGGGATAGCACGGCGCGGACCGCCCGCGTAAGGATCGCGGCACGCAAGGTGGAACTCACCCTCAGAGAGGGTCTTGAGGGGGCGGCAACGGCACGGGAGCACGGCTGGCTGCTGATGACGGCCCCGGTCAGCGGGATGCGTTGGGAGCTTGGGACCCCGGACCTTGTGGGTCCCGGGCGACCCATCACGGGTGGAGGAGGGCGGTCGTGATCTGGGGCGAGGAACTGCGTGGGCGGGCGGCGGTGGTCACCGGCGGCAGTGAGGGGATTGGTCTCGACCTGTGCCGAGGGCTGGTGGAGGCCGGCTGCCGGGTGGTATTCTGCGCGCGGCGCGAGGAGAAGGGCCGGGAGGCACAGGCCTCCCTGGGTCCCCTGGCCACCTTCGTCCGCGCGGATGTGACGGATTGGGGCGACCTTCAGGCCCTGGCGGGCCGCGTGGCCGGGGAGGCCGGGCGTCTCGACTACCTGGTCAATAACGTCGCCTCGGATGACCGCATCCCCTTCGAGGAGGTTACGCCCGAAGCCTGTGACCGCCTGTGGGAGGTCAACCTGCGCTCCTACCTGCTGGCCACGCGGGCTTTCGTGGACCTGCTGCGTGCCGGTGAGGGGAAGAGCGTGGTCAACATCGGCACCACGAACTACCTGCTGGGCTTCGCCGGGATGTCCGTATACGGCGCCACCAAGAGCGGGATCCTGGGCTTCACCCGAGCGCTTGCGAGGGAGCTTGGGCCAGAGGGGATCCGCGCTAACATGGTCAGTCCCGGCTGGGTTATGACGGAGAAGCAACTCCGGGAGTACGTCTCCGAGCAGGACAAGCGGGACCTACTGCGTGACCAGTGCCTGAAGATGCTGCTGGAGCCCCGTCACATCACGTCACCCGTACTCTTCCTGTTGAGCTCAGGAGCTTCGGCCGTCACCGGCCAGCACCTGGTGGTGGACTGCGGTAAGTTCCTCTACTGACGGATGGCGTGGGGAGGAGACAGGAGGATCCAGCGACGCGGAGGGCGGCTGGGCCCCACCAGCGTAGCGCCTGCTGAGGAATGGAGTGGCAATGGTTAGCGTGGTTGTCAACCCTGTCCGGGTCTTGGGAGCGGTACCCGTTTGGCGCGGCGTCTACCTGGGGGACTCACCGGAGCCCTTTGTCGAGGAGGATGTCGCACGGCTGAAGCAGGAGGTCGGCGTTACCTGCATCAGGTACGGGATGGAGCCCCGGGCTCTGGTGGCGGAGGAGCTGAGCGGCCTGCGGGAGGAGGGCTTCCAACAGGTTCGCGAGGTGCTGGACTGGTGCGCCATCTACGGTGTGCACTGCATCCTGGACCTCCACAACGCCCCCGGACGCTTGTACGGAGGGGATCCGCGACTCTGGCGGGAGTCGGCCTACCAGGACCGCTTCGTGGGGCTCTGGCGGGAACTGGTGGCCCGCTTTCGAGACCACCCCGCGGTGGCCGCCTACGAGCTTCTGAACGAGCCGGAGCCCCCGGACGGGGACTTCGGGGTCTGGAACCGACTGGCCCAGCGCACGGCGGAGGCGGTTCGCGGTCTCGATGAAGATCGGCCCATCATCGTTGACTCCATCGGCTACGCCCGGCCGGAGGCCTTCGCGGGCCTGGAGCTGTCGGGAGTGAGCGGCGCCCTCTACAGCTTTCACAACTACCAGCCGGGGCCGTATCACTGCCAGAAGCGCCGTGAGCTCTCCGACCAGTCGACCTACGCCTACCCCGGCTTCATCCCCCACAAGCGCCCGGCGGGCGACCCCAAGGACTTCAGCCTGGCCCACTTCGAGCCCACCGAGGCCAGGTTCTGGAACCGGGCTGAGCTGGTAGAGGAGTTCCAGGAGCCGCTGCGGTTCCGGGAGCGCCACGGCGTGCCACTCTTCTGCGGGGAGTTCGGCTGCGTCTCCGACGTTCCACCCATGACCGACATGGTCTACCTGATGGACGAGATCTCCATCCTCCAGGAGCGGGGGATCGGCTGGACCCTCTACAACACGATGTACCGTACGAACGATCCTTACTGGCGCGACCACTTCGACTGCGGCCTCTACATCTGGTACTCGCCGGAGCAGCGGCTCTATCGCTTCCGCCGCAAGATCGCGCTGATGCGCTTCTTCTGTGCCAACGAGGGGGAGGTACTGGACCTCCCTCAGCCGGAGGACGCCTGGGTGGGCCTCTACGGCCTTCGGGACCCCGGCGGCACTCTGAAGCTGCTGGTCGCCAATAAGCACCGGCAGGACAGCCGTGAGGTGGAGTTGCAGGTACGCGACCAGCCGGAGCGGTGGACCTGCTGGTACAGCCGGATGTCGGAAGGCGACGAAGGCTTCGTGCCGCGCGGCCCCTTGGCTCTGGAGCAGGGACGGGCCCGCCTGGACCTTCCGCCGCTCACCCTTGCGCTTCTGGAGGTCCCCCCGGCAGTCGTGAGGGGGTGAGGAGGTGAAGAGGTGAAGAGGTGAGGGGGTGAAGGGGCCTCAGAGGGTGCGGCTCGCTGGATCTGGAGTGGGGGTGTGCCCCGAGCCCCTCCGCCCGGCGGTGAATCGCCGGGCTCCGAGGCTCAATCCCGCTGAACCGGGGTTCTGAACCACAGGTGCATCCCGGGGTCAGAACCCTCCTTCAAGGAGGATTGAGCCCCTGAGCCCGGCGATTCATCGCCGGGCGGACGGCCTCCGGGCTCATCCTTGCAACGGACCCCAGGGGCGCGCCCGCTGAGGCCCTTTCACCCCCTCACCTTCCGGCGCGCTTGGGCTATGAAGGCCAGCATGGGGCCGCGTCTCGAGGTGTAGGCGGGGTCCCACTCGGTGGCCCACTGCTCGAAGAGATGACAGAGGGCCTCCTGGCGTCGGAGGAGGGCCGCGGGGTCATCGGGGTGCTTCTCCTTGGGGAGGCGCTCAAGCCGCTCACTCCAGGAGTCCTGGCCCCGGTGGTGGCAGGTGCCCTTGGCGCGGTCCCGGAGCAGCATCGCGAGAAGCAGGCAGTCCTGTTCCAGGCGGAGGATGAGATCGCGCGCTACCAATAGGTCGTTCCGCACGACGCGCTGCACGACGACCACACCCTTGAACCAGAAGTCGTTGACGAGGGCCTCGAAGGAGCTGGTGGGGTAGGGAGGCAGGGGCGGCGCCGACATCGGACTGGAGAGGATCCGCAAGAGCTCGGGCGAGCGGCTGAAGAGCACCCTCATTCCGTCGGCGTAGGCCGCTCGGGGATGCTCGCCCAGCCTCCCAATGGATGACTCCGTCTCCACTATCAGGTCCAGGCGCCGCAGGTCCGCAAAGCAGAGCCGCGTGACGGCGCGGTGCTCCTCGCGGGACTGAGAGTAGGCATACACCTCCCCCAGGGGCCGCAGCCAGCCGAGGCCCGGGTACAGGCGGTCCAGGGCCCCGTCGGGTGCCACAAGCAGTGCGTCGACGTCGCTCCACTCGTCGGGGGTCGACCCGCCGCGTCCCAAGGAGCCGATGATGGCCAGGGCGAGGGCATCCGGGTTGGCCTCGGCCAGGGAGATGAGGTCCTGAATCAGAGGTTCCTGCCATGACATAGGGGGGCTCCTTCGGGGAGGGAGGGGGGTCTGGGGAGGATCAGACCGTCAGGCCCCAGACGCGGCGGACGCGGCGTTCCAGGGGGCCGAACACCAGGCGGTCCACGGCCAGGGCAGCCCCGGCTATCAGCAGCATCACCGCGAAGACCTGGCTCATGTCGTTCAGGTCGCGGCCCGTCTGAAGCAGCGAGCCGAGTCCCATGGAGATCGAAAGCAGCTCGCCCGCCATCAGGCTTCTCCAGGCGAAGGACCAACCCAGCTTGGCGCCGGTCAGCAGCGCCGGCAGCGAGGCGGGCAGGATGACCTCCAGCCACAGCCGGGGGCCGGATACGCCCATTGTTCGTGCCTGGCGCAGGTAGACCGGAGGCACGCTCTTCACCCCGCCATCCACGGCGACGGCGACGGCGAGTAGGGCTCCCATTATGACCACGAAGAGTATGGCGGCCTCGGAGATCCCGAACCACAGGATGGCCGAGGGCAGCCAGCAGATGCTGGGGAGCACCTGAAGCCCAGAGACCAGGGACCCCAGCGTCTCGTCCAGCAGCCGGACCCGCCCCAGCAGCAGACCCAGCGCCACGCCGCCCACCAGCGAGACGCCGAAGCCGATCGCCAGACGCTTTCCGCTCACCGCGAGCGCGATGGGGTAGCTCCCGTCCGCGAAGCCCGCTCTGAGGGCCTCCCACACCTTCAGCGGCCCAGGGAAGAGGACCTCATCCCATACCTTCGCGCTGGCGAGGAGCTGCCACAGCACGAGCAGGCCAAGATAGAACAGGGTGCGTCTAGCCAGCGCCTTCATACAGCTCCTCCGCCAGATGCCGGCCAATCTCCGCCGAGAGCGAGCGCTTGACTTGAGCTGCCAGCGCCGCCAGGGCAGGGTCCTCCTGCTCGCGGGGGCGGGGAAGCTCCACTCGCACCTCCTGGAGCAGGCGGGCGGGCCTCGCGGAGAGGGTGAGAACCCGGTCGCCCAGGCGCACCGCCTCCCTCACGTTGTGGGTCACGAAGACGATGGTCTTGCCCGTCTGCTGCCAGATGCGCTCCAGTGCCTCGTGAAGCCGATCCGACGTCAGCGCGTCGAGCGCGGCGAAGGGCTCGTCGAGGAGCAGCACGGAGGGGTCCAGCGCGAGGGCCCTGGCGAGGGCGCAGCGCTGCTTCATGCCGCCGGACAGCTCATGGGGGTGGGCACGGCCGAAGCTGCCGAGGCCTACCAGGTGCAGGTACTCCTCCGCCCGCTCCCGGCGCTCGGCCTTCGAGAGGCCCGTGGCCTTGAGGGCGAACTCGACGTTTCCCCGAGCGGTGAGCCAGGGGAAGAGGGCGGGCTCCTGCTGCATCACCATGCGGTCACGAGAGGCGCCGGTGATCGCGGCCCCGTCCTCCAGCACGCAGCCCTCGTCCGGGCGGTCCAGCCCCGCCAGCAGGTTCAGCAGCGTGGACTTGCCACAGCCGGAGGGGCCGAGGACACAGACCAGCTCGCTGGGCGCGACGGTGAAGGAGAGCTCCTTGAGCGCCGGAACGGGGCCACGGGGTGTCGCGAAGTGGCGCGACACCCGCCGCAGCTCCAGCTTCGGCGCGGTGGGGCAGGGGATGGGACCGGCGGCCGGATCTACTGATACGGACGTCACCGCATCTCCGGCAGGTGCCGCTCGCTAAGGACCTGGTTCAGAAGCGTAAGGTCCCAGAGCCCGCGAAGGTCGGGCCGCCCTCCCCGCACGTAGCCCGCGTCGGCGGCCCAGGCGGCGAAGGCGTTGGTGGAGCCGCCGAGAGGGTCGTAGGTGAGGTCCAGGCGGGAGTAGGCTGGGTTCAGCACGGCTGGCGGCAGGAGCTTGCCGGTAAGGCGCTGGATCTCACGGTTCACCAGCTCCCGCGCCTCCGCGGAGTGGGCCTTCATCCACAGGGTGATGGAGACATGGGCGGCCAGGAAGCGCTTCACCAGGTCCGGGTGCTCCTTCAGGAAGCGTGAGGAGACGATGACGTGCGCGGTGTTGAACCGGCGACGCGGCCATAGGGTCCGCTCGTCGAACAGAACCTGCCCGTTCCCCTCCTGAACAAGCCTCGTGGCCCAGGGCTCGGGCACCCACGCCGCGGCCAGGTCCTTGCGGCGGAAGAGCGTCAGGATGTCCGGATTGGCCACGGGCACTATCTCGACCGTGCCGCCCTTCTGGCGCGGCTTCAGGCCATTGATGGCGAGGAAGTGGCGGAGGCTCAGGTCCTGCGTGTTGCCAAGCTGCGGGGAGGCGACTCGCTTGCCGGAGAGGTCTCTCCAGCTTCCGACCCCCGCGTCCTTACGCACGACAAGCGAGGCGCCGCCGCTGGCCGCTCCCGCCACCACCCTCAGCAGCCGCCCCTTGGACTGGACCCAGCCGTTGATGGTCGGTCCAGGGCCAATGTACCCGATGTCCACCTGGCCCGCGAAGAGCGCCTCGATCTCCGACGGCCCGGCATTGAAGGCGACGGTCTCCAGCCGCGCGCCCGGCCCAAGGGCCCTCTTGAAGTCCTCCCGAGCGACGCCGATCAGCGCCTGGGAATGGGTGATGTTGGGGAAGTAGGCCAGCCTCACGCGCACCTGAGCCGAGCAGGGGAGGGCCGTGAGGAGGAAGAGGCAAAGGGCGGCGGCTCTGCGCATGGGGACGACTCCTGTCGCGGACACCTCGGGGCGATGTGTAGCATCCGAGCGGCTGCATTTACTGGGGGCTGCTGGAGGCGGATAGGGCCCAGACAAAGGAACAGAGGAGCGGGGCGGCGAGCGATCGCCATCCCTCACTCCTCTGTTCGTCTCCCATCGGGCGATGCCTGCGGCGAGTCCGGAGGCTCCGCCGGTGGAGGGCAGGCTAGAACTTCACCTGCACCTGGACCGTGGTGACGTTGTCGCCCTTCGGGGTGGCGCTGTCATGGATGATCTGCTCGGCCAGCGTGAGGCGGGTGTTGGCGCCGAGCTGGTGAGCATAGCCCAAGCTCCAGCGGGAGTACCAGTCGCCGCCGGCATTCCGGTTCTTGTCATACCAGTCGTACTTTACGAAAGGCGTTCCGGTGGGCTTCTTCAGGGTGTAGGCTGCCTGGGCGTAGCCCCCGGAGACGGAGGCACCCAGGTCGTGTCCGGCGATGTACTCCGAGCGGACTTCGGCGCGCCCCAGGCTGACCAGGGCCTCTGCTCCGTAGCGCTCCTTGCTGGTGGTGACGTCAGTAGTGATGCTCGCTCCGGTGGCGTCCTTCGTGGTGACCCCCCGGGTGAACCGACCGGTGTAGTAGCTGGCGCCCAGGGCACCCCAGGTGAAGGGGCGGACGACGCGCAGGGCGACGTCCTTGGTGCCGTTGTTGTCCCGGGCGTTCGACCCGTTGCCGTTGAGGGCCGCCAGGAAGACGGAGACGCCCGGCTGGTTCGCCTTGATCTCGTGGCCCAGCATGAAGCCCCGATCGCGGAGGGTCCCGAAGAGGGTTGATACCGCCTTGCTGGCCTCGGGGGCCAGGCGATCGGCAGGGTTCTCGGCGACCTCAAGGCCAAAGGGCACCTTGAACTGGCCCGCCCTCAGAAAGGGCAGGCTCTTGGGTCTCAGATCGGCGTAGGCGTCCAGGGTAGTGACGTTGGCGCCGGCGGCCTCCACCTGGTAGACCACGGAGGACCAGGGAGTGGGGTCGCCCTGCACCTTTACGCGGGCACGGCGGATGGAGAAGTCGCTCTGCCCCTTCGGGGTGATGTTGGTCTCGAAACGCGCTTGAACATATCCGGAGAGCTTCACGGCGGGTGCGGCGGGCTTGGGTGCCGCGGGCTTAGTGGTGTCCGCCGGCTTCTGGGCCGCCGCGGCCTTCTGGGCGGCGATCTGCCGCTCCAGCCTATCCAGCCGCTCCTTCAGCTTCTCAAGGTCCGCGATGCGCTGGCGGAGGGCCTGAATCTCCTGGGCGGCTTGGGGCGAAGGCTGCTGCGCCCAGGCGGGTCCCGTGAGTGTGAGGCCGGTGGCCAGCAGCAATAGTGTGTAGTTGGGTTTCAAACTAGGCTCCTTGCTCCGCTTCCAAGGCTTGGACTGGCGGTCGCTGCATGCTGCCCAGGGCCGCTGCCATGGAAGTGGTCCCTTGGATGTCCAACCCGCGTGGTGCGTGAGGCGCTTGCGCGCGGCGCGGGCTTCCGTTCGCTTCCGTTCGCGTCCGTGAGAGACTAGAAGCGCTGCTGGATCTGGAAGGTCGTGACGTTGTCGCCGGTCTTCGTGGCGGAGTCGTGAATGAACTCCTGCGTGAAGGTGAGGCGGGTCAGCGGGGCCATCTGGTAGGCATAGCCCAGGGTCCAGCGGGAGAAGTAGTCCTTCGCTCCACGGACGTTGGGGTCGTGGGTGTCGAAGCGCAGGAAGGGGATGCCCTTAGAGCCCTTGGGCCGGTAGATGCCCGTGAGGTATCCGCCCTGGGTCATGGCGCCGTAGTCGCGGCCCCTCAGCCACTCGCCGCGCAGCTCCAGGCCGCCGAAGTGGGCCAGGGCCTCGAGGCCGAGGCGCTCCTTGGGGGTGGTGACGTCGGCGGTGATGTCCTTGCCGGCGGCGTCCTTGCCGGTGACCAGGGTGCGGGTGCTGCGGCCCGAGTAGCCGGAGATGCCGAGGGAGCCCCAGGTGAAGGGCTGGACCACGCGGGCGACGACGTCCTTGGTTCCGTTGTTGTCCCGCTTGTTGATGCCGGCGCCGTTGATGGTGCCCACGAAGAATCCGGGCCCGCCCCTGGGGCTGGTGGCCGCCTTGCCGATGTAGGCGCCTCGGTCATAGAGAGCGCCGTTCAGCAGCACCTCGGTCGTGCGTGCCATCTCGGGCACGATGCGCTCGTGGGGCAGGTCGGTGGTGTCCAGGCCGAAGGGAACGATGAACTGACCGGCCCGGAGGAACTCGCCGGACTTGGTCTTGAGGTCCAGGAACACGTCCCGCGCTTCAACCCCGGCCGTGTTGCCCTCGAGCTGGATGAAAGCGGAGGCCCAAGGGGTCGGGTTGGCGAGGAGCCGGAGCCTGGCCCTGCGCAGGTAGAAGTCGCTGTTGGGCTTCCGCGCCTCGTTCAGCTCGTAGCGCATCTGCACGTAGCCTGTCAGCGACACGGTGGGCGTCGCGGGCTTGGCGGGCGCGGGCGCAGGAGCGGCCGCCGGCTTGGCAAGCTCCCTCTCCAAAGTGTCTAGGCGGTCCTTGAGCTTCTCCAGCTCCTGAACCTGCTGCCGCAGCGCCTCTATCTCCTTCGTGGGGTCCTGCGCGTCGCTCTGCGCGAGGGCAGCCACGGGGGCGAGCAGGGCTAGCAGACCGCAAGCTATGATCAATCGTCTCAAGCTGTTACTCTCCTCCTGGAGCGGCGGGCGGTACCGGGGGGCCAGCGGCTCGCGCGTGGCTGGCCGACTTCTCGGTGTTTGGGAACCCGGGCAAGGGGACAGGACTACCGAGGCGCGCCGCTTGAAGGGCCCTCAGTCGACCGCGTCGGACCTACCAACCCGGCCTCTAGCTCCAGATAGCTGTTCGACTGTGCCGGGCCGCCGCTAAAGCGTGACGAGGCACAGGGTTCGGTAACACTAACACTCAGCTTAACAAGGTAGGGTCGGGCGCCGCAAGCACCGGCCGCTATCTAGCGCCAACAAGCGCAGAGGCGGACACGACGGCAGACGAGCGAGCCATCGCGAGGGCGCCGGGCGCGTGGGCCGAAGTCGAGGCATCGAGAGTGGCGAAGGGCGTCTGGGCGCACTTGTAGGTCCCAGGACCCGGGGGCGGCAGCGGCAAAGAGAGCCATGGTGACGGCGGCCATGGTTCGTCCGGACGCCGAGACCCGACTCCCGCGCCACAGCCCTCCCCTTTGGAAGGAGAAACCCATGCCCTCGTCTCTGGTAAGCGCCCTGCCGCTGGTCGCCATCGCGGCCCTAGCGGCCCTCTCGGCTTCGGAGGCGCGCGCCGACCCCACGGTGGAGCTTCTGTGGCCCAAGGGCGCGCCGGGGGCCGTGGGCACTCAGGAGGAGGACAAGCCCAGCCTCACGCTGTTCCTACCGGAGGCGGCGAAGGCCACGGGCACGGCCGTGGTGGTGCTCCCGGGGGGCGGGTACGGCGGGCTGGCGACCGACCACGAGGGCTTCCAGATCGGCCGGTGGCTGAACTCGCTGGGGGTGGCCGCCTTCATGGTGAAGTACCGGGTCGCGCCCCGTTACCACCATCCGGCTCCCCTGCAGGACGCGCAGAGGGCACTGCGCACGGTGCGTTCTCGGGCCGCTGAGTGGGGCATCGACCCTCGGAAGATCGGGGTCTGGGGCTTCTCGGCGGGAGGGCACCTGGCGTCCACGGCGGGCACCCACTTCGACGCGGGCAAGCCCTCATCCGGGGATCCCATCGAGCGCGCGAGCTGCCGGCCGGACTTCCTCATCCTCAGCTACCCGGTCATCAGTCTGGAGCAGCCCTACACGCACACGGGGTCCAGGGACAACCTTCTCGGCAAGGAACCGGATCCGAAGCTCCTACACAGCCTCTCCAACGAGACCCAGGTGACCAAGGAGACCCCGCCGACCTTCCTCTTCCACACGACGGCGGACCCGGTAGTGCCGGTCGAGAACAGCGTGGCCTTCTACCTGGCCCTTCGGAAGGCGGGCGTCCCGGCGGAGATGCACCTCTATCAGGAGGGCCCGCACGGCGTGGGCCTGGCGCAGAGCGACCCCGTCCTCTCCTCCTGGCCGGGCCGGCTGGCGGACTGGCTGCGGGTACGGGGGCTGCTGCCGAAGGCGAAGTAGGGGGAGGCTGTCCTATCTCCCCAACCCCTCTTCCCGGGGCGGGAAGAGGGGCTCCGTCCTGGCGTCATCGTGGATTCCTCATCGACGCGTGTGCTGCGCTGTCCGGGCAGCTCCGACCCGCCCTGCCGCCGGCTCGCGCCTGGCCTCCAGCCCACGCCCAAGGCAGTTGGGGCGCAGGCGGGACGCTTGCGGCTCGGCCGCAGGCCGAACAGGGGTTGGCAACCTCAGCGGGCACGGCAGGGCGCGATGGGCCGCTCAGCCGATCCTTGCCCGGTCGCCCGGGAGTGAACTCCTCGGGCTACACTCGCCCCGTCCCTCACGGGACGGTACCGCGGTCGGTGGATCTGGATGGGTGGGGCGTCCGACTAGCGGGGCCGCGCCGTCCCGGCGAGGGACGGCTTGATGCTAGCCTGAGGAGTTCACTCCTGGGCGACGGGAGCCGGGGGACCGGGCACTTGACAGTCATCCTCTCCTGATCCGCTCGCTCTTGGTGCCCCCCTCCTGATGGGTGAACCCCTGCTCGGCCTGCGGCCGAGTCGCAAGCGGGACGCTCGCGCCGAGCGCGAGCCTCGGGCTCGCGCCACGGGGGATGGGCTGGAGGCGGGCCACTGGTCGGAGGGCGGGCAACGCCGCGCAGGCGAGACGCCTGCGCCCCAACTGCCCTAAGCCTGGGCTTGGGGCCAGGCGCGACCCGGCGGCGGGATGGGTCTGACCCTCTCGGCCTGCGGCCGAGTCGCAGGCGGGACGCTCGCGCCGAGTGCAAGCATACTGCTCGCGCGGCCAAGGCCTCAGAGGGTTGGGGGTGGGTGGCCTGGGTGGGCCATTGGCAGCGTCGTCTGAGCGGCGGCGGCATGTGGGGACGGCCCGGGTGGCTCAGATCCTCACTGCACCTCACGGACACGCACACGGCGGAGGGGGCGCTGGGCGCGGAGGGCGGCGTCGACGCGGCGGATCTCGACGTCCAGGGACTTGCGGCGGTCGGCGAGGGCGCGGCGGTAGGCTCGGAGGTCGGCGGGGGGGTAGGGGCTGATGGGGTTCGCGGGAACCGCCGCGGCCGGGGCGCCTGCCGTGTTGGTGGCTGGGAGGATGGTCACGGGGCGCGGTGGACTCAGGGTGACGACGCTGCCCTGGAAGGTCCATCGAAGGTTGTAGGCTTCCGCCAGGGAGTTGAGCACGTCGATGAGCGGCACGCTCCTCAGGGACAGGGTGGCTCGGTGCGACGCACTGCCGCTCTGGACGGCCACGAGGCTGAGTCCAACCTGCTTCCCGAGGTGGTCCAACGCGGCTGTCAGCGTTACGTTGCTAACGGACAGGGTGACGGTCTGGTTCAGCCTCGGGTCGCTGAGGGAGCCCCTCGGCTTCAGGATGACGGGCGGAGGATCGGTCTGCGCCGCGGCCAGAACGGGTGCCAGGCCGAAGGCAACAAGAAACCCAAGGGCAGTGAGTCGCATCACGGTTCTCCTCGGCGCCGGAGGAGGCGAGGGCGCCTCGCGCCGGCATCGCGACTCGAGGCGCGTCCCTCCACGGCCCGCTAACCCGTTACCCAACACTCCTCCCAAGCGAACCGCACTCCTGGGCTGATGGTGCTCTGGAATCGCGGACCCCCCGGGCACCGGACATCACTCCCGCCGCCCGCACCCGCTTTCGGCCACATATGCTCGGCGGGCCGTACCTAACACCCAACACCCGGTCCTCAGCCTCCAGTCAGGGCGTGGCGAGGTCGGGGCGGCGCTCTCGCCAGGTACGGGTCTTCATGTCGCCTAGCCAGGGCTGAAGGATCTTGCGGTCCAGGCGAAGCTCCGCGACGGCGAGCGGCTGCTTCTCGGTGGCCTCGCACAGTATGCTGCCGACAGGGTCCAGAATGAAGCTCCGCATGTCGTAGCTCGAAGTGACGATGAAGAGGTGGTTCTCGATGGCTCGGGCGTGGGCAAGCACCTCAGTGCCGCCCCAGATGGGCAGGAGCACCACCTCGGCACCCTTCAGTGCCAGGGCCCTCCAGGGCTCGGGGAACTGGAGATCCCAGCAGATCAGGAGGCCCACAGTGCCGAAATCCGTCTTGAACACCGGGTAGCCGCTTCCGGGAGTGATGCCGCCCTCCACCTCCTCACGGGGGAGGTGCGTCTTTCGATAGCTGCCGGCGAGCCGCCCTTGGCGGTCGATGAGGATGGCCGTGTTGTAGACGGTGCCGCCGTCGCGCTCGTAGATCCCGGCCACTATGTAGGCGTTCAGCTTGCGGGCCACCTCGCCCAGGCTCCGCGCGGTGGGGCCCTTCAGCGGCTCTGACACCTCCGCGTAGCTCTTACTTGTGCCGACCACTGTTATTCCCTCGGGCAGGCACACGATGTCCGGCTTGAGGGTAGTGGCGCCGTCCAGAAGGGCGCAGAACTGCCGCACGCTCTCCTCGGCGGAGCCCGAGCCCTTGGGGCGCGTGTAGACCGTGACGGCGCGCACCACTCGGCCCTCGCGCGCGGGTGCCTCCGCGACCTCTACGCCGTCCCACCAGAGCGTCCCCTTGGGCGCCCACGAGAGGGATAGGCCCAGGCGAACAGAGGCCGCGCCCTCAGGGGCTGTCGTCTCGTACTCCATGAGGGACCAGGCGCCCTCCCGGCGGGCTGCCAGGGCGAAGTCGGGCGGCCGGGCGCGCTCGCCGGAGGCGTCCAGCCAGTCCATCTCCATGCCGACGTGCTGTTGAGGTGAGGGGATGTCGTGGGTGCGGAACCAGGCGGAAAACCGATAGGAGCGGCCGGGCTGAACGCCCTTCACCTCTCGGCGCCAGGCCCCGTGGGCGGACGGGTTCCCTCCGCCCTTCAGCGTGAGAGCTCCGCGGCCCGATCGTCCACCTTTGGGGTCGACCCCCAAGCTGGGGGCGATCTCCGCCCGGGGCGACCAGGCTGACCACCCTTCAGGTGGAGCGCCGCCGTCGCCAGAGACGAACCCTTCGGCTTTGAGAAGTACCTTCATGGCGTCGGCTCCGTGGGAGGCTGCTGGTACCAGAAGCAGGACAGACAGGCAGAGCCCGAGCAGCGGCGATAGGCTGAGGTGTTCCCGTACCCACGATGGCATGACCTTGCTCCTGCTTGACGGCCGGCTTGAGCTGAGCGGCTGGAGGCCGGCCCTGTCGCGTCTACCACTTCGCCAGCGGAACCACCTCCGCCGGCGACTCGGGCCCACCGTCCGCCGGTGTCAGCTCTACGGCCAGGCGCAGGTCCTGGGTGTTGGGGAGGTGGATCGCCAGCTTGCGCACCCCCGAGTTGGGGTTCTGCTTGGCGGGGTGGGGGGAGGCTGGGAGCGGCGCGGCATCCATGACCGTCAGGCGCGCGCTGTCCGGTGACAGCAGCCGCAAGTGAAGCTGCTTGCCGTCCTGGGTCAGGGTGGCGCCGCGGCCATCGGGAGACAGCTCCACGGCCGCCCGGGTGTGGAGAAACCACCACAGGTCCACGGGCTTGCCGGCCATGACCTCGTCCTGGATAAGCACGGAGCGACGGTTGAGAAGGGCGATGCCTCGCCGCGTGCCGCTCGCTTGAGGGGCGTAGGCCGGTGAGAGGTCCGCGATGGCGAAGGCGCGCCGGGGCTTGGACTCGAAGCGAGTGATCGTCGCGAGGGCCTTGGGGTCCTGGTCTGGGGCAGCGCTTGGGTTGAGGACCAGCGTGTTGTGGCCCTCCGCCCGGAGGCGGTAGTAGCTCCATCGCTGATTGCCGAAGTAGGCTGGCAGGTTGTAGTCGTCCGCCCCCAGGTCCAGGACCCAGCGCACGCCCAGCGCGTCCATGACGAAAGAGCCGAGATCCAGGTGGCTGTGGTTCGCCCTGTTGTCGCCGGCCTTGAAGCCGATGAAGGTGGCCGCTCGATCCTTCCAGGCGCCCCTGAAGCTGGCGACCTCCGACCGGCGGAAGTAGCGGTTTGGCGGGGCCTTCTTCGCCGCGCTGCTGAGGAGCCTGCGGTCCAGCCAGAGGAGGTCGAGGGGGGCGGGAGCGGCGTGTTGCTGCTCGTAGGCGGCATACGCGGGTTGTGAGAAGCGCTTGGCCAGCCAGAGCATCTGCGGAGGGCGCGGTGCGCCGTCCCCGCCATCCGCGTAGTTGAGGGTGCGGTCGATGGGGCCGGTCATGAAGAGCGGGAAGTCGCCGGTGTGGTCGAAACCGGGCGCCTTGGAGAGGCCGAAGTCCGTACCCAGGGCGGAGTCTAGTGCGGCCAGAATGAGCACGTTGTACTCAGTGGCGTAGCTCCAGTAGCCAGGTCCCTCCGGCCAGGCGCCATCCGGACTGAACTGCTCCATTGCCAGCGGCAGGCTTCGCAGCGCCGACTCCAGGATCTCCCCGCAGAGCTCGGGCTCGACGTCCGCCAGGGCCAGGGCGCCACACACGATCCCGCCGTTGCACACCTGGTTCCAGTTGTGGTTGGCCTTCACCCACCAGCCGAAGGAGGATCTGCCTCGGTAGCAGGCCAGGGCAGGTCCTAGCCCCTTTTCCACGATCGCCTTGCGGAGTGCGTCCCTCTGCTCCGGTGTCCAGGCGTCGTACAGCCAGTCGTAGGCCAGCGCGAAGGCGTGCGTCATCTCCGCGGTGTCCAGGAAATGGCGGGGATTCCAGTCGGGGAAGTGGGCGGCGGCGTCCAGCTCCTTCCACAGGCGGTCCACGTAGGCGCGGTTGCCCTCCAGGCGGTAGAGCAGGCCGAGGTACTGCACGCGGGAGACGACCCGTCGGCTGGTGGCGAGAAGGCGGAGGCCATCGGGGATCTCGTAGCGGGCCGGCTCCTCGGTCAGCATGGGCTGGGCGGCCCTCCGGATGCGATCCAGCCACTCCCGCTCAAGGGCTTCGGTCTCACATCGCTTCTTGAGCCCCGCGAAGTCGTCTGCGGTTGCCAAGAGCCGTGGATGGACAGGCTTGAGGAGGGCCAGCAACCGCGCCCTGGGTGGCAGAGTTACCTCGAGAGGCTTGGCCTCCCCTTCCAGTGCGATGACCGCTATGAGCGCTGTCGCAAGCGCAATCCACCCACTACCCCACGCCATTGAACCCCTCCATCAGGTGCGCCTTTGCGTGCAGCCTTGTGTGCCTACCTGTTGTGTCTTAGGCTACGCCAGATGCTCGGGGTTGGCAAGCGGCGGAGAGGCCTGGGGCGTCCTGTAGAGTTCGCCGGTGGGCCAACAGGTGAAGCACGCGGAAGCGCGGGGGTATGAGGTGTGGATCTGAGCTCACCGGGGCAGGCGTAGCAGGGCGCACGAGGGGGGCTTGGGTAGCGGTACGGACTCAGATGGGCGGAGTACGTGAGGGGCGCCCACTAGCATGGGCGGTGGCCGGTGCCCACGGTAGCGAGGGCGGGGTACCGGCGCGGTAGGGGCCGAGGGGTTAGCGCGACTCCCGCCGCTGTCGGCGGCGGACGGTCTTCTGGCAGCTAGATGGCGTCAGGACGATATCCCAGCCTGTCTGGATTCCCTCCAAAGCCTCTCGAAGCCGATGGTTCACCTGAACCACTAGCTCCGACACGTCGCGGTGTCTGGGACCCTCCACCAGGTCGACGGTGTACTCCTGGCCGCACCCAGAGCAGAGAGCCACAACTCCGCCGTTAGTGCCGTGTGCGAGGGGTAGTCGCTGGCGTTTGCAGGAGGGGCAGGTGGCTTCCACCTCTAGGGTGGTGGTAACAGTGATCACGAAGATACTCTCCTCCAGGGACCGAGGG
>DASXUI010000260.1:0-2018 GCA_036504955.1 Armatimonadota bacterium
CTTGGGTCTTCCCCTTCAGTCCCCTCAGTCTCCTAAGCCCCTGCCCTTCTCTGTGCCCTCTGTGTCTCTGTGGTGGGGCGGTTGACCTACTGCTCCCCAAGCGGCTTCAGGACCAGGTCGGTTTGGCGGTTGACGTCGGACATGCGGTCGGAGGCGACGACGACGGCTTTCATGAGCTGAAGCAGGGCCAGGCGAGTACCCTCCCCCTGGTTGGTGAGCTCCACCTCAAAGCGCGCCTCGCAGGCAAGGCAGCGGGCGGTCAGCTTCTCTTCCCCCTGCTCGATGGCCAGGGGCTGCCGCTTCTGGCAGGTGGGGCACGCGTCACCGGCGGCCCAGATCAGTCTGAACATGGTGTGTGCCTCGCCTATCCGATGGGCGGGAAGAGCTGCTGGTAGCGGGAGAAGATCGCCTCGCCGAGGGCTCGGAAGGCCGCGATGCGGGCTTCCGCATCCGCATAGCCGGGACGGAGTCGGCCCTCAGAGTCAACATACCCGGCCTCGCACTGGAGGGTCAGCACCTGGTGGGCGGCCACCACGCAGGCACCCTCCCAGAACAGCGCCTTCAGGTCGTCCGGGATGGGCTGTCCCTTCACGCAGGTCGGCTCCATGGGGTCGCGGGAGAGCGTGTTGTGCTCCGTACCGGCGGTGACCACGATTCCGCGGGAGCGCATGGCCCCAGCGTACTGCCGGAGGACCTCCGGGCTGTTGCGGGTGGGGATGAACTCCGCGCAGTAGAGGTTCCGCTCCGCCATTCGGTCCAGGAGGCCCTCGACGGGCTGCTCGAACTCACACCGATCGGACGCGCCATCGGCAAGCGTGGGGTAGCAGGGGATGCCGCCCATCTCCAGTATGAGCCGGCGGGCCTGCGGGTAGTCCACGAAGGTCTCCGCCACGTAGGCTGGGCGTCCGGCCTTCATCAGCACGTCGCGTAGGGCGTTCTGCACCGCCACGGAGTCATCGGGCGAGACGGAAGCGGCGGCGGGCCCAAGGAGTACCGCTAGAGCCTCCTGACGGTCGGGACCCTGGCGGTTGGCGAACAGCCACTCCTGGAAGGCCTGAGCCGCGTGGCGCTCCTGCAGATACACGGTTCCCCTCGGCGAGCCGTGCCGCCTCGTGACCCCATCGACCACGGCTGCGCTGTTGAGGCCCGTGTCCAGCTCGTGGTTGGCGAAGAAGACCTCCATCCGGTCCACCATCTCCGTCATGCGGGTGGAGTCCTTGTGACGGATGAGGTCCAGGATGCGCCGGCCCTCCTCGGAGAGGCGGTCGAACCGCGTGATCCCCTTGCCGCACAGGTACATCTTGCCCGGGTTCTTGGGGTCGTTCACGCGGACGCCCTGGCTCACCAGTCCCTCGTCCAGGACGATGATCTCGAGGCCGAAGAGGGGGAAGATGCCGCGGCGCCCGGCCTCCGCGGTGAAGCGGTGGTAGACGGAGTAGTCGTAGTAGTTGCTGACGCCAAGGACGCGGACGTCCTCCTGAGCAGCCGCCGCGACGGCGTCCCCCACGGTATCGAAGGCCGAGAAGTTGGGGGGCAGGTGGACGTGGCTGTTAACGCGGAGGGGCCGCTCCGGCTTCAGCCCGGCGGTTGCCAGAGCGCGCAGCTCCTCCGGCGTCCCGAGCTGCCGCAGGTCTTCAACGCTCTCCAAGGCAGGGGTAGGCATGATGGTGGGGGTCTCCAGGCATGAGGGCGGGTCGTAGGGGCGTAGGGTCGTAAGGTCGTAAGGTCGTAGGGGAAGGCCTCAGAGGGTGCGGTTAGGGACAGGTCGGACCGGTCAGACCTGTCGGACGATAGGGGCTCTGGGGGCGGCGCAGCGTAACAGCCAGGGATCGGTGCCCGACTACCGTCCGCCCGGCGGTGAATCGCCGGGCTCCGAGGCTCAATCCCGCTGAACCGGGGTTCTGAACCCAGGGTGCAACTTGGGGTCTGGACCCTCCTCTAGAGGGAACCAGAGGACAGGACGCTCAGGTGCACCTTGGGGCCAGAACCCTCCTTTCAGGAGGATTGAGCCCCTGAGC
>DASXUI010000261.1:0-8880 GCA_036504955.1 Armatimonadota bacterium
ATGCTAGGAAGTTGAAGCGCTCGTCGGTCTCTGTGGTGTTCGGCACCTCCTTACTTGCGTGCTGTCGACCTTCCACGGATCCAGAGTACCAGCGGGCGGATCAGGCTGTCAAACCTGGCTGGTTGGCTGGGTATGGGGCAGGGATCGGCGCCGATTCGTGTGCCGGCCGCCGAGCGCCCGGGCGGCTGTGGTAGAGCTTGATGGAGTAGCTTAGGATCGATCTAGAATCAGTGCCCGTCACTTAGCGACCTAGGAGACCTTCGATGGCTGATCCCAGGGAACACGACGCCTCCCGTGAGCTGGACCTCCAGCAGGAGATGGGCGTCGTCCTCTGGGAGGCCGACCCCCGCACCCTTCAGATGACCTACGTCAGCCCAGGCATCGAGACTCTGCTGGGGTACCCCGCGTCCCAGTGGCTCCAGACCCCGGGGTTTCTTCATTCACTCATACATCGCGATTACGCTGACCCAGCCCGATTCCTGTCTGACATCAGCCTTGCCGCGGGCCGGGGTTGGGAGGACCAGTACCCGGTCGCGCGTGCGGATGGTTCCTACCTGTGGGTTCGGAACCGAGTGCGCGTCAGCTTAGGCTCAGATGGCCGGCCGACCTGTCTGTCGGGGATGCTGCTGGACGAGTCCCACCATCACCGCCAGGACCAGGGGCTAGGGCAGGCTCTGGCCGGCCTTGGGTGCCTCATCTGGACCGCGACGGTCCGGCTGACCAACGGAGAGTACCTGTGGGACACTCGCATCCTCAACGAGGAGGCGGCACGGGCCCTGATGCCGGTGCCCATGGCTCCCGGTCAGCCCTACGCCGAGGCCCTGTATGTCAGCCGCCACGAGAGTGATCGGGAACGGACCAACAGGAGGGGACTGGAGGCGCTTCAGAGGGGCGAGGACGGCTACTCCCAACGGTACCGGTACCACAGGGCTGACGGGCAGGTCCGCTGGGTCGCGGAAGAGGCGAGCGTCAGGCAGGAAGGCGAGGGCGCCTGGCGGCTGTCCGGCGTCTGCATGGACGTCACGGAGCTTCGGAGGGCGGAGCGGGAGAGCCGCCTCATCGCCGCCAACGCTCAGTGCGTCATCTGGTATGGCGACGTGCGGCAGGACGAGAAGGGCAGCTTCCAGTGGCAGGTCAGCTTCCCCGATGACGACGTGGCGGCTCACGTGCTTCAGATCGACCCGATTCCGGGCGTCCCCATCGCTGACGTCTGGTGGCGAACCAAGCTGCCCGAGGACCGGGTCCGCATGCGTGAGACCGCCGATGCCGCCTTCCGTGAGGGCAAGGGCAGCTACACCCAGGAGTTTCGCTATACCCGGGCCTCCGGGGAGGTCCGGTGGCTGCTGGAGCAGGTGAGCATCAAAGCCACCGGCCCAGGACTCTGGCAGGCCGTGGGGGTGGACCTCGACATCACGGAGCGCAAGCACCTGGAGGAGGCGCTGTACCAGTCTCAGAAGCTGGAGGCCATCGGCCGGCTGGCAGGGGGTATCGCGCACGACTTCAACAACCTCCTCACCGCGGTTTTGGGGCACGCGGACCTGATCCTCATGCGGACGGGAGCCGGCGACCCCCGCAGGTCGAGCGCCGAGGAGGTTAAGCGGGCGGCGGAACGAGCGGCGGCGCTTACCCAGCAGCTCCTCGCCTATGGGCGTCGTCAGGTACTTGAGCCGCAGGTGCTGAACCTCAACGCCTTTGTCTCGGGGCGAGAGGTGCGGCTCAAGGGTCTGCTTGGCAGTCGGGTGGACCTTCTCTTTAGGCTTGACGAGAGCCTTCCCCTCGTCTTGGCGGATCCCCGGCAGATGGAGCAGGTGCTCCTGCACCTCCTGACGAATGCGCGCGACGCCATGCCCGCCGGCGGCACCGTAACGGTGGAGACGCAGAGCCTGGAGGACCTGCCCGAGGCCCTGCGCGAGTCGGCGGACGTGCCCCCGGGGGCCTACGCGGCGCTCTCGGTGTCGGACACGGGGAGGGGCATGGATGAGGAGACCCTAAGGCAGGCCTTCGATCCGTTTTTCACCTCAAAGATGATGGGGAAGGGCGCCGGCCTGGGCCTCGCGACCGTCTTCGGGATTCTGAAGCAGAGCGGGGGAGGGATCGTCGCGTGGAGCAGCCCCGGCCAGGGCTCGACCTTCCAGGTGCTGTTGCCTCGGCACGCGGACCCGCCGGAGCTGCATGGCATTCCAGCGAGACGGAGCGAGGGCGTGGCCGGCACCATCCTGCTGGTGGAGGACGAGGAGGTTGTGCGCGGGCTACTCAGCCACCTGCTGGAGTCCGCGGGCTACACCGTCCTGGCCGCCGCCGATCGTGACGGCGCTCTGGACCTCTGCTCCGCCTACGGCGACCCCATTCACCTGATGGTCACGGACGTGGTGATGCCGGGAATGAGCATGCTGGAGCTCACCAGCTATCTGCGCGACACTCGACCGGAGATGAGGGTGCTCTACATCTCCGGCCACGGGCCGGACGTGATCCAACGCCACGGCGTTCCTAGAGACAGCGCCTGCTTCCTCCAGAAGCCCTTCAGGCCCGCTGCCCTCTACAAGAAGGTGGAGGAGGCCCTCTTGACACAGCCCCTCAACTGAGTGACGGGGTGAGTGGGTGAGCGGGTGCGGGGGTGTTAGGGCCTCAGAGCCAGCCTGTGGGTGCCCGCCCTAGTGGAGTGCGGCGGCTCCGGCGCCGCCCTGCCCTACACCGCGATAGCCCCATCGCGGATCTGCGGCTCCGGCAGAAACGTGGGCATAGAGACCGGCGGTTATGCAGCCTGCCGTCGTGTGAGTGGTCGTTGTCTGAGGCAGAGCGGCGCCTGAGTCGCCGCACTCCACCGGGGCGGGCACCCACGGGCCGCCTCTGTGGCCACCACACCCCCTCACCCGCTCACCCACTCACCCCCTCACTCAGTTAGGCGCTGGGGTCCTGGGCCATGGGGGAGACCAAGCCGATCGCCTTCAGCTCCTGGAAGATGCCCTGGGCTCCCTTGAGGATGATGCCGCCATACTCCGCGTCCCTCGGGTTCCCTGACTTGGCTAGCAGCCTCGCGGTCCTGCAGATGGCGTTCAGTGGGTTGAGGACGTTCTGCTCCGTGGTGGGCAGAGCGTTCACCTCCAGCGTGCGGGTGCCCTGACCAAGCTCAGATGCCTCGGCCGCCGGGCGTGCGACTGCTACCTCGCCTGAGAGGCCCTGCCGGTAGGAGCTCTCCAGGTCTCGAAGCGCCGCGCCCACGGCTCGGTAGAGGGGGGTGTCCTGCATGTCGCGGTCCGCGGAGACGCCGTAGTCCGCGCGGTTGGTCCCGTAGAAAATCGGGTCCGTGGTGGCGTAGTTGATAAACATCAGGGCGATGAACTTCTGGAACACCGACTTGTCGAAGGTGTACCTGGACTCGTAGTTGCCGTTCTCACTGACGGACTGCATCAGGTCATCGAACATCCGGACAACGAACTCGCGCCCAGGCAGGTCTCGGGTCAGCTCCAGGCGGTTCTCCGGCAGGAAGGCCAGGGTGTAGGTGGAGGCGTCCGCGCCGGCGGCCCCGGTGGCCTCGTCCTGCTGGGCGACGGACTCGAAGACGTCCAGCTTCATCATGCTGTCGAGGGTCCGGCGAAGCTGCCCCTTGGTCGCGAGCGTGATGGCGAAGGACTTGAAGTCCTCCATGACAGTTCCCAGAAAGTGCGCCTGCCCCGTGGCCAATCGGTCACGGAGCTCTCCCAGGCGCGCGCGCAGCGCCGCCCGAGCCTCCAGGATGATGTCCATCATCTCGGTTCGGAGCTGCTGGTCGTCCGGGAAGTAGTCCAGGGTTTCGAAGGTGGTGCGTATGGTGGCGAAGTCGTTCAGGCCGTCCTCGAGGCAGGGGTAAGCGATGCCAAGGATGACGTCGGGAGGGTAGTCGGAGATGGTGTCGGCATTCTTCCATCCACTGCCTTCGGGAGCCAGAGCGTAGAATCGGTTGCCGGTCCGATCGCTCTTCAGAAGGACTACCGCCCGGTTGTCCGTGGCGTCGCTAGACATGCGTTCTACCTCCAGTGGTGTACGCGTGCGGGAAGCTGAAGCTGCACCCATCCTTCAGTACCCCGCGAGGGCACGCCCACCTACTTCGCCTCTGTGGCGAGAGTGGCGCGGCCAAACCTGAGCTGTTCACGAGAGCGTGTGGAGGCCCGCGCTTTGCCGGACGCGCAAGCGCCTCCCGCATTTCGCGGGTTAGGACGGTTGGGCGGCCTTCTGACGACTTCGGTAGCGGAAGACCTCATAGGCTACGATGGTGCCGCTGACGTCCGCGAGCTGCCCTACCTTATCGAGGATGCGCGCCAGGGTCCGCTCTCCGCGCTCTTGGTCGCCCCCAGACCCAGTGGTTCCCAGGCGGTCCATGGCGTCGGAAACGAGGGGCACGGCTCTGCTGAGGAAGAGGGCGCGACCCTGGGGGAACTGCTTCGAGGGCGTGCGCGAGTAGATGGCGTGGAGCTCCTCGGAGAGGGATTCCCAGGAGGCAAAGGCGACGGACTCCCGCTGCTGCTCCTGCCGCTTCACCGCGCGGGCCGCCTCCACGATGGCGTCCCTCCGCTTCACCGCCTCCCACTCCTCAACGCTAGTGCCGTCGATGAGGCGGATCTGCACGTCCTGGCCGGTGAGGTCGTGGATGATGGTGTTGAGCTTGGTCCGCGTCTCCGAGGGAGACAGCATGCCGGCGTGCTCTGTATCCTCCGGCTTCAGGCCTAGCACCAGGAAGCCACGGTCCATGGTGACCGGGATGGCGGCCTCCATGGCCACCCAGAGCCGAGGCAGCAACACTCGCTTCTTAACCTCGTCCACTACCTTGGGCCAGAGCTCGGTCAAGTCAAGGTCAGTACCGACCATGGTCTCCATCTCTTCCTGGGTACCGAAGCACTCGCCTGAGCCGGGCCGGCGGCTCGCGGAGGAAGCCCCTCCCTTGCCATCCAACACGACCCAAGTTTAGGTCTGGCGCCGCCGAACTGTCAAGAAGGCCTAGCAGACAGGCGGCTAGGCCTGCCACCAGAGCACCGCTCTCTTGCCGCGGCACTTGGCTGCCTTTCGCCCCCCCTGCCTCCGTGGTAGAATCGCGTGGCAGGCCCGGCCTGCACACATGGCAAGGGCACTGCACGGGTCCGCAGCCCGCGAAGGCCCCAGCCACGGTGGGGGACGCAACCAACGGCCTCCTCCGCGGGCTTCCGCCCACAACGCACGCGCCCCTGCGCGCATCCCCCGCACCTCCACGGAGAACCAGTATGGTAGACGTAGAAGATCCGGCCATGGTGCCGCAGGTGGCAACCGAAAGGGCGGCGAGCGTGCGGCTTCTCGCCATGGACGTGGATGGCGTGCTCACCGATGGTTCACTGTATATAGGACCGGCCTTGGAGCTCAAGTGTTTCAGCGTGGCCGATGGTCTGGGCATCGTTCTGGCCCTCCGAGCGGGCATCAAGGTCGCGTGGGTCACGGGCCGATCCTCCGAATCCGTGCGCCAGAGGGCGCGGGAGCTTGGTATCACCGCCCTCTATGAAGGGGCCGCCAACAAGCGGCAGGGGCTTCTCAACGCCTGTGAGCGCCTAGGGGTGCCCCCCGCCCACGCCGCTTACATCGGCGACGACCTTAACGATCTGCCCGCCTTCGCTGCCTCAGGCCTCAAGATCGCGGTCGCCAACGCCGCCCCCGAGCTAAAGCAGCAGGCGGACTGGGTGACCACCGCCAGCGGCGGCCACGGCGCCGTGCGCGAGGTCTGTCTAGGCCTCCTGAAGCGGCGCGGTGACTGGCCGGAGATCCTTCGCGGCTATCTGGAGTCCCTCGAGGCCAGGACTGAATGCCGCCAGTAACCCTCCTTCACACCTCCGACCTCCATGGGCGCCTCACGCCCGGGGCGGAGGAGCGCCTGGCGGGTCTGCTGAAGGAGCACCCCTCGGCCCTCCTCTTCGACTCCGGCGACGCCTGTGGGGCGGGGAACCTGGGCTACCGGCCCCACGAGCCAAGCCTCGAGGCACTGAGCCGCCTCGGCTGCCGCGCGATGGCGGCAGGTAACCGGGAAGCGCATCTATGGCGGGTGGTGATGGAAAAGAAGCTGGCCGCGGCCCGGTTCCCCGTCCTATGCGCGAACCTGACCTGCCGCTCCGGCCCAAGTCCCTGTCATTCCTGTGTCACGGTTGATACGTCGGGCGGTGCCAGACTGGGCGTGTTCGGCCTCACCGTTCCGATGATCACCCGCACCATGTTCTCCCGCCACCTGAGCGACCTGCTCTTTGAGGACCCCATCGCTACCGCGCGGGAGCTGGTTCCCCGCCTGCGGCAGGAGCACGACGCCTTGGTCCTTCTCTCCCACCTGGGGCTGAAGAGAGATCGGGAGATCGCCGAGGCGGTCCCGGGGATCGACGTGATCCTGGGCGGGCACAGCCACGTGGAGCTTCAGGTGCCGGAGAGGGTGGGGGATACCGCCCTCTTCCAGCCGGGGGCCCATGGTCTCTGGGCAAGCCTCGTAACGATGGAGGGCACGGTCGGAGCCTGGCGCGTGGACGGCGGACTGGTGGCCCTCAGGGAGAAGGCCAAGAAGCGGCCCAAAGGGAGTGGCGCGGAATGATCCTCGCCGTGATCCCCTGGTCTCTCCTGCTGCTTCAGGCCGCCGTTCTGGGCGCTGGTGCTTCGAGGGCCCTCTTTCCCCGGCGACTGACTCAGGGGGAGCGCTGGCTGCTGTTCCTGGCGCTTGGATTGGGGCTGGATGCCTATCTGGTGCTGGCGGCCGGCCTGGCGGGCGCCCTGACGAAGGGCACGCTGCTTCTGGTGCTGGGGCTGCTCACCCTTGCAGCGGCGCCCATAGGGGGGCTCTCGCTGATCAGGGAGACCCTTGCCCTGAGGAAGGGCGGGTCGTGGCCCCATCCTGATGGCTGGACCTTGGGGTGCTTGGCCCTGCTGGCGCTTTGCTGCGTGGCGGCTGTGGCGCCCCCCGCCGGCCTGGACTGGGATGGCCTCTCCTACCATCTGGCGGTCCCCAAGGTCTACCTGGCTCACCACCGTATCTACTACGTCGCCTACGACCACCACAGCAACTTCCCCTTCACGGTGGAGATGCTGTTCACCCTCGGGCTGGCGCTGGGATCGCCGGCCCTGGCGGTGCTCTGCCACACAGCCTTTGCCGCCCTGGGGGCCGCTGCCCTTGGGCTGTTCGCTCGCCGCTTCGGGTGGCGAGGCGGAAGCCTGGCCGCCTTCATGTACCTCTCCTGTCCCATGGTGCTCTGGGAGGCAACCGTGGGCTACGTGGACTTAGGTGTAGCCCTCTATCTTCTGCTGGCGGTCTGCGGTGTGCTGGCGGCCAGGGACGCTGCCGCGGGCGATGGGGGCGGGGAGCCGGGCGACCGCGCGCGATGGCTTCTGCTGTCGGGCGTCTTCGCGGGTCTCGCGGTGGGATGCAAGACGACGGCCGTCATCCCCGTGGCTCTTTTGGCCCTGGGAGCTCTGGCCGTGCCGCCCGGAAGCGTTGTCGCCGGGCGTCTGAAGGCAGCGGCACTGTATCTGGTTGCGGCGGCGGTGGTGGCGTGCCCGTGGTTCCTGAAGAGCTACGCTTACACGGGCAATCCGGTCTACCCGTTCCTCTACTCCATCTTTGGGGGGGCGAACTGGAACGCGGAACTGGCCCGGGTCTACAGCCTGGAGCAGGCCGGCTTCGGCGCGGGACGATCGGCCGCGGACCTGCTGCTGCTGCCCTGGCGGCTGGTCGTCAGCCCGCAGTTCTTCTCCAAGGGCATTGGCGTGTACGGCTCCATCGGCCCCCTGTTCCTGGGACTCCTGCCGCTGGCGGCCCTGTGCCGGACCGTGGACCGTCGGGTGGCAGGCCTGCTGGCGCTCTCAGCCGCCGTTCTGGTGCCATGGGCGTTCAGCAGCCAGCAGAGCCGCTACCTGCTGCCCCTTTTTCCCCTCTGGTGCCTGGCGTGCGCGTGGGTGCTGGTCGATGGAGGTCTTGGGCCCAGGGCATCGAAGGCGGGGGGCCTCTTCGTGCTGGCCTGTGCCGCGCTCTCGGTGCTCGCCTTCGCGCGGATCTCGGTAGCACCGGCCGCCGCCGTTGCCTTCGGCGCCGAGACCCGGGACGACTACCTGAGCCGGCACCTGGACCTCTGGCCGGCGGCCCGCTTCATCAACGAACAGATCCCAAGGTCGGCAGAGGTGCTTCTCTTCGAGGAGACGAGGGGGTTCTACCTGGATCGTGGGTACCTCTGGGCCAACCCGGGGCACAGCACGCTGATCCCCTACGACACGTTCAGGACCCCGGCGGAGATGGTCGAGTGGTTCCGGGCGAGGGGGTACACGCACGCGCTCATGAACGCCAGGAACGCGCGCAGGGGGTGGGGCAGCTCCCCTTGGGAGCGCCTGCTAGTCGAGGCTGTCCGAGAGGGGCGGCTACAGCAAGTCTTCAGCGAGCGCGGGGTTCAGGTTCTCGCCCTGCGCGGCTGAGGTGTAGCCTGTGTGGCAGATCTCCGAACCCACGACCTGGTCAAGCCACTGACGCAAGCCGGGCGAGAGCTTGATGAAGCGCACCCCGGCGAACCCCGGGCGGCCCTCCTCGCGCCACACCACGCAGGCACGCAGCGGAAGCGCCTGCTCCACGTTGGGAACGTAGAGCTCCATGTCCAGTTCGTCGCCGGGTTCACAGGGGTTGAAAAGGTGGACCTTCATCCCGGCGCCGCTCACGTTGTACAGGAAGTTCCAGCGCCACTGCCCGTCCGGCTCGCGAACGCGGAGGAGCATCAACTCCTTGTGCCGCCGCTCCCAGCGGCGATCCGCGGCCCTGCCCGTCACCTGAGTGCTCACCGTTTGTCGGCTCCCGTCGCCGCCCGAGCATGGTCCGGCGGCTCTGGGCTCTCCTTCTACCTTGTCTGCCCGCGTACCTCCTTGACACAC
>DASXUI010000262.1:0-1618 GCA_036504955.1 Armatimonadota bacterium
GGGCCCCAACCTAGTGATGCTGACGAGCACAGGCCAGCTTCTGAAGCCCTTTCACCCCCTCACCCACTCACCCCATCACCCCCTCAGTCCCTTGCCAGGAGGTCTCCAATGAGTGCATCAACCCAGGAGCCGGGCTCACCCAAAGACGGCCAGTTGGCCGTCGGCTCTCTTCAGGAGTTCATCTACGGGAAGGCTCCACGACCGGTGACCTGCGGCCGTGGGGTGGAGCTGGGCACCGGCACCGTGGTACCGGAGGTGAACTTCACCCTCCCGCCCATGGAGATTGAGGAGTCCACCTGGCCGGAGGTGCGCTCTCAGTACCAGGAGATGATTGACGCCATCTGTCAGCGGGCCGTGGCGCTGGAGGTGCCCGCCCTGCTGGTGGAGTTCGAGACCCTGCCCCCCATGACGGTTCACCCCGCCTGGGGAGCGGAGATCACTCGCCTCCTGGCGGACGTTCTCACCGAGGCTCACAGCCGCCACGGTCTCAAGAGTGCCCTCCGTCTGACCCCCAACGACAGCCGCGACCACGTGCGCCCGCCTCTGATGCGCAGCGGCAGCTACTGGGACGGCATGGTGGAGCTGTTCAACATCGCCGCGGAGTCCGGCGCCGACCTGCTTGCCATCGAGTCTACCGGCGGTAAGGAGATCAGTGACGACGCCCTGATGACGGCGGACCTGCGCACGCTGGTCTTCGCGCTAGGGGTGCTGGCGCCGAGGGACATGGCGTTCCTGTGGAAGGAGATCGTCCGGGCCTGCCGCGCCACCGGTATCGTGCCCTCCGGCGACACCGCTTGCGGCTTCGCCAACACCGCCATGGTCCTGGCCGACCAGAAGCTGCTGCCGAGGGTCTTCGCGGCGGTGGTGCGGGTGGCCTGCGTGCCGCGCAGCCTGGTGGCCTACGAGCAGGGAGCCGTGGGGCCCAGCAAGGACTGCGCCTACGAAGGGCCCTACATGAAGGCCATCAGGGGCGTGCCCATCTCCATGGAGGGCAAGTCCGCCTCCTGCGCCCACCTCAGCTCCGTGGGCAACATCGCCCAGGCGGTGTGCGACTGCTGGTCCAACGAGTCGGTGCAGAACGTGCGCCTGCTCAGCGCCGCCGCTCCCACCGTGTCGATGGAGCAGTTGGCCTACGACTGCCGCCTGCTGAACGGCGCGACAGCCCGATCCCACCGGCAGGCGCTGGACCTGCGGGACCTGCTGGTCGACTCCGACGCGGCCCTGGACCCCCAGGCCTGGGTGCTTAGGCCCGATGTGGTCCTGAAGCTCTCCGCCGCCATCATGGAAGAGAGCACTCCCTATCTGCGCACCCGCCGGGCCGTTTTGGCTACCGTGGCGGAGCTTCGCCGTGCCCACGAAGCGCAGGAGGTGCGCATCATCCCCACCGAGACCCGATGGTTGGACCGCCTCAGTAAGCAGGCCGACGCCCTACCAGAGTCCGAGGAGGAGTTCACCCACGAGATGCTTGAGACACTGAAGGACGCACCCTACATCCCAGCGGAGTATGGACTCCAGGTAGGGTCGTGGGGTCGTGGGGTCGTAAGGTCGTAGGGTCGTAGGGAGAGGCCTCAGAGGGTGCTCCTTGGTCCCCTCGGCTAAGGGACGTAAGGGACTAAAC
>DASXUI010000263.1:0-5222 GCA_036504955.1 Armatimonadota bacterium
ACGGCGGGGGGCCAGCCTGCTGCCGGACGGGGAGCGCGAGGAGCTAGACCTCTTCCTCAGCCACTCGCTGACGGACGACGACCCAGAGGAGATGGGCACCACGCTCAACGAGCTGGAGTCGATTCTGGGGGAAGACGAGAGGGGCCTGGAGCTGCTTAAGGACCTGCGAGAGGAGGTCGCCCGCACGGCCTTCCGCTGCATCGAGCTAGCCTACCGCTTCGGGAAGCGTCGCGGCGGCAGGGAGGCATTGGACCTGCTGCTGCCCTACATCCAGGACAAGGTCGGCGACAGCCTGTAGACTTCCGCCTACTGGATCACCTTGAGGGAGGGTTCCCGCCGAAGCCCGAAGGCATCAGCTACGCCAGGCGCCGCGAACTACCGACGGCACGAGAGGGGACAAGAGGGCACAGGGGACCCCTTGGCGGGCGGGCCTCACGCCTGCACCTCAACCGCCTGTGGCGGCAGACCGAGGGCTACGGACGCGCACCCCGCGCTCGGGGCTTGGGTGGGACCTGCCTGGGATGCGCTGGGCAGCCCAGGTACGAGGCCCTTGGGGGTCGCGCTGGCGAGACGCCCGCGCCCCAACTGCCTATCGCGGCAGACTGGGGGCCACCGGCGCGGCCTGGTGGGCCTCGTGCGATTGAGGGGCACGCCGTTGGTACCCTCGGGCGCTCACGCCATCGGGGCTACCAGCCTGGCTGGCGCCTGCCGCCGCGCTCTGGCCCTCCTCTGCTTCTCTGCTCCGAAGGTGCCACGAAAGGGGATCCGCATGAAGGGTGTCGCTTGGAGGATCGGGCTGTTTGCCGCCGGACTGATGGTGGTGGGGTGCGCCCCCAAGGCGGAGGCGCCGGGCAACCCGGGGGCGTCCGTGGCGGGAGGAGACAAGCCGCGCTTCGCGCTGTGCCCCAAGTCCATCAACAACCCGTTCTTTGATGCCGTGCGCGCGGGCGCGAGGGACGCGGCCAAGGAGCTGAAGATCCCGGAGCCCGACTGGGTGGGCCCCACCCAGGCCATCGCGGGCCAGCAGGTGACCATGATCGGCGACGCCATCACGCGGGGAGTGAAGGGGTTGGCCATCTCCCCCAACATCCCGGACACGATCACCGATGTGGTGGCCCGGGCGATGGACAGCAAGGTGCCTACTATCTGCTTCGATTCCGACGCCCCCAAGAGCCGCCGCATCTGCTACGTCGGCACGGACAACTATAGGGCGGGCCGCCTGGCCGGTGAGCAGATGAAGAAGCTGATGGGCGGCCAGGGCAAGGTGCTCATCGTGACCGGTGGGCTGGCGGCGGCGAATCTGAACGAGCGAATTCGGGGGTACCACGACGCCCTGATGGGAACTCCCGGGATCACGGACGCCGGGCCGCCCGAGGCCTGTGACGACAACCAGTCCAAGGCGCATCAGATCATCCAGGACTTCCTGCTGGGCCACCCGGACACCAAGGGCATCTTCGCGGTTGGCTTGTGGGCCGCCATCCCCGCCGCTCAGATCCTGCACGCGCGGGGCCTCTCCGGTAAGGTGAAGGTCGTGGGCTTCGACGTCCTCAAGGAGGAGCTGCTGCTCCTCAAGTCCGGGGACATCCAGGCACTGCTCGGCCAGCGCCCGCACAGGATCGGCTACGATACCGTGAAGATGCTGTGGGACCTCCACCAGGGGAAGAAGCCCGCCCGCGTCATCAACGATACTGGGATCGACGTGGTGACGCAGGCCAACGTGGATGAGTTCCTCTCGAAAGCCGCGATGTAGGCGTCCTGGCGGAGACGGCACCCGAGGTGTTAGGCGCGGGGGCACGGTACGTACTACACAGGTGAGGACACCACAAGGCCGCCGGCCGAATCCGGCCAGCCCGCACAGCGCAAGGCGTGGGGCTCCACCGGCTGTTGCCAAGCCAGGAGGCTGGGGATGGTTGAGTTCCGTGGAGGTCCGGGCCAAGGGAGGCCGCACCGTGAACCGGAAGCGCAGTAGACACGGGTTCACCCTGATAGAGCTGCTGGTGGTCATCGCCATCATCGCGATTCTGGCCGCCCTGCTCTTCCCCGTCTTCTCGGCCGCCCGGCAGCGCGCCTATCAGTCCGCCTGCATCTCCAACCTCCAGCAGTTGGGCAAGGGCTTCAGCCTCTACCTCGATGCCTGGGATGGCATCTTCCCCAATAGCTGGCAGGACCGCGCGAGCCCCTACGGCGAGCTGAACCATAGCTGGTGGGACCAGCAGATCGGCAGCTACGTGCGCGGCGATGGCGTCTTCAGGTGCCCAGCGAACAGCATCGAGAGCTACTCGGTGCACCAGCCCTTCGGCCCCCAGGGCCTGAAGACTCGGGTCGTAAACTACGCGCTGAACAACCAGCTACTGGGATGCGCGGCGAGCGGCAGTGCCTTCGACTACCGGGCCGTGCCCGCGGAGCCGGCCGCCGCGAACCGCGTGACCGACTCAACTAGCACGATCCTTCTGACGGAGAAGATGCTCGACGGGCCCGGCCACGCCCCGAACGGCGCGGACCAACGGGGCAACCAGAGCCAGGAGGTCGATGTCTGGTTCCACATCGCGGTCCCCGGCATGGACCCTCAGAGCTGGGACCTGAGCTGGGGGGTGCCGCGCCGGCTGCACGGTGACCGCAGCAACTACCTCTTCGTGGACGGCCACGTGTCCGCGCTGTCCCTCCGCCAGACCTTTGCCCGAGCCACTGGCAACAACCTCACCGGCTCGGACTCGCCCATGCCACCCCCCGGCGTTGGTGCTGGGCCGCCCCCGGGCGCGGCGACCGCTGGCGGGACCAAGGGCGGAGACACCAGCATGGATGGCCAGCCCGAGGGCGACGGACAGAACCTCGGTATGTGGGGCCTCAGCCCCTCGGGCAGCTAGCAGCCCAACCCGCAACCGGCCTCAGTCCTGATGGCGCAGGCACCCCCATTGCGCGCTCGACGCGGGAACAGAGCGTTGTCGGCGGGCGACCTCAGTGACGGGTTGCGCGCAGGCGGGACACCCGCGCCACGAAGGCAGTGGCCGTTCCGGAACGAGGAGTCAAAAGAGAAGGCCGTCTGTCGGCATGGACAGACGGCCTTTGCTTTGCCTAGACCCGGTTCGCCCACGGCCGAAGGCGTAGTGCCACCGGCACCCTTGGTCGCCAGAAACAGAAGAGCCAGCAGAGCTAGGTCTGCTGGCTCACTTCCAACACTACTTGGGCGCTGCCGGACCGGCGCCAGGGGCCGCTGGACCCGCACCGGGCGGTGCGGGACCGGTTGTCGGGGCGCCGCCAGGCGCCGGAGCTCCCATGCTCCCACCTGGAGGTGCTCCCATGGTGCCCCCAGGGCGCGCTCCGGGCGTAGTGGTAGTCGCAGAGTTCGTGGTTCCCCCGTCGCCGGCCCCCTCCTCGGTGGACCGTCCGAAGAGCATCCAGACGCCGATCCCCAGCACGATGAGGGCCGCCAGCACTCCCAGCAGCATCTGAGTCTGCTTCGAGGCTGCCGGCTTGCTCTTTCCCGCGGCGGGCGCCTGGACGGAGGACCTGGCCGCCTTCCGGGGCATCGACATGGCGATCTCCGCCAAGGTAGTGCCGGTGGCAAGCGCCTTTACGCGACTCGCGGTGGGACCTTCCAGCGGGGCCATACAACTGAAGCAGGCAGCGCGTGCTCCCTCGTTGGGCGCGCCGCACCGTGCGCATGTGGGCAACGGAGTTCTCCTGACACGTGTCGGCGAACGGGGGTGTTCGCCTGCTACCTCATCATACCGCAGCCCTTCGCGGCAGGTCAAACACTCCCAGTCAGTGTCTAGGAACAACTTCACCACCAAGCGTCGTGCGCTTGCGCGCGACTATCGCTTGCTCGCACGCGACTCCTGGCGGTGGAGCAGTTTACGGCCGCTGACTCAGAGCCCATTTGTCCTCCTCCGTGTCTCACCTGGAGCCGCAGACCGACAGGCGATCCGGCCAAACCGACCCCAACCTCCTCCACGGCTGCCCGGTTGGCGGCGCTCAATGGAATAACAGCTACTGAGCAGACCGCTCGTGAAGGAGTCACGAATGAGAGGCAGTCAGAAAGCAACCGTTATACTTGGGCTTACCGCCCTATCTCTCCTGGCCTCATCGGCCTGGGCCAGCGAAACGGCTCCCACGATGAAGATCGGGAGCGTGAGTGGCCAGGCCGGTGAGACCTTGAAGGTCCCGGTCTACCTTGGCGAGGAAGCGAGCCAGATAGCGGCCGTGGACCTGATCCTGAAGGTCTCCGGTCCCGCCCCGCTGCCGGAGTTTCCCCAGAACCAGGGGTTGTTGCTGAACCAGGCGCTGGACCAGCCCATGTCCCTGATGAAGGACCTGGGTGACGGCAGCGTGCATATCGTAGCCGCCGGCTCCACCGGGATCGATGGTCCCGTCGAGCTGCTCGAGTTCCCCATCTCTCTTCCGGAGAGCGCTCAGGCCGGCACCGTGTACAAGCTCAGCCTCAGCGGCGACGTGGTTGATGCCAACGCCAACAAGGTCACGATGACCTTCATGGACGGCTCCCTGTCCGTGACTGGCGCCACTGTCCCCACCGGCCCCAGCACCGCGAAGATCTACGCCGGCAAGGTCAGCGGGAAGCCCGGCGAGCAGGCGCGCATCCCAGTCTACGTCAGCGCCGACGCCAAGCAGCTTGCCGCCGTCGACCTGGTGGTGAAGCTGACCGGCAGCACGCCGATCCCTACCTATCCTAAGGACCCTGACCTACTGGTGAACTCCCAGCTTGGCCAACCCGTGTCCGTGGTGAAGGACCTCGGCGGCGGCAAGCTGCACGTGGTTCTCGCCGGCAGCACCGGCATCACAGGGGCGGCTGAGCTTTTCTCCGTCCCAGTAGTGATCTCCGCCGCCGCCAAGGCGGGCACCGTCTACAACGTCGTCATCTCCGGCGACGTGGTGGACATCGCGGGCAAGGCGATCACCACCAGCTTCGACAACGGCACGCTGACCGTGCTCAACCCGCCCTCCGGGGGCACCTTGACCGCTACGGTGGCCAACGTGAAGGGCCAGGCCGGCCAGACCGTGCAGGTTCCGCTGAGCATCAGCGCGGACGCCAAGGCCGTGGCAGCGGCGGACCTCACCTTCACCATCACCGGTCCCAGCCCGCTGCTGAGCTATCCCAAGGACGCCGACGTCGTTCTGAACCCCGCCTTCGACAAGCCGGTGGAGGCAGTGAACGACCTTGGCAGCGGCAGGCTCCACGTGGTAGTCGCTGGGGTGAAGGGCATCGA
>DASXUI010000264.1:0-4097 GCA_036504955.1 Armatimonadota bacterium
ATGCTAGCTGGTCCCCGAGGTCAGGAGCTGGCGATCCTCGCCATGCCCTGGTCCGTCGCCCTCGGGTCCAGGGCGATTCAGGGGACGGGGGGGCGCCTATGATCGACGGCGGCTCTACCTCGAACCGGTGTTCGCTGAAGCTCTGCCTAGCTCCTTCTGATAGGGTGGCGGCAGGTCTAGGGGCCAAGGGGTGCGGAGGGCTCCCGGGCAGAAGAGTGAGGTAGGTGGGGCCAGGGTTCGCCCCAGGTGGCACGGCGACACAATTGTGGTGATGCGAGCGGATCGGCGCACTACTGTGGCCGCTCGTAGGGAAGGGACAGGTCAACTAGCGATGGCAGATGAGCTCAGCCGACGCCGCTTACTTCAGTCTGCTGCCCTGGGGCTTGCCGCCGCTCCAGGGCTGCTGCGGGCGGCCTCCGCCGCTAAGCGCCAACGTCCGCTCCTGGGGGTCTACTGCGGCAACGACCCCAAGGAGATCCTTCAGTTCGAGCAATGGCTGGGGCGCAAGGTCGATGGCGTCTTGGGCTACACCGGCGGCGCGAGCTGGGCGGACTTCGACGGCTCCGTGCCCTGGGCGGCCGGCCTCTGGAGCGAGATCGACCGTCGCGTGCTGTGGTCGGTGCCGCTGATCCCCAAGGGCGCCTCGCTGGAGGAGGCCGCCGCTGGGGCTTACGATGACCACTACCGCAAGGCTGCGCAGGCGCTAGCCGGCTTCCGCAAGCAGGAGAAGGTGCTCTACCTGCGCACCGGCTGGGAGTTCAACGGTGACTGGATGCCCTGGACGGCCCACGGGAAGCCCAAGGCCTTCGCTGGCGCGTTCCGGCGGTTCGTGGACTGTTTCCGGGCCGCGTCCAAGCGGTTCGTGGTCGAGTGGAACGTGAACGTCGGTGACGTGGGCATGAACCCCGAGGACGCTTACCCGGGCGATGACGTGGTGGATATCGTTGGTATGGACGTCTACTGGCAGCTCCAGTGGGACCCGAAGGATCCCGTGAAGGCCTGGGAGAACGCGCGCGACCGGACCTACGGCCTGAAATGGCATCAGGAGTTCGCCAAGAGGCACGGTAAGCCGACCTCTTACTCGGAGTGGGGCGTGTCCAGCGACGACGCGGAGCCGTACCTGAAGCTCATGCAGGAGTGGCTCGATAGCCATCCGGTGATCTACCACACCTATTGGAACTCCAACGCGGACTATCCAGGGCAGCTCTCCAGGGGTCAGTATCCCAAGGCAGCCATGGCGTACAAGAGGCTCTTCGGCCGGCGCTGAGCCGCCCGAGCTCCGCTTCCCCAGATGACCGTCCGCTGGACTACGCCCCTCGGCATGGACAACCAGACCAGCGGCATGCCTTCTCGAAAGGAAACCACTTGGCAGCATACGAGACGCCCCTGACCGAGCAGACCCAGGCGACAGAGGTCACCATCGAGCGGCTCCCCGAGGCGCGGGACCTCCCGCTTCCGAGCTATGCCACCGACGGCTCGTCGGGGCTCGACCTGCGGGCCGCCGTCGTTGAGTCCCTGGTGCTGGAACCGGGACGGTCCGCGATGGTGCCCGCGGGCATCCGCATCGCTCTACCACCGGGCTTCGAGGCTCAGGTGCGGCCCCGGAGTGGCTTGGCGGCCAAGCACGGCGTCACCGTGCTGAATGCTCCGGGGACCATCGACAGCGACTACCGGGGGCCCGTGATGGTGATCCTCATCAACCACGGGTCGCAGCCCTTTGAGATCCGTCGGGGCGAGAGGATCGCGCAGATGGTCTTGGCCCCGGTCCGGCGCCTGGCTTGGTTGGAGACGGAGTCGCTGGACCCCAGCGACACCGCCCGGGGTGAGGGCGGCTTTGGGCACACCGGGAGGCACTGAGGCGCGAGGGCTTGCCGGCTGGGGCTAGCGGAGCTATGCTGAGGCAAGGGGACAGGACGCCGACCTCAGGGCGACTGGTTTCCCCTCCGCTTGGGCCGCCGCACGGGAGCTGCGGTGACCGACGTTCTGAGAGCAGCAAGTTCGCTCTCCCGAAGCGCGGCCATGGAGGTTGCCATCATGCGTTCCCACTCTCTGGGGCGGGCACTGCTGCTCTGGTGCTTGCCGCTCCTGCTCCTCGCCTCACCCCTGCGTGCCGCGACGCTCCGGGGCGACCTCAACGGCGACGGCAAGGTCAGTATCGTGGACGTGGTTCGCTGCCTGGAACTGGTGGCGGGAACCGTCCCCCTTACGCCGGAGCTGACGTCCGCGGCGGACGTGGCCCCGCCCCCTTCCGGCGACGGGCAGGTGGGCGTGGCAGACCTGGTCCGTCTTCTGCGCTACGTGGCCGGCTTGGTCAGCGACGCGGACTTCTTCCCCCCGGCGGTGAAGACCCACGGGCTCACCAAGCTCTTCTTCCTGCACCACTCCACGGGTGCTGGGATCATCGGTGGTGGGGTACGAGAATACATCACCGACTATAACCGGGCGCAGGGCACCAGCTACGTGTTCTGGGACCATGGGTACAACGGCGAGGGCCTCTTCGGAGCCAACGGTCAGTCGATGAACCGGGACTACGCGATTCCCGATGACAACACCGACCCCATCGGCCTCTACAACCTGTGGACCTCCTCGCGCGCGGACTGCGTGAAGTGTCGCGAGACCATCCTCACCAACCACGAGGTCATCGCCTTCAAGAGCTGCTTCCCCGCCTCGGCAATCGGGAGCGCCAGCGACCTTAGCCAGTACAAGAGCTGGTACCGGGCCATCCGAGAGTTCTGTGACACGCGCCCGGACCGCCTCTTCGTGGTGATGTCGACCCCGCCCCTGCACCGTCTCTCAACGGACAAGGCCAGCGCCAAGAGGGCCCGAGACTTCGCCAACTGGCTGGGGAGCGACGAGTACCTGGCCGGGCACCCGAACGTGCGCTACTTCAACCTGTTCGATGCCCTCGCGGAGCCGGATGGAACCAGCGCCACGGCCAACATGCTGAAGTACACGTATGAGGGCAGCCACACTGACAGCGACTCTCACCCTAACATTGCCGGCAACCGAGCCGTCGCGCCGCTCTTCGCCCAGTTTCTGTGCGAAGCGGCTTCGGTGTACTAGGCAGCCTATCGCCCGGTCGTGAGGGGGCTTGGCCGACGGCCTCACCACTGGGTCACAGGGAAGCGACTGGGCCGGTGAAGGGGCCTCGGAAGGGATGGGGGTGAGGGGGCCGGCGGCGCCGGGAATGCCATTCCCGGCTGACGTAGAGGCGCCCCTTCGGGGCTTACCAAGGTTGGTGGCGCCGCAACGCCGTAGGTGCGCCGGCCCGGGTCCAGCCGCGGAGGGGCGACTCTGTGTCAGCCGTGGATTACGTCCACGGCGCCGCCCGGCTCACGCTTCCCTCTGTCCACCCCCCTCTCTCCCAGTCCCTCTAGCCCCATCACCCCCTCAGCCTAGTCCCTACGCCGGCCCAACTGAGACATTACCTACGTCCAGCCGGCCGGTGTCTACCAGTAGGGCGAGTGCACCGGACTCCAGGGGTCGGTCGGTGTCGGTGGCTTCCACGACCGTCTTGCCAGCCACCTTCGCTACGAAGTGGCCGCCGTGGGTGCTGAGGGACAGGTCGTAGGTCTGGTCCAGCGACCAGGGGAAGTCTGCCTCCGCCAGAACGCGCTCGCCGTCCAGGGCCTTCACCAGGCGCAGCTTACCGTCGTCGCAGAGGAGGAGGGCCACCCAGCGCTTCAGGCCCTGCACACAGACGGCGATGCCGCCGCGGTGGGCGAGGGCGGGGGTGACGCTGGCACGCGCTTCGTAGTCCTGCCACTCTCGCGTGCCCTGGATGAGGAGGCCCGGGCCGCTGTTCTGCATGATGCGGTAAGGGCGGTCCGGGTTCCACGAGTCGAAGTGGTCGCAGGCCTGAACCCAGGCGCGCCGGTAGAGGCTCGATCCGTCCTCCGGCTTGGGGAACGCGAGTTGTGGCACGCCATCCCAGGTCAGCCTCTCGATGAGCACGCGCCCATCCGCCCTCTCATCTGAGCGGACCTCCACTCCCGCCTCCGCGATTGGGTGCCCGCCCATCTCCTCCAGCGTCCACTCCAGCGTGGCCTCGTCCTTGGCGGCGATGGTCTGGGCCGGCCCTCGGACGATGGTCAGCT
>DASXUI010000265.1:0-24382 GCA_036504955.1 Armatimonadota bacterium
TTGGTGCCTGAGTGCATTCGGTACCCGCGGTCTAGGTTGGATACCACTCGCGCTTGTTGAGTCGCGGTTGTCCTGCTGGGAGGATCAGAACAGCTCCTGGTCTCAGCGCCATCCCGAGACGAGGTGGGGTGGCGAGCCCGCAGTGGTGCCGAAGGCATCGATGGCCCCACGTCATATTGGTGACCCAAGTGGCTCAAGGGCGGTCTAGTCTCGCTCCCGTTCACTGCTAGCGGCGTTTGGGGGCTATCCGGGGGCGGCCACGGCGTTTAGCTCACAGGCAACCAGTCCATGTAACTAGCCTGGCCCAGGAGAGGGGGTGGGCTCCAATAGGAGGTACCCCCCGGTCCGTGTTTGCTCAGCCTAGAGGCTTCTGGGCAGGACGACTTTCGGGTCAGGTATGGGCTACATCGCCTGAATGAACCTTTCGGACCCCGTCTTGGTCCATGGAGTCACAAGCGCGTCTGGTGGCGCCGAAGGGTGCTTCCGTAGATCCTGCCGGGCGCCGTTGGCCGAAAGGGAGTAGACCCCTGAGTAGGGCTGACAGCTGGTAATGAGCGTAGGCGAATCCCGCCAATGCACCGGTTTGGGGCAGCACCTACGTTGTCCGGCTCGCGGGTTCGTAGAAACGCGGCTGAGTCAACAAACCACCCCGTCTTCCGTCGGCATGGGCCATTGCTCACTGATCCAGGCCTGCCAGGAAACGTGTTGCCAGCATGGCCCATCGGTTCGCCTGGCTCGGGCAGCTCTGGGTGGAGTGGCTGGCGGACAGCCGGCTCTTACCAAAGGAACGAAGGCCGACTCGACGTAGGGCTACGTGCTCAGCCTTCCAGTCCTGGTCCTGTGCGACACCAGTTTGGTATTGGGTAGAGATCCCGCGGTAGCTACTGCGATCGACTTCCTGGGAGCGATGGGGCCTTGGCAGAGCCACCGCAGGCCCCTGTGTGTTAGGCGTGTGAGCATTTGCGGCACGCGGGTATCATCTCCTGCCAGACCGCCGCCCACTCGCTGAACTCATACAGGGCAAGCTCCTGCTATCGTGTTGGCCATAGCACTGGAGGAGTCGACCTAGCTAGCGTGGAATGGGCGATCACTGGCTAGGGTCCCTTGCTGGCCAAGCGTACTGCCGTGCTGGGCACCCTCAGATGCTGACCCGCCGGGGAGAGGAATCCTCGATAGGGTAGGTTGGCCAAGGCTGGTGAGCCAACTAGGGCCCCTAGTCCCCTTGGGTGCTTCCTGCTAGGAGCTTCGCGTCTGGCACACCTGCTACACCCTACCTACCTACCCTTAGGGGGGCATGACCACGCGTGCAGTGCCTAGAGACCCGCGATTGGGAGGGGCTCATCAGGATCCCCGGCCGAAACGCGATGGGCCTGTAGACCTGTGGATTGGAGACATAGGGACAATGACTGAGAGGGAAGTCGTAGCGCTCGGCTGGATTGGATCCCTGGTCGGGTACCTCGTCGCTGTGGAGGCACAGCTTGAGTGTGCGTTGCTGAACAACAAGACCCTTGATGACCTGATCGCTTCGTTCGCAGGGGATCTCGTCAGTGAGGGAGTTTTGCGGCAGGACCAGCTTGACTCACTCCTGGCCGGCGTTAGTAGGCTGTGTGGGGCATACCAGGACGAGCTGCCGACTCTCCGCCTCAACATGAGCGAGTTCGCTAAGCAATGGGAGGCGACGAGGTCGATCCTGACCTGTCTACCGGAATGGCCGTCACCAGTAGATCCCGATCTGGCGGGCGACTGACCTGCACCCTCTGCCATGTGCCGCTGTCAGGCCGCGGTATGGATAGCCAAGTGCGTTGGTAGACGGGACCTCTTCAGCCGAGGGATGGCCACCGCATGACGTCCTTAGCTGCTTGGATGCTGACCGACTTGTATTGGCGCCTCTGGGTGACCATGGGCGTTCTGTAGGGAATGCTCCTGATCTCGGTGCTGGGTTCCGGGTGGACGGGAGTGGGCTACCGTCTGCCCTGGTCCCTTGGAAGCAACCAGGATGCTTCGCCCAGTGATCGGGGCCGGTCTGGTGATGCGACTGACTCGGCACCCGCCTCCCGTCACTAGATCCCGGGGGAGCTAGCGGTCCCCGCAAGCAGCGTGGGCTGGCCGCTAGTTGGAATGGCCGACGGGTGCTACCTTGATGAGGCCCCCCAAGCGGTGGGCCTTGATGAGCTCCAGTCAGCTTAGCTTCAAGGGCGAGCTAGGGCCTGCCAGGAAAACCTCCGGAGGGGAGACGCCGCCGGCTCTGCATGACAACAATGGGGCGGCCCCTTGTTGCTTAACGGGGTAATGCAACCTCCGAGGGACGCGCCCTTAGGGGAGCAGGGTTCGCTCCACAGGACGCTTGCGGTGCGCTCGAGCCGAGGATCCTGTCCACCCTCTAGACGTCACCGAAGGGGACCTTTCACAGGGGGCGGGTCCAGGCTATCTCTTGAAGCCAGAGCCCCAGATGCCATGGCTTCCACTTCGGGACCCCTCTGTTCCAACATCCCATTGGGGAACTCGCCGGAGCGCCTATGGGCGCGGATCTGAGGGTGATCCAGAGGCTATGCTTCTCAGGGAGACCCCCATTGACGCCAAGCGGGGATCATCCCAACCCGAACATACAGCCGACTCCTTCCCCGTCGAGATGGGTTCCGGGGATCCACGGGGTTGCTCAGGGGGTCCTCCAAGCTGGATCGGTTGTCCTGAGGATGACACCTGGTTTCCCCGGCGGAGACTGGGTCCACGTACGTGGGTGTCTCCATGGAAGCCAATCCAGATTGGGAGAGCAGTCGGCGATGATGTGGTTGGGGGATACGCTCCCACGATCGAGAGGGCAGCTTCACCTAGGACCAATGCATGAGCCCAACCGCCTAGGATCCCCGAGTCCTCCTTACTCCTGGGAGTTGGTCATCGCCAAGACATGAGTCTTCTCGGTGCCCGAAGGCCTTTCGCTGTGCCCGGGAGAAACCCATTGGTGGTCTGGAGATGGCAAAGGGCCATTGGTTTCTCCCGTATATATAGAAGTACAGGGGGTGCCAGACGACCCCATGGGTCGCACTGCCGAAGCGAGAGGAATGCGGTCAGTTCAGACTGATGGTACTGATAGAGACCGTCATTCGTGTCGCCGGCGGCTCAACTGTCGCCCTGGTGATGGGCCCAAGGTGGTCTGTCTGTAGTGGGCATGCCTCCGACGGGGGGGAGGCCTCGTCGCCTGCCTCATGGTCTCCAAACGGGTCATAGTCATCAGGCACCATGTAGGGATCTGGCACGGTTCCAGGCTCAAGCCAGACTGCGCCGTCGATGATGACGCTTGGGTCCAGTCGCTGTAGGTTGCGCACGTATTGCGATGCAGGCAGGAATATGCGATAGACGTTCGTTAGGCCACTGCGGTTGCTCCCCTTCGACAGCTTCTCATATCCGACGCCCTCGAGTTCGCGAAGGGCATCCTTGACGGCTGAGAGACCGTAGCCGCTGATTCGCGCGATGTCCTTTCGAGTGAGCTTGGCAACGACGCCGTAATTGTTTGCGCGGCTCACGAGCACATGCATGACGGCGAATGCCACCCTCCTGTGGGGCGTGAGGCCCGAGTCTAGCAGGAAGGACGCGACGCTCTTCTTGAAGTGGCCACCGTAGTCTGCGATTGTGCCCAGCTGGCGGACGACCAGCGGCTTGCCGTGGATGCTCCTCCTCTGCCTCCAGACCGCCGGCACCCGTTCTTGCCCATCGTGGCTATCCTGCTCCGGGCCTCGCACTGATTCCTTTGTTGTAACAAGCGTATCCAAGTATGCCTCCAATAAGCCCCATCGTCCTGGCAGCCTAGGCCGGAACGGCAACGGGTGACTGCCCAGACCGCCCCATGCCGACTACGCGCTGCAGCTATCTAGCCAAACGCCAATCAGTGTAACGGAAGTTGTGCCGCTTAGTCAGACGTTGATATGGCCCGAAAGTTACGCATTTCGTCCATCATTGTGCAAAGGACTTCTGGGTGTATCGCGTAGTATAGCGCGCGATTGGTGCGTTGTCAAGACTCGTTTTGTGCTCGACAACAGCGCCTCGATGCTCCCACTGGGCTTCTGGGCTGGCCTGTCGGGATTCCCAGGTGCAATATGGCGTTCCATCGAGTGCTCATTGGCTTGCGATGCATATTGCTGTGATGGACCCGGTGGCCAGTTCGGGATTTGGCGCCTCTTGTCTCGGCACCCACGCGCTTCGATGACCGATGGCCCGTTCGTTCGCCGGGGCTCGCTCTGCCTCTCCCAGGGTTTGGCCCCCGACTGAGCGGAGGCTGAGCAACCCCCCTATAGCCTGAGGAGTCTGGTGTTCGTGTGCAGCGGTCCTGGGGTCATCTGGGGCCATTCCCGCTTGCCACTCCTGACGCCTCATCTAGCGGTATCGAGACCCAATGGAATGAGGGGCGCTCTGCTCGCTCTTGCGCCACAGATCCGGTGGCCCCTACGTCAGCAGGAATCGGTGTACCGCCGCCATTCCGACGGTAGAGGGGGCCCTTTCGCTCTGCCACACAGCCACGGCTGACTCCCCAGAGGTGGGATTAGGGTTCGGATGACGCCGCCTGCTGTCCCGATTGGCCGGCCACCTAGAGCCGGTCACTCCTACGGGGCCCAACTCCCTCGGTGTGTGGTATGGTGCTCCTCGCCCATCCGTACTTGGCGCCTGGCGGGGCTTAGCTCCGAACTCCTGGAGAGCGTACCCGGTGGCTGGGATCCCTATTGGCTTGGGCCCTTGCCACAGGCCGACGCGCGTCCATTGGCCATGGGGGACTTGGCCCTGATGGTGAACCACAGGGACGCCTGGGCCGGCAGGGATAAAGGGCTCTACCGGCATCGCGTCGCGACTCGGCCCTGGTGGCAGCCATTCCCAGCGACTGGCGGATCGTGATGGCCCCGGCAACCTGTCCCCAAGTAGCTAGCTTGCCTTCACCCAAGAGCATTGGAAGACAGGCTCCCGAGTGCTCACTTGTGCGTGGGGCTTAGTGATCGCTGGGGCGTGGATGTGGCTACCAGTTCGCGTTGGGCTTCTTGCTCTGCCCGGACGCCTGAAGGCGAAGGCCTGGTCGGGGGTGAAGAGGGGGGTGGGCTCTAGCCAGCAGGGGGTCACCGTCATGCCCCTAACGAGGTGTAGATGGCGCAACCGGGCTCGCTGGTACATGCCGCAGGAGCAGAACCATGCAGATCCACACCATCCTCGATCTGATTGACCTCGGAAGCATCGCTCTGCCGGAGTTCCAGCGCGGCTATGTCTGGAACCGTGACCAGGTGCGAAGCCTCATGGACTCCTTGTACCGTAAGCACCCGGTGGGCAGCCTGCTCGTCTGGGCAACCAGAACCGAGTCGGCGAAGGCCAGGGGCAACACAGAGCTCCAGCCGGGGGTGGTCAAGCTGCTTCTGGACGGCCAGCAGCGCATCACCTCGCTCTATGGGGTCATCCGAGGAGCCCCGCCCCGATTCTTTCAAGGGCACTCGGACGCCTTCACAGGGCTCTACTTCAACCTCAGGGAGGAGACCTTCGAGTTCTACTCTCCGCTCAAGATGAAGGACAACCCGGCCTGGATCAGTGTGACACAGTTGATGCAGGAGGGGGTGGGTGGCTTCGTTCAGCGTCTGGTCACCCAGCCAGATCTTCAGCCTGACCTCTCGTTGTTCATCAACCGGCTGAATGCTATCGAGGCTGTGAAGAGCATCGAGCTTCATGTGGAGGAGGTAGCAGGCGAGGACAAGACTGTCGATGTGGTGGTGGACATCTTCAACCGCGTGAACAGCGGAGGCACCAAGCTCTCCAAGGGTGATCTAGCTCTCGCCCGGGTCTGTGCGGGATGGCCTGAGGCCAGGGACGAGATGAAGTCCCGGCTGACCAAGTGGCGTAGGGCGGGCTTCGAGTTCCGGCTGGAGTGGCTGCTCAGATGCATCAACACCATAGTGACCGGAGAGGCCCTGTTCAGCGCCCTGGCTGACGTGGGCACCAGTGACTTCCAGAGGGGACTGACCACGGCGGAATCGGCCATTGACAGGCTGCTGTCCATGGTTGGGTCACGCCTCGGGCTAGACCACGACCGGGTGCTTGGGAGTCAGTACGCCTTTCCCGTCATGGCACGGTACCTGACGCAGCGCGGCGGGACGATTACCGACTACAGGGATCGGGATCGGCTCCTCTTCTGGTACATTCACACACTGCTCTGGGGCCGGTACGCGGGATCAACGGAGTCCTATCTTAACCAGGACCTCGCTTTGATCGAGGAGACAGAGGGTGCCCTCGACCGGCTAATCGACCAACTGCGTCAGTACCGGCCTGACCTCCGCCTGCAGCCCAACGACTTCCGCGTATGGAGCCGGGGAGCCCGCTTCTATCCCCTGCTTTACATGCTGACCCGGGTCTGCCACGCCCGCGATCTGGTGTCAGGTGTAGAGCTGTCAGACTACTTGCTGGGTCGCCTGAGCAGGCTAGAGGTCCATCACATCTTCCCCAAAGCGCTGCTCTACAAGCATGGCTACGCCCGCTCAGATGTGAACGCCATTGCCAACTTCACCTTCCTCACCCAGGAGTCGAACCTGCTGGTGTCAGACGCCCATCCTGAGCACTACCTCGCCGACGCTGCGGCCAAGCAACCAGGAGCGCTCGAGTCCAACTGGATCCCTAACGAACCTGGCCTGTGGAAGATCGAGCGCTACCAGGAGTTCCTGGAGGTCCGTCGTGAGCTACTGGCAAGGGCTGCCAACGACTTCCTCAGCGGTCTGCTCGGGGGATCCGTGCCTGAGGCTGATGTGGCTCCAGATCTGTTGTCCAGGGAGCGGCGCAGAGTCTCCGGCGGGATCAGCGATGAGGACGAGGAGCGCCGGATCTACGAGTGCAGCGAGTGGGTCGCGGCGCAGGGCCTTCCCGAGGGCGAGATTATGTTCGAGTTGCTGAGCCCCGAGGGTGGAGAGCCCCTGGCAATTCTGGACCTGGCCTGGCCCGACGGGATGCAGGAGAGCTACAGCCAGCCCGTAGCCCTGATGATCGACGAGGACGTTGCCACAATGGAGTCCGCGAGCCAGGCAGGCTACCGGTGCTTCAGTTGTGTTGAGGAGCTCAAGCGCTACGTGGAACGCGAAGTGCTTGCGGTGGCCCCCGACCCCCGATCTGCCTGATGCGCGCTATCAAGCAAAGAAGCGTCTGGATTCCTTTAGAGGAGTAGATACAGCCGAGCGACAATAAGCCTGTGTAGACCAGCCCAGATAGCCTCTGCCTCGAGAGACTCCGCCCTCCCGGCAGGCTCCAGGCCCCCTCAGGGCTGCTTCATGGAGTGTGCCATGCCCGGCTCTGCCTTCGCTGTGGGATCCATCGTCAGTGCGCGTGATCGTGAATGGGTGGTCCTGCCCTCCGAGGACGCCGAACTCGTCAGGCTTCGACCCCTTACCGGATCCGAGCAGGAATCGTGCTCGATCTACCTACCCCTTGAACCCACGGCCCTGTCGGAGGCCACCTTCCCTCCCCCAGACCCGCGTCGAGCTGGCGACTTCATCGCTGGCCGCCTGGTCAGAGATGCTGCCCGCCTCGGCCTCCGAAGCACTGCCGCGCCCTTCCGCTGCGTAGGCCGGCTGTCGGTCCGCCCGCGGCCCTACCAGTTCGTGCCGTTGATCATGGCTCTCAGGCAGGACCCCGTGCGCATGCTTATAGCGGATGACGTGGGTGTTGGGAAGACCATCGAGGGGGCCCTCGTTGCCTCGGAGCTGCTTGAGCGTGGGGATGCCCAGCGCATGGCGGTTCTGTGCCCCCCTCATCTCTGCGAGCAATGGCAGCGGGAGCTGAACGAGAAGTTCCACCTCGACGCCAAGATCGTGAGAACTAGCACAATAGCCCGTTTGGAGCGCGAGCTTCCCAGGCGGGACCTCAGCATCTATCAGCACTACCGGTGCCTGGTCATCAGCATCGACTACGTGAAGGGGCAGTCCCACCGCTACCAGCTTCTGACCCACTGCCCGGACCTGGTGATCGTGGACGAAGCCCACACATGCGCCCGCCCGCCAGGTGATAGAGGCGGAGATCAGCAGCAGCGGCACGAGCTTGTCGAAGAGCTGTCCCGGTCAGCCAACCGCCACCTGGTCCTTCTCACGGCAACACCTCACAGTGGCATTGAGGAGAGCTTCCGTTCGCTGCTTGGGCTCCTGCGGCCGGAGTTTGAGCGTCTCGATATGGAGACCATGCCCGAGCGGGACAGAGAGCGCCTGGCCCGGCACTTCGTGCAGCGCAGGCGTGCCGATGTGGCCCGGTGGATGGGGGCCGATACCCCCTTTCCTGAGCGCGTCTCCACCGATGTTGCCTATCCGTTGTCGCTGGAGTACAGGGAGCTCTTCCAGGGGGTACTGGACTACACCCGGGAGCGGGTACAGGACGCCACTTCGGGCGGCAGCCGCCAGCGCGTGCAGTTCTGGGCCGCGGTCTCCTTGATCCGGTGCGTCATGTCGAGCCCAGCCGCCGCCTTCCGAGCCCTCTCCAACCGTGAGGGATCCCTCGCGGATGACGGGGAGGTTGACGAGGAGCAGCGGCGCCGCGAAATACTGGATCCTGTCACTGAGGAGGGAACCATTGACGCTGTACCAGAGGCAGCTCTGGCCCAAGGAGCAAGCGATCTGTCGGACCGGCAGAAGAGGGCACTCAGGGGCCTCCGGCAACAGGCTGAAGGGCTGCTCTCTGGTAAGGGTGACCTGAAGGTTGCCTGGGTGGTCACCGCTATCCAGGATCTACTAGGTCAGGGGAACCGACCGATCATTTACTGCCGCTTCATCCCAACTGCCCACTACGTCGCGGAGCAGCTTAGGCAACGGCTGAAAGGTCAGTACCAGGATCTGCAGGTGGTCTCCATCACTGGCGAGATGGACGACGAACAGCGCGAGACCCGCGTGCGAGAGCTTGCGGAGGCCCCCCACCGCGTCCTGGTCGCGACGGACTGCCTCTCTGAGGGCGTGAATCTGCAGAGTCACTTCGATGCGGTGATCCACTACGACCTGCCCTGGAACCCCAACCGGCTGGAGCAGCGGGAGGGGCGCGTCGACCGGTACGGGCAGAGCGCCAAGAGGGTGCAGGTGATGCTCTTCGTGGGGGTTGACAACCCCATCGACGGCGCGGTCCTGAACGTGCTGATCCGCAAGGCCCGGTCCATACGGGACTCCCTTGGTATCACCGTGCCTGTGCCGGAGGAGGCCCAGAGCGTGATGGAGGCCGTGGTACAGTCGCTCTTCCTCTCACACCATTGGACCAAGAGCACCCAGTTGGGATTCGACTACGCCCCACACGTAGGTTTCCATGAGAACATGGAGCGGAGCGCAGAGCGAGAGAGGGTGAGCCGGACCCGCTTCGCCCAGCACGCCATCAAGCCGGAGGAGGTGGCCCGTGAGCTGGAGGCGGTTGACTCCGTGCTTGGGGACCCCACCTCTGTGCAGGCGTTCACCCTCGGTGCCGCCGAGCGCGTGGCCCTGAACCACACCAGGCAGAAGCACTGCCACCTGATCGATGCATCCTCCCTGGTTGCCGAGGGGTTGGGTCCAGACTGGAAGCGCCCGCGCAGAGTCACCTTCGGGGATCACCTTCAAGAGGGAGTGGAGGTTGTCGGGCGGAGTCACCCCCTGGTGTCCGCCCTGAGCCGAAGGGTGCTCTCCGCGGCATTCCAACCCCTAGGTGACCAACACTTCTCCAGATGCGGTGCCTCAAGAACTGATGCGGTTTGCACAAGAACCGTGCTGCTTCTCCTGCGACTCCGTTACCGACTCACCGCTCGGCGAGGTACCGATCAGTTCGCGGAGGAGATACTGGCCTCCGGATTCCGACGGGACAATGGCCGCCTCGTCTGGTTTCCCCCCGGAGCAGAAGAAGCCGATGGTCTCCTTGAGTCGGCCCATGTGACCGGGAGCCTATCTCCCCAGGAGCGTGAGCGTCAGGTAGCCGATGCCCTAGGGTTGCTTGCTGATCCGAATGCCAAGGGGCAGCTTCTCTCGCTGGTACAGGCTCGGGCCACAGAGATGGAGGAGGCGCACGCCCGTCTGCGTCGCTACACGGGAGGGGGGAAGCTCACCGTTACCGCGTATGACCCTGACCTCCTGGGGCTCTACGTCTTCCTGCCGGGGAGCGCCCGATGAGCTACTCCGCCATCCATTCGGAGGGAGGGCTCCTGCCCCTCGACCTCCTGGAGCGCATCGCCCGGGAAGAGGTCCAGGGCCAGAAGGCCCCTGACTTTGGCCTTGCTTCCGGCCGGCGGCTGACCGACGAGATTGCCGGGGTGTGGTCCGATGCCATGAACCATTGGGCTGCCTTCCGCCGCCGCCTTAGCCGGCTGCCTGAAGGGGATGCCGCTACCTCTGTGACACGGAACCAGTGGGTCGTCCCCCTGCTTGACCTACTGGGCTATGAGCTGTCGACGCCCGGCTCCGTTGATATAGGCGGACAGACCTTTGCTATATCACACCGGGCTGGCGAGGGGCCCTGTGACGCGCCCATCCACATAGAGGGGATCCGCGCCCAGATCGATCGCAAGGGTCGCCTGCGTCTGAGCCCCCATGCCCTGGTTCAGGAGTACCTCAATCGCTCAGAGCACCTGTGGGGCATCGTCACCAACGGAAGATCCCTCCGACTCCTCCGCCAAACTCCACGCTCCTCCCGGCCCAGCTTTCTGGAGTTCGACCTGGAGAGCGTGCTAGAGGGCAACCGCTTCCATGAGTTCGCGGTGCTCTACCGGGTGTGCCACCGGACGCGTCTGCCCAACTCAGGGGAGGACCACCACCTGTGCCTGCTGGAGAGGTACTACCAGGAGGGCATAGACCAGGGCGGCCGCATTCGGGACCACCTCAGCGATGGAGTGAAGGCGGCCCTTGAGGTTCTGGCCAACGGGTTCCTCCGCCACCCGGGAAATGCTGAGCTGAGGGATCGGGCCTGGGGCGAGGGCGAGGCTGCCCGGTTCCATCGGGAGCTGCTGCTGTTGGTCTACCGCCTCCTGTTCCTCATGGTGGTGGAGGAGAGACGGCTTGTTTTCCCGGAGCTGGCCGAAGATGCGGCCTCGGTGGACAGAGAGGATCTCGCCAGAAGAGAGCAGATCTACCAGGAAGCTTACAGCGTCACCCGCCTCCGAGGCCTGGTCGATCGCGGCATCGTGTCCAGCCCCTATCACGATCTCTGGATGGGGCTGAGCAAAGCCTTCGCGCTGTTCCGGAACGAAAACCAGCTCGGAGTCCCCCCTCTCAATGGCAACCTGTTTGAGCTGCTGGACCTTGACGGGTACCTAATCGGGAACGAGGAGCTGCTGACCGCGATGCGGCACCTTTCGCGGTTCCAGGAGCAGGGCATCCCTCGGCGCGTGAACTACGCGGGTCTTGACGTGGAGGAGTTGGGGAGCGTCTACGAGAGCCTGCTGGAGTTCCGCCCTGTGGTGACACCCCGCGATGGCACCCTCACCTTCACCTTCGAGGCGGGCGACACCCGGAGAACCACGGCCAGCCACTACACCCCACCGGAGTTCGTGAGGGAGCTGATTCAGCACGCACTGGAACCGGTGATGGAGGAGCGGCTGAAGGAGGCCAAGTCCGACTCGGAGCGAGTGAGCGTGCTCCTCAACCTGAACGTACTGGACCCCACCTGTGGAAGCGGTCACTTCCTGCTGGCGGCAGCCCGCCGCATCGGCCGAGAGGTGGCTAAGCTCCGCTCCGGTGAGGAAGAGCCCGCCCCGGACCTCTACCGGATCGCGGTTCGGGAGGCGGTCACGCACTGTGTCCATGGGGTGGACAAGAACCCCCTGGCGGTCGACCTGTGCAAGGTAGCCCTCTGGCTGGAGGCCCACTGCCCGGGAATGCCGCTGACCTTCCTGGACCACCGCATCAAGCACGGGGACAGCCTGGTGGGCGTGGCGGACCTAGATTGGCTGAAGAAGGGCGTCCCCGAGGCGGCTCTGAAGCGGGCGGACTGCGCGGTGAACAAGGCCCTGAAGCCCTTCCGGGATCGGAACAAGCGGGAGCTTGCGGAGCTGCAGAAGCACCAGGCGTACCAGATGCGCCTTTCTGAGAGCGCCCTAGATGACCACCTGAAGGAGCTGGCTGCGTTGACGGAGCAGATGGAGCACACCCCAGACACCAGCCCTCAGGTAGTGCGAGAGAAGGCACGGCGGTACGAGCAGGCCAGGGGCACCGGCAGTAGCTACTGGGCGGACGTTACAGCCTGCCACCTGTGGACCGCTGCCTTCTTCGCCGCTCCCCGCTCTCCTCACGAAGCTGCGGTGGCCACCACGGACGCCGTACTGACGGCCATCACCCAACCCAAGGCTCTGGATGCGCGCCTGGCCGCCACCGCCTGGACGGAAAGCATCGACCCTCGCCATACCTTCTTCCACTGGCCCCTTGAGTTTCCGGACGTCCAACTGGCCGGCGGCTTCGACGTGGTACTAGGGAATCCGCCCTTCATGGGAGGGCAGCACATCTCTGGCACCTTCGGGGGCCAGTACCGTGACTTCATCAATACCGCGCTGCCCGGGCCTAGGGGGAGCGCAGACCTATGTGCCTACGTGTTCCTTCGGTCGGCGGAAGTACTCAGGCGTGGCGGTCGGCTGGGCCTTGTGGCGACTAACTCAATCGGCCAGGGGGCCACTCGGCAGCGAGGGTTGGCTGTCTTGACGGAGTCAGGCCACTCGATCCCGTACGCGCGCTGCTTCCTGCAATGGCCAAGGGTGGCCAACGTGGAGGTGAATCTGGTCACCATACGGAAGGGACCCTACCCCCACGAGGCCCTCCTGAACGGTCGAGACGTGCCCACGATCAGCTCGTACCTAGACGATGGTCCAGAGGGCACACCGGCCTTGCTCCCACAAGCCTCAGGCCAGGCCTTCCAAGGCAGCAACGTCCTTGGCCTTGGCTTCACGATGGGTCCCGAGGAAGCGGGGAACATGGTCCGCCAGAATCCGCGCAACGCGAACTGCCTCTTCCCCTACCTAAATGGCGAGGACCTGAACTCCAGGCCGGACCAGTCTGCCAGCCGGTGGGTCATCAACTTCCGAGACTGGCCGCTGGACTGTGCCTCATCTCCACAGGGCAACCCAGGGCCTGTTGCCGCTGACTACCCCGACCTGCTCCGAATTGTTTGCGAGACTGTGAAGCCCGAGCGAGAGCGGAACCGAGACCGTAACAGCACCGCGCTTGACAGAGCCCGTCACTGGTGGCACTACGGAAGGCGTACCCCCGCTCTAGACCGCGCTGTCGCTCCGTTGAAGCGCGTGTTGGTCCGCAGCCGAATCAGCGACACCCACGGAATCATCTTCGTAGACTCGGGACAGGTCTACAACGAGAAAACGGTGGTGTTCGTTTATGACGACTACTATCACTTTGCGGCCCTACAGTCGGGTATCCATGAGCTCTGGGCGCGCAGGTTCAGCTCAACGCTCAGGGTCGACTTGAGCTACACTACGTCGGACTGCTTCGAGACCTTTCCCTTCCCTCCGGAGCCCCTCGCTGAGGCCCGGGGCCGGGCTGACCGCCTCGGTGGGGATTACCACGAACACCGCCGAGAGGTGATGCTGAAGCGGCAGCTAGGGCTCACCAAGACCTACAGCCTACTCAACATGCCTGGGTGCCTGGACATGGACATTGGGCGACTTCGTGAGCTCCATGTGGAGATGGACCGAGCAGTGCTAGCCTGCTATGGCTGGCAGGACGTGGACCCGGGGCACGACTTCTTTGCTGATGAGCGGGGCCGAACTCGCTTCACCTTCTGCCCGGAGGCGCGCCGGGAGGTCCTGAACCGGCTTCTGGAGCTGAACTTGCGGCTGGCTGGCGAGGGGGCCGCCCAATCCGAGGCAATGAGCAGACGGCCGGCGAAGAGGTCCTGAGGGAGCCGACTGGGCTCTCCGCATAGCACGCTACCGTTCCACGGTCGACGGAGGGAGACACATGGGAGCTAGCAACACGAGCGGTGGCCGGCGGGATCAGCCCTCACACTACATCTTTGTGGCGAACCGGCTGGAGGGGGATGATATGGTTCGCGCTCGGACCATCCTTGAGCGGCTTGCCGGCCGAGGTCTGTGGCTGCTGAACAAGCGGACCCCCTTCCGCGGACGTTACAAGCCGGGAGACCTGGTGCTGTTCTACCTCGCAGGAGAAGGTGAGCGTCAGTTCGTTGGGCAGGCCGTGCTGGCGAGTGAAGTGGAGCCCGCCACCGACGAGGAGCGGGACCTGCTGCGGGGCCTCGGGATCTTTGGCTTCGGGGACCGACTGCGCCTGAAGGACGTCGTTACCTGGGAGAGGCCCGTACCCATAGCCCCGCTCATCGAGCGCCTGGCCTTCATCACCAACAAGAAGTACTGGGGCCACCACTTCCGCATGGGAGCCGTCTCCATCTCAGCGGAGGACTACGAGACGGTACTTGTGGCGCGGACGGAGGGATAGGGGTACCAGCTAGGTCTAGGGCAGGCACTTGTCTTGTCGCTCTGGCAAGCGCCCGATTTGGCTAACAGAGCTGGAGGGCCGACTGGCCCGGCCCACGACCACCACCCGGAATGGAAGGAGCAGCACCACAGCCAAGACGGCACCACCTGCATCTAGGAACTGGTCGGGCGTACGCCCGTTACACCGGGTGTCCTCGGTGTCAGCGCGTGCTCAGCACAGAGCGTTGGGTGGATAGTAACTGGCTCTGCCCAGGTCGACACCCACACGTGTTCCAGCGCTGCGCACAGTGCAGCGGATCTGGGGCTGACGCCCTCGCCTGGGAAGATGCTCCTACGAACGACCCCAGCTACACGGATCTACCAAGTGAGCGGGATACGTACCGACTCGATGGCGACCATAAGGACCTGGAGGCCGTCTAGCGGGGCAGGCGGCCGCATCCGGAAATGCCCAACCTAGTGGATGCAGCGTGGGGCGCAGGGGCACCTGTCTCAGGGGAAAGGACTGGTCCGCTGGCTTCACTCAAAGATGGATTCTGGAGGCAACCGTATGGATCTGCGCAGCTACTTTGACCAACTCCCGCCGGATACGGAGCAACGCGTTGAGGAGGTCTGCAAGCGGTGGAAGCGCCCAGCCATGGAGGCGCTGCGGCGATCCACGGGCCTGCGCCTGAACCTCGAGGGTCGCGCCGTGGGCTCCGCTGAGGAGGATGTGGAGATTCCCGTCGAGGTCGTCGAGGGGATGCCGCGGGGAGTGATGTCTGTGCTCGAGCGACTCCCCGAATCCGACGAGTCTGGAAACCCCCTATGGTGGATGGCGCGGGTAGAGCTAGACCTTCTCGGCGTCTACCACTACAGCGGTCAGTTCGACAACATGAGCCTGGTGGGTAGGTATTTGCTATCGTTACCTGGTGCTGGAGCTCAGTCCTGCGTACGTCTGTTCTGGCAGATGATTGGATTGGTCGCCCCCACCCTGGGATCCAATACCTCTGACCTCGCGCTTGTCGTCCTGATCCACGAGCTCGCGCATGGCCTTACCCACCTCGGGATGGACCTTGATGGTTGGCGGTGGCCTTCTGGCGCGTTCACGGAAGCCGAGGTGCCGGTGAAGGAGGGGCTAGCGCAGTACTTCACAGAGCGCACGCTGAAGCGTCTGGGTCAAGAGGCAACGGGAGCCTCTTGGGCCTACATGGAGCTCCTTCGGCATCAGCCGGGACCCTACCAGGTCCATCAGAACTGGCTTCGCGACTACTGCCCTGAGGCCGTGCGCTCCGCCCTGCTGGCTTCGAGGCATCGCGATCCCTGCACCCTGCAGCAGTTCGAGATGGAAGCACGGGAATACCACTTCCGCCTGAACCAGCCGTAGAGCGCAGACGGTGAGGGCAAACACTTGATCCCAATGCGTATCATATGATAACATATTCCCAGGGCGGTCCCTGATGACCGGCTTGCCTTCCTCCCCGACACCTGACGCGGAGGAGTTCCTCAACCGGTGCAAGACCATTTTGGTCACCTTCGGCCTGGTCTTCGTGCCCCGCAACAAGAACCGCCAGGCTCTGTCTGACCTTGGCCTATCAATCGTCGACGCCAAAGCGATAGTGCTGAAGCTGACGCCAGACTGCTACGTGAGGGGTCCAGACCCCGACGAGGACGGCAGTTCCGGCGAGGTCTGGGTGTTCGGCCCCAAGGTGGGTCGCCAGACCATCTACGTTAAGCTCAAGCTGGACGGATGCATCGCCAAGTGCCTCTCCTTCCATCCACCAGAGCGCCCCCTGGTAGCCGCCGAAGACGAAGAGGACTGACCCACGCTCTGCCTGAGGCAACCGTGCACTATGCAAGGTGTAGCTTACGACTGGTATTTTGAAGGGTCCTAACTGAAGAGGTGAGGATGCGCCACGCCTTGGTGTGCGACAAGTGCGGCCTCGTGAACGAGACCCACGTAGAGGAGCGACAAGAGACGCTCCGAGTGAAGGGTGAGGAAATCACTCACCGCATCCGGTTGAGGATCTGCGACACCTGCGGAGCCGAGGTGTACGACGAGGAGCTCGATACCGTCTCTCAGGCTGCTGCCTTCAACGAGTACCGACGCCGGCACGACATCCCTGGCCCGGAAGAGCTCCGGTCACTCCGGGAGGCTTACGGACTCTCCCAGCGAGACGCCGCGGCGATTCTGGGTTTCGGCGAGGTGAGCTTCCACCGCTATGAGAACGGGAGCGTGCCCGACAAGGCGCACGCCAATCTGCTTCGTGACCTGCGCGATCCCTGGGAGGTCCTGAAGCTTCTGCTAGGCAGCGGAGACGCCCTGCCCGAGACGCGGAGCGCCGACGTGGAGGCACGGGTCCGGCAGCGTGCCTGGGAGAACACACCGGCGAAGGTACGGCAGGTGCTGGATGTTGCCACCCAGAGGCGTAGGGACGACCCGTACACGGGAAACCGGAAGTTCTGCGCCGAGTTGCTGAGGGAGATGATGGTCTTCTTCGTCCATCGTCTGCGGGGCAGCTACAAGACCAAGGTCAACAAGCTGCTCTTCTACTCCGACTTCCTCCACTTTCGGCACTTCGGCGTCTCCATCTCTGGGGCTACCTACGTCCACCTCACCTTTGGTCCGGTGCCCGACCAGTACGAGGACTACTTGTTCCAGCTGGAGGCCTTCGACGAGGCGCTGGAGCGCCGGGAGGTGATGCTCCAGACGGGCGACGTGGTGGAACAGCTAGTGGCCACCCGCGCGGCCACGATGGACCTCTTCAGCTCGACGGCGGAGCGGGTGCTTGAGTCGGTGGCGGCTCACTTTGAAGGAATGACGAGCAAGCAGGTCGTGGAGCTCTCGCACGAGGAGCCCGCCTACCAAGAGACTACCCCCAAGGAGCGGATCCCCTACACCTTCGCGGCTCAGTTGCGAGAGAGGATCCCGCTGGTCCGGGAGCCAGCCGGTCTACACTGACCTCTGCGCCTTGGAGAGCGGTGGTAACAACCACGAAGTCGCCGTAACGGTGACGGCAGCGACTTGGCCGCGAGGAGCGTGATCTGGCATGGACGTCTTTGGGCTGCGGGAGCAGGTTGTTGATGAGTACCGAGGGTACGTAGAGAGCTTCCTCAGGATCTGGGACGGACGGATCGGCCAGGTCGTAACCGATGCTCTAGACGGTGGCGCTCTCTGGCCTGAGGCCATCTTGCAGCTCAACCCTGCCTATGAACCCGGCCCCTCCCTCCGTGAGCTCACCAAGCAGGGACGACTGTGTCCGCAATCCGAACGCTTCTTCATGAGGAACGACGGCTCGCCTCTTCAGCTCTACCGGCATCAGGCTGAGGCCCTCGAGATCGCCCAACGACGCGAACCCTATGTGGTGACCACCGGCACGGGATCCGGGAAGAGCCTTACCTACCTCCTGCCCATCTACGACCACATCGCCCAGACCAACCCCAAGGAGGCCAGGACCCGGGCTCTCATCGTCTACCCGATGAACGCCCTGATCAACAGCCAGTACGAGTCCCTCCAACGCTACGCTCAGGGCTATCCTGACTCGCCTGTTCGCTTCGGGCGTTACACCGGACAAGAGAAGGACGAGGACCGCAAGCGGATCCAGGACAGCCCTCCACACATCCTGCTCACCAACTACGTGATGCTGGAGTACATGCTTCTGCGGGCCGCGGAGCGCGTCTTCACCAGCAAGGCAACCGCGAACCTGGAATTCCTTGTTCTCGACGAGTTGCATACCTACCGGGGACGGCAGGGAGCAGACGTCGCCATGCTGGTTCGGCGGCTCCGGGAGCGCTGTGGGAACCCCAAGCTCCAGTGCATCGGAACCAGTGCCACTCTGGCCTCCGAGGGCACTCGTGACCAGCGGCGGGCGACAGTCGCGGAGGTAGCTGGGAAGGTCTTCGGCGTAACCGTACCTCCCGCCAATGTGGTGGATGAGACCCTGAGGCGGACCGTTCGAGTGCCGGTGCCAACTACCGGGGCGGAGCTGCGTGCCGCGGTGGAGCTACCCCTTCCACCAGCCACCGTGCAGGGGCTTTCCACGAGTCCACTAGCAGCCTGGGTGGAAGAGGCCTTCGGGCTGAGGACTGAGGATGGTCGCCTCGTCCGGCAGACGCCCATCACCTTCCGGCAGGGGGTCACTCAGCTCGCAGATGGCTCGGGGCTTCCTGTAGGGATCTGCGAGGAGCGGCTCAAAGGAATCCTGGGAGCTGGGAACTCCGTCGTGACGCCTGAGGGCGACCCCCTATTCGCCTTCCGTCTGCACCAGTTCCTAGCCACAGGCGGCAGCGTCTACGCAACCTTGGAGTCCCCAGACCAGCGAAGTATATCCCTCGAGGGCCGCTACTACGCCCCTGATGGAGAGCGGGTTCTGTACCCCCTTGTCTTCTGCCGCGAGTGCGGACAGGAGTACTACCAGGTCTCGTGGCGTCAGGCTTCTGGTGGAGGAGTGGCTCCCCAGTTGGCGGGGCTCGATGATGAAGAGGACAGCGACTCCCGTGCACTATCTGGCTACCTGTTGCTCGACGAAGAGGGACTGTGGGGTCCCGAGCGCCAGCCAGACCTGCCTGACTACTGGTGGGACTTCAAGCCCAAGGTACCCCGGATCCGGAAGGAGTACCAGCCTCACCTCCCGGTGCAGCTGTGGCTCTCTCCGAAGGGGGAGCCTGGCGATGACGGAGAGGGAGTGAAGACCTGGTTCCAGCCCTCGCCCTTCCTCCTCTGTCTGCGCTGTGGTGCCGCCTTTGACCGGACCCAGAAGAGCGACTACCGGAAACTTGCACGCCTCAGCCAGGCGGGCCGAAGCACCTCCACCACCGTGGTGTCGGGGGCGGCCATCGGCGGCATGCGCCAGGCCGAAGTGGAGCGTGAGGCCTGCAAGATCCTCAGTTTCACCGACAACCGCCAGGATGCATCTCTGCAAGCCGGGCACTTCCAGGACTTCCTCCAGGTGGCGCTCCTTCGGTCTGCCATCTACCGGGCTCTTGGTGAGAGGCGGGAGGCTGACCACGCGGAGTTGCCAGGCGCGGTGTTCAAGGCGTTGGGCCTATCTCAGGAGGCATACGCCAAACAGGTGGCCGAGTACGGTCCCGGCAAGGTGAGGAATGAGAAGGCCCTCAAGGAGCTACTGGAATACCTGTTGTACGAGGACCTGCGGCGTGGGTGGCGAGTGGCTCAGCCGAACCTGGAGGAGTGTGGGCTTCTTCGGATCACCTACCCTGGGCTCGATGAGATGGCTAGAGTCGGCAATCTTTGGGAGCGCGATCCTGTACTCCATGGGGCAGGCCCCACTCTCCGCTACACCATCATCCACGCCTTCCTTGAGCACCTTCGCCGCGAGTTAGCGATCAATGCTCAGGTGCTGGAGCCCGACCGCCAAGACGAGCTGAAGCATCGGGTGATTCAGACGCTTAGGGAGCCCTGGAGCCTTGGCAAGGACGCCCAGCTTCGGTCATCCAGTATCTTCCTACTACCCCCGATGGGTGCGGCAGACAGTCGCGAGCGCAGCCTCTCTGACCGCTCACGGCTGGGCCGGTTCCTGAGGTCAAGGGCTACCTGGGGGATCGAGCACGACCTCGATGGTGACCAGTATCTAGGTCTCATCGACACCCTGGTGAGCGCCCTTCGGGGCCACTTCCTCAGCGTGGCGGCTTCTCCTGCCACTGGAAGCATGGGTGTGCAACTTCTGGCTGATTCCCTGTACTGGACCCTGGGGGATGGCACTCCTCCCTCACCTGACCCAGTTCGAAGCCGTTGGATGTTGTCCCTCAGGCAGCAGGGCGTCGGGCGGCGGGCAAACAAGTACTTCGCGCACCTATACAAGCAAGCCGCCTCGGCACTCAACGGCATCCGAGGTGAGGCACATACTGCCCAGGTGAAACGTGTCGCTAGAGAGGAACGGGAAGCTTCCTTCAGGGAAGGGAATCTTCAGGCCTTATTCTGCTCCCCCACAATGGAGTTGGGTGTCGATATCCGCGACCTCAATGTCGTCCACATGCGGAACATCCCACCGACTCCGGCCAACTACGCCCAGCGCAGCGGAAGGGCGGGAAGGGGCGGCCAGCCGGCACTGGTGATCGCCCTCTGCAGTGAAGGGAGTCCCCACGACCAGTACTTCTTCCGCCGACCGTACCGCATGGTGTCGGGAGCCGTGGCTCCGGCCCGTATCGACCTCACCAACGAGGACCTGCTCAGTGCGCACATTCACTCACTCTGGCTAGCAGCCACTGGGGTCAGCCTGGGACGGAGCGTATCGCTGGTGCTGGCCCTGGAGGAGGAGGACCTGCCCCTTAGTGACGACATCGCCTCGAGGCTGGCACTCTCCGCACAGAAGAGGACTCAACTCCTGATAGAGTGCCAGAACGTGCTCGACTCGTGTGGTTCGGAGCTCCTGGACGCTCCATGGTTCCATGGCCGGTGGCTTGATGGTGTCATCGACGGCGCGGGTTTGGCTTTCAACTCAGCCTTTGCGCGCTGGCGTGAGCTCTATAGGGAAGCCCTTGTTCAGAGGGACGAAGCTCAGAAGGCCAAGAACAAGCCTGTGCCCGATTCGGCGGCGCGCAAGGAGCGTGAGAGGGCCATGCGGCGTGAGTCGGAAGCGATCCACCAGATCGATCTTCTCCTGAACCAAGGCGACGACTGGGCGGAGTCAGACTTCTACCCCTACCGATATCTATCAAGCGAGGGATTTCTACCCGGCTACAGCTTTCCGCGACTGCCTGTCCGCGCCTTGGTCACTGATGGGGACGATGTCCACGCAATTGACCGCCCTCGCTTCCTGGCACTATCGGAGTTCGGCCCTCACAACGTCATCTACCACGAGGGTCGAAAGTACCGGATGCTCAGAACCGTTTTGCCGCCAGGGGGGATTGAAAGCCGGCTGGCCGAGGCGCGGTTCTGCGAGGAGTGCGGTTACCTCCATGAAGGTGATGGCGTTGGCGTCGACACCTGCGACAACTGCGGCAGTCCTCTGGGCACGGAGAACAGTCTCCACGCCAAGCGCCTGTTTGAGATGTCGACGGTTCGGGGTTCAGTGGTCGAGCGTATCACCTGCGATGAGGAGGAGCGTCTTCGGGAAGGCTTCAGGATCACAACCCACTTCCGGTGCTCCCCGGGACAGGATGGGTTGCCCCTAGCAGAGCGGGCTCACGTGAGCTTGTCGGGTGGGTTACCGTTGATGGAAGTGCTCCATGCTCCCCAGGCCACCCTCTGGCGAGTGAACCATGGGTGGCGCCGTTCGGAGCTTCCTGGCTTCACGCTAGATCCCACTACAGGGCGGTGGGCCAACCGGCCCGACGAGACGCCCAACCCAGATGGAAGCAACCAGTCATTGGCAGGGGTTAGGCCCTTCGTGCGCGACACTCGGAACCTGCTGCTACTCACGCCGGCCGTTACCGATGCATTTGCCCCTGGGCTTCTGGTTTCTGATAGGTTCCTGGCTGCCCTGGGCTATGCCCTCCAGCGCGGGATCCAGGCGGTGTTCCAGGTGGAGCAGAACGAGGTGGCCGTGGAGCGGATCGGGCGCGGTCCGAACCAGAGGCTCCTCCTATGGGAGGCTGCAGAGGGGGGCACGGGGGTCTGGCCCCGCCTCCTGGAAGAGCCCGATGCCCTGGCTCAGGTAGCTCGTGAGGCCCTGAGGATCTGCCATTTCGATCCCGACTCCGGAGCAGACGAGAGAGCTGATGACTGCAGCAGGGCCTGCTACGACTGCTTGCTGAGCTACTCCAATCAGCCCGACCACGCCAAGCTGGATCGGCACCTGATCCAGGACTACCTGAGGGGCCTGTCACAGAGCCGCTTGCTTCGAGACGCTCAGGGCCGTGACTACCAGCAGCACTACCAATGGTTGCTGGAGCGCAAAGACCCGGAGTCAAGCCTTGAGGGCGCGCTGCTGGACCTGTTGTACAACACCCGTCGCCGGCTTCCCGACAAGGCCCAGTTTCGTCCTGAGGAGGGGGTCTACGCCGAAGCGGACTTCTTCTACGAGGGACAAGGTGGCAGCCTGGGCGTCTGTGTGTTCTGCGATGGGTCACCCCACGATGAGCCGTCAAGAGCCCAGAAGGACAGGCAGTCGCGAGATGAACTGGGGGACCGAGGGTACCAGGTGGTCGTGATCCGTTTCGATGAGCCGCTAGTGGATCAGGTAGAGCGCCGGCCTGATGTGTTCGGTGCTGGGGTCTAGCGCGCTGGCGGCGGAGCTGTTCTGGCGGGCCAGGTGGTCTCATGCTGTTAGCAGGCGAGCATGCATCCCATTCCGGTTACTGGAGGGGCTGGCACCAATCGTGGCCCACGTTGGAGTCCCGGATGGGGCAAGGGCAGGAACCCCCTCGGGATAGCCCGGCAAGCGGCTCAGATCGTGACTTGCCAGAGATGGGGTTGGTCAGATGCAGTCGACAGGTGCACGTCGGTCGGGCTCCATCCTGACAGGAGCCTGGTCATCGGTTCCGTTGGGCATCCACCAGGAGGGCAATATGGGTAGGTCAGTGGGCGAGTGTCACAAGGGGCCAACGGAGAACCATTGCCGGCGGCCCGCGAGGGGTACTCTGTTGCTGGTCTCTCTCATCTTGCCAGTAATAGAGGCGCCATCCTCTGCGGGGCAGTCCGGTACCTGGAGAGTTGTGGCGATGCCTGGAGAAGGCGCGGGGCAGGTAGTGAGCCCTCGGGGCGTGGCCATCGATCCCTCTGGAGCCCTGTTCATTGCTGATGCAGCGACCAGTACAGTTCAGAGGCGCGACCCGGACGGAGACTGGACGGTCCTGGCCCACCGTGGTTTCCTACCGGGTAGTCTACTCGCACCTGTGGCCGTCGCCGCTGATGGCAAAGGTAACCTCTACGTGGCTGAATCGGCGGACGGCAACAACCGCGTTCAGCGCCGGACTCTAGATGGGGCCTGGACCATCGTGGCTGCGCCTGGTTCCGGCATAGGCCAGGTTGATGATCCAACTGGCCTTGCAGTATCGAGCGATGGCGATCTGTTCGTGTCGGAACGCGGGTCAAGTCGCGTCCAGCGGCGCACGCCCCAGGGAGCATGGGTAGTGATCGCCTCCAGGGGTACGGGCCAGGGGGAGGTAGACAGGCCGGAGTCGGTGGCCCTGGACGCATCCGACAACCTATACGTTGCGGAGGGCACAAGGGTCCAGAAGCGCTCTACCTTGGGCAAATGGTCGACAGCTGTCGATGGTGCCAGTATCTTTCCGATGGCATGCCACTTCTCGGCCGTCGCGGTGGACGAGCTCGGTGATCTCTACACAGCTGACACAGCGAATGACCAACTGTGCCGCTGGGAAGGGCAGCTCTGGCTACTCCCGATGGCGTTCAGAGGTGGTGATCCTGGAAGTGTGAATGGTCCTGTTGGTCTGGCATGCGGTCCGCGTGGCACGCTCTGTGTCTCGGAGTCGGGCAACTACAGGGTCCAGCAGTACACGCCGCCCGCAGACCACCGACCTCGTTCGCTTGAGCAAGGGTTCACCGTACAGGCTGATGCAGCAAACGATGTGTTGCTATATGCCGCGGATACGGAGGACGCGCTCATCTCGATCGAGGCAGCAACACAGCCGGCCCATGGTGAACTGGAGATGCGTGCCAACGGGTCCGCAGTCTATAGTCCGGACAGGGGCTTCGTGGGGACCGACGGATTCACCTTCTGCGCAAGAGACCGTTGGGGTGAGCCGGGGGAGCCCGCTTCCGTCACGATTCGTGTGGTCGCCTCCCCGGTGGGCGACTCTCTTGGAGCCTGGAGCACTGTTGCCCCAAGTGGCGACGGCCTGGGGCAGGTCAACTGGGTCATGTCCGTAGCTGCAAGTCCAGAGGGCGATCTCTTGGTCGCATCCTACTCGAGCCCCATGGTTCAGCGGAGGGATCGATCGGGAGCGTGGACCGACCTCTCCACACTCTGGGAGTACTCCACCGGTGTAGCCGTAGGTGCGGATGGGACTCTATACGTCAGTGCCTACGACACTGCTAGTCAGGCGTACAAGGTGGTCGCCGAGTCTCCCTCTGGCTCTAGGAGAGAGCTA
>DASXUI010000266.1:0-2423 GCA_036504955.1 Armatimonadota bacterium
GCAGCTACTGGAGTGCATGGTCCGCGCGGAGCGGCTGGAGTGGCAGGAGATCCGGAGCTTCGAGCGTGACCCTCGGGGGGTGAACGACTCCATCTCCTGGGGTCTCCTGACCCTGATCCAGCGCAACTTCGCCCCGCTGGCTGAACGGGCCTCCGCCGTGCTGGGGCGGCTGGAGCAGGTGCCCCGCGCACTGGAGGAGTCTCGCCGCTGCCTGGGCACCCCCGCGCGCATCTTCACGGAGCTGGCGCTCAGCGAGATGGCCGGGACGAGGGACTTCATCGCCGAGACGGTGCCCGCCACCTTCGCATCGCTGGAGAACGAGGTGCTCCGCTCGCGGATTGGGGAGGTCTGCCAGACGGCCGTCGAGGCGTATCAGGCGCATCTCAAGTGGCTGGAGGAGGATCTGCTGCCTCGCTCCACGGCCAGCTACGCCCTGGGAGCGAAGCTCTACCGCAAGAAGCTGCTGTACGCGGAGAGCGTGGATACGCCGCTGGAGAGCCTGCTGGAGCAGGCCTGGAAGGAGCTGCGACGCCTCCAGGAGCGCTTCCGCGCGGTAGCCGCGGACATCGAGCCTGGCGCCGATCCCCAGGAGCTCCTGACTCGCATCTCTAGGGACCACCCCGCGGCCGAGGGCCTCCTGGAGGCCGGCCGATCCACGCTTCGGGAGCTTCGGGAGTTCTGCGTATCCGCCGACCTGCTGACGCTGACTGATGCGCCAGACCCGTTCGTCATCGAGACCCCGGGCTTCGCCAGAGACCTGGCCTTCGCCATGATGGACACGCCTGGCCCCTTCGAGGAAGTCGCTCGGGAGGCCTTCTACTACATCACCGTGCCGGCCGAGTCCTGGGATGCCGCCCGAACCGAGGAGTTCCTGACCCTCTTCAGTCGCCCGGGGCTGAGGGTGATCGGCGCTCACGAGGTCTATCCCGGCCACTACGCCCAGCTTCTCCGCATCCGTGAGACCCCATCGCTGATACGCCGAATCGCCGACTCCGGCGCCTTCGTGGAGGGGTGGGCGCACTACTGCGAGGAGATGCTGATGGAGGTGGGCTACGGAGCAGACGACCCTTCAGTCCGCCTCTGCCAGCTCCACGAGGCGCTGCTTCGGGCCTGCCGCTTCATCGCGGGCATCAGCCTGCACTGCCTGGGGATGACTGTGGAGGAGGCGACCGCCTTCTTCCAGCGTGAGGGCTACCAGGCGGCGCCCTCGGCGGAGATGGAAGCGAAGCGGGGAACTACCGACCCCCACTACCTCATCTACACGCTGGGCAAACTCCAGATCCTGGAGCTCCGGGAGGAGTGCAAGGCCGCTTGGGGAGGCGGGTTCACCCTACGGCGCTTCCACGACGCCTTGTTGAGCCACGGCATCATGCCCATCGCCCTCCAGCGCCGCGCCATCCTGGGCTAGGCTGGTGGCCGCAGACTACCTCACCCCCAAGACACCAAGACACCAAGAAGGGCAACAGGTAGGGCAACGGGACCTCACCACAGAGACACAGAGGGCACAGAGGAACACAGAGAAGACCAAGCCCTTGTCCTCTTGGCGCCTTGGTGGCGAGGTGGTTCCCGGGCACTGCCAGAGAGCCCTCTGAAGCAGGGTGCCCCCTGGCCGAGGCCGGCCGACCAAGGAGTCGTGGGTATGACCGTGAACGTGCTTCTCTTCGCGGCCGCGAGAGACGCGGCGGGCGCCTCGGAGCTGAAGGAGCTACTCCTCCCGGGCGCGACTACCGCCGATCTTCTTGACCGGCTCTGTGCCCGGCTACCGGCCCTAGCGGAGCTGCGCCCCAGACTGGCGGTGGCCGTGAACCAGAGCTACGTGCGCGCACCTCAGCAGCTCTCAGACGGTGACGAGGTGGCGCTGCTGCCCCCAATCTCTGGCGGGGGCTCGCTTCTGACGCAGGACCCCCTGGACCTCCAGGCCATGATTCGCCAGGCCCACGGCACTTGTGATGGCGCGGTGGTGACCTTCCTGGGCACCGTTCGGGACCTCTCCGAGGGCCGGCAGGTGGTCTCCATGGAGTACCACGCCTACGAGGCGATGGCCGCCAAGGAGCTGGAGGCCGCGCGCCAGGAGACCCTGGACCGCTACCCGGTCTCCCAGGTGCTCGTCGCCCACCGCATCGGCCACCTGCAGCTCTGCGAGGCCAGCGTTGCCATCGTAGTCACCTCCCCTCACCGCGCGGAAGCCTTCGACGCCTGCCGCTTCGCCATCGACCGTATCAAGGCCCGCGTCCCCGTCTGGAAGCGCGAGCACTTCCCCGACGGCGACTCCGGCTGGGTCCAGGGGTGGTACCCGGAGCTGGAGTAGGCGGCGCGGAACAGCCCCACCACAGAGACACAGAGACACCGAGGAGAGACTGAAGAGGTGAAGGGGTGAAGAGGTGAACGAGCCTCAGCCTAGTGACTCGGACGACCATAGGCCA
>DASXUI010000267.1:0-5245 GCA_036504955.1 Armatimonadota bacterium
AGCGTGGTGCTAAAGGGTTAGCATAAGGAGGCGGTCACGGCGATGGACAAGGAAGCGGGGCTAAGCCGGCGCGAGAGGCAGATCATGGGCGTCATCTACGAGCGGGGACAGGCCACCGCGGCCGAGGTCCAGGCCGGGCTGCCGGATCCGCCTAGCTACTCCGCGATACGCGCCTTTCTTCGGATTCTTGAGACAAAGGGACACTTGCGTCACTCCCAGGATGGGGCCCGTTACGTCTACGTCCCCACCCAGCCCAGGCACTCCGCCGGCCGCTCCGCACTCTCCCAGGTCGTCAGGACCTTCTTCGGCGGCAGCGTTGAACAGACGGTGGCGACCCTCCTGCGGGAGACGGACGCCGAAGTGACCGAGGAGGAGCTGGCGCGCCTGGAGAGCCTGATCCAGCGGGTGCGCGAGGAGGGGAGGTAGCCATGGAAGGCTCCCTCGGCCTTTGGATGGAACAGGGCCTGCTCAGGCCCACGCTGCTGACTGCGGCAGCCGCCCTCGCGGTCCTGCTGCTGCGGAGGGCTCCGGCATCGGCCCGCCACATGGCCTGCGCTCTGGCCGTAGCCGGGCTGCTGCTGACCCCGGCCCTCTCCCCGGTGCTGCCCTCCTGGCAGGTTTCGCTTACACCCAGGTCCGGTGCGTCCGCTCCACCGGGTTCCGAGCGGGCCGCATCGGGGGGGCGACCCAACCCGGCTCCGCTTCCTTCGAGCGTCCTTCCGGTGACCCCTGACCGAACGGCCGGGTTCCCAATAAGCCGGGCCGGCAGCGCGGCGCCGCCCGCCCGCGTCGCACCGAGGGTGCTGGCGGCCCGACCGCTCTGGGTGCCCCCCGCTAAGCTGCTCCTGAGCATCTGGGCGATAGGCCTTGCGGTCTGCCTTGCCCGGCTGGTGGTGGGTTGGATCCGCCGAAGGCGCCTGGTGTCGGCCTGTCATCCCGCTCCCGAGGGCCTGCTGCGGCTTCAGGAGGAGCTGGCGCGGGGAGTGGGGGCCAGAGGGCCCGTGCGGCTGCTGCTGCTGCCCGGGGGAGGCGCCCCAAGCGTACCGATGGCATGGGGCTTTCCCCGGGCCTGCGTCGCCCTGCCCGAGGCGGGGACCGAGTGGCCCCAGGAGCGGCTGACTGCCGCCCTGACCCACGAGCTCGGGCACGTGGCGCGGCGGGACTGGCTGATTCAGCAGGCTTCCGAGCTGGCTTGCTCGCTCTACTGGTTTCATCCGGGCGTATGGTGGCTAGCCTGCCGCCTTAGGTCAGAGGCCGAGGAGGCCTGCGACGACGTGGTTCTGTCGAGGGGTGTCAGCCCGTCTGCCTACGCAAGAGAGCTGCTGGAGGTTGCACAGATGATAAGCAAGGGAAGTCGCACGTTCTCCACCGCAACCAACATGGCGCGAGGCGCGATGCTGGCCCGGCGCGTCGAAGCCGTGCTGGATGAGTCTCGCCGAAGAGGCCCGCTTGGGAGAGGGCCTTTGGCCATGGCGCTGGTAGCTGCCGCCGGCCTAGTGCTGTCGATGTCCAGCTTCAGGGTGAGCGCCAGCCCCTCCAGCCGGCGCGCGTCCACTTCCAAGACTGTCCGCGCTTCAGGCTCCGAGGCCCGGGGTCCGCGTGGCCGATCCGTTGCCGCTGGTGTCAGGAAGTCAGCTCCGCGGCCGGGCAGAGACCCCAGGGCCACCTCGGTCGCTCGCGTCACCGCGGATCGGAACCCGTCAACGGATGCCGCCTTGCTCAAGGAGCTTCGGGCGCTGAGGGCCGAGCAGGCGTCGCTGAGAGCCAAGCTGGCTCAGGCGGAGCTCCGACTGCGCGACCGGCAGCCGGCTCCTCGTGGAACGGTGGGCACGTCGGCCGCCGACAGGGCTACCCTCGAGGCTCACGTGGCAGCGGCTCAGTTGGACTTAGAGGAGGCCACCGCCCTGGCTAAGGACTCGGAGCAGCGCGTTCAGGCAGGGCTGGCCCCAGCCTCCGAGCTGACGGCGGCCCAGTACAAGGTGCGGCGGGCCGAACTGGCCGCCAGGCTTGCCAGGGCGGGCATGGTCGCCGCGGATCGTGGAGGCCGGACGCCGGTCGGAGTAGCCGAACCCGGTGGCGTGGCTGACACGCCGGAACTGCGGCGCCTTGACCTGGAGGACAGCTTGAGGCTGGCCGAGGTGGATCTGGAGGAGGCTAGGGATCGCTACGTGGTGGCCCAGAAGCGGCACGAGGCTGGGACCGCCACCGACGAGGAGCTATCGGCCGCGCGCTTCAATGCTCAGCGCGCCACTATCCGACTAGAGGGCCTACGGCGCCGGATCGATGCACTCGCGCGGCCCGGGTCCTCCTCTGCCGCCCCCGCGCGTCGCTAGGGACGCAAGGGCCCTGCCCGGTTGGGTATCGCTCCATCTTGGGAGGGCCCACGCGTGGGGTGCCTTCCAGCTTGGAGTGTGGACGCGAACTGCCTCACCACAGAGACACAGAGGGCACGGAGAAGGGCAGGGGGACAGCCACCACCAAGACACCATGGGAATCTGAGTCTGGTCCTGTTCGTGCTCTTTGTGGCGAGGCCCTCTCTGCCCTTATTGGTGACTTGGTGTCTTAGTGGTGGCTGTTCCCTTGCCCTTCTCTGTGTCCCCTGTGCCTCTGTGGTGAGGCAGTTCTGGACCACGTTCCAAGCTGAGGGGTGCTGAGTAGTTCCAAGATAGGCCTGCAACGGTAGGGCAGGATAACTCAGAAGGGCTGTGGAACCGATACCATACCACTCGCATCGGGTCCGGGGTCGGGCTCAGGCCGTTGCTTCCAGCATCCTTCCGAGGAAGCGAGGGATCCTGAGATTCGCCGCCCGGTTCGCGCGGTTGGATGAGGCGCAGGAGTTGCGCCACGTCAGCATGGTATCGCGCATCGTTCGGGATGGCGTTGATCGAGCTCCAAGGTACGGGCTTCTCCGAAGCCGCGCAGTGACCCCGCAGGATCTCAACCCTCTGCAGTGCCAGCAAGGTCTAGCATCAGGGATGAACCAACGGCCCCTCGCAGTGCGTATTCGGGGTTTGTTCTCATCTTGGCAGGACCACGTCCCCGGGCGCGGCCACACGCCCTGCGCATTTCCGCCGTCGGTCGGCTCACTCCCTCTCAGAGGAGTCGGCCCGGGGAACGGCGGCGGCATCGTGGGCGGGCGGCCAGCGTAGGGTACCCCTCTGCATTGAGGAAGGGCTCCATGAAAGTACGTCTGTTCCCCGCGGCGCTGCTTGCATTAGGGTTGTTCGCGGTAAGCCCGGCGGTCCTCGCTCAAGGAGCGCCCAAGGCCGACGATTGGTCGGCTGGAAAGGCCCAGAGCTTCTGGCAGTACGAGTCAATTGGTGACGTGCAGGGTGTGGCGGGTCAGACCTTCGACAAGGACGCCAAGACCTACACGATGACCGCCGGCGGCGCCGATACCTGGGGCACTGCCGATGCCTTCAACTATCTCTATCAATCGGTTTCAGGCGACTGGCAGATCACTCTGCACGTCGCCGATGGCTTCAAGGGCGCCAACGAGGATGGCTACTCCAAGGGCGGTCTCATGGTCCGCTCCTCCACCGATCCCGCGGCCGCCAACCTCTACCTCTTCGAGTCCCCCAACCGCTTCGGCGTTGGCTGGGAGGGCCGCCTGACGGACGGCGTTGGCACCGCCTTCGGTGAGAACCCCTCCACCCTCAAGCATCCTATCTACCTCCGCCTGGCTCGAAGCGCGGGTGCCTTCTACGCCTTCGTCTCCCCCGACGGCAAGGTCTTCACCCAGGTGGGTACCCCACAGACGCTGGCCAACTACACCGGACTGGACGTTAGCCCTGTGCTCGTCGGCATCGCGACCTGTGCCCACACCACCGACGCGGCGAAGTTCGTCACCGTCACCTATGGTCCGGTTACTGCCGAGGCGCTAACCGGCACCCTGTCCGGTACCCTGGTGACCCTCGATGGCGCGGCGATGCCGAACCGCAAGGTGACCGTCAAGAGCGACACCCAGACCTGGTACCTGACCTCGGATGCCGAGGGCAAGTACACGATCAACCTGACGCCCGGCGCCTACAAGGTGAGCGCCAACGACGTCGGCATCGAGAGCGACGAGCAGACCGCTGAGGTCAAGGCGGGCGCCACCGCTACCGTGAAGGTGACGGGTGGCCTCCTGGTTACCCTGAGCCTGGCTACCGCCGACGGCGCGGCGTGGAAGATCTTCGCCTACCCCACGGACGCGGATGCCCCCGAGGCCGCCACTGACGTGGCTCCCGCGGCTCCGAGCTTCAGCGACACCGCCTGGGCCAGCGTCGATGTTCCGAGCGAAGTCAACGGCGGCAACCCCGTGGTCGACAACAGCTACTTCTGGTACCGCGTGAAGTTCAAGCTGCCTGCCGGCTTCTCGGACGCCAAGGACCGAGCTCTGGTTGTTGCCCACTTCAAGCTGGACGACAGCGATGCCACCTACCTGAATGGCAAGCTGCTCGGAGCGACCGCCGGTTGGGACACCGAGCGACGCTACACGGTCCTCGACCCTAGCCTGATCAGCTACACGGGCGACAACGTGCTGGCCATCAAGGGCCATCAGGGCGGCGGCGGCGGCGGCATCGACCAGGCCGGCTGGGCGCCGATCGTCACCCTCTACCCGGTCTCGATGGCCATCGTCTCCGGCAGCGTCTGGGGGGCCGCGAACGTGGGTGCTGAGGGCGCGACCGTTACCCTCACCTCCGCCGAGGGCAAGGCCGTCGGTACCACGACCGTGGCTCAGGATGGCACCTACGTCTTCAAGGACCTGATTCCTGGTGCCTACTCCATCACCGTCGCCGCTCCGACCGCCACAGCCGTGACCCCTACCTCCGTCGCGGTAACTGCCGTGGGCGGCCGCATCTCTAAGGCAGCCGACGTCAACGTCACCTACCAGCCCTTCTTCCCCGCTACCGTCGATGCTGCGGTCAGCGACGACTTCAGCAAGAACACCACCTCGAACTGGACCTCCGTCGATATCGGCGACCCCGATCCGGGTGACTTCTCCATCAACACCGCCAACAAGCAGATGGTTGTCCACGCCGACGGCGCCGACATCTGGGACGGCGGCGACCACTTCCGCTACACCTACAAGACGGTCTCCGGCGACTTCGTGGCTACCCTGAAGGTCGTCAACGTTCCGACCAGTGATGGTTGGGCGAAGGCCGGCCTGATGGTCCGCAACACGCTGGACCCCAACAGCCAGCACGCTCTCGTTTGTGCCACTCGTGACAACGGCGAGTACCTGCAGGCCCGTCCGAAGGCG
>DASXUI010000268.1:0-3231 GCA_036504955.1 Armatimonadota bacterium
TGGCCCATGGAGGCCTTGATGTCGAAGTTCTCGCCTAGAAAGGTCTTGAGGGTTCGGGTTTTGGCTGGAGACTCTACGATTATAAGGGACTTGCCCATTCTTTCCTCCGCCGGACTGGGCTACAGGGATGGCCTGCGCGGGGCATCTCCAACCGCGTGCTTCCGGCCCCGCCGGGTCTCGCCGTGCTCCTGGGAGCCGAGCCGGCGGGGGTAGGGGACGGAGGGATGGGGTAGCGCGATACGGTGGAGTTTGGACGGGTGCCTGAGAGAGCGCCCGAGTGCTCCCTGGCCTTGCTGATGCACGCTGTCCGGCAACACTCACGAATATATCGGCAGGATCTGGACACTGTCAAGGAGCACCAGGTTCCGGTCGGTCGTTTGGTATATCGGCCCTGGGCAGGCGGTCTGGTGAGGTCCTGGGCCCGCCAGTAGGCCCACACCACGGCCACGCCGCGAAGGAATGGCGGAGACCATGCGCCAAGTGGTTTGAGGAAAGGAGTCCTCTCATAGTGCCCCAAAGTCCTGTCTCCCCCGATCCTCACGCCACACCTCTGGAGCAGATCGTTCAGCTCTCCCGCCTCTACGGCACCGGCCCCAGCTTCGTGCTGGCGGGCGGCGGGAACACCTCCGTCAAGGTCGATGACGTCCTCTACGTGAAGGCCAGCGGTGTTCCTCTCGCCACCATCTCGTCGGAGGGATTCGTGAAGCTGGACCGGGAGCCGGTGCGCCGCATCCTGGGACAGCAGTACAGCGTGGACCCCATGGCCCGCGAGACCGAGATCCTGGCCGACCTGATGGCGGCCCGGCTGGAGCCCGAGCGGGGCCAGCGGCCCTCGGTGGAGACGGTACTCCATGAGCTGCTCTGCTGCCGGTACGTGGTTCACACCCACGCCACCGCCACGAATCAGCTTACCTGCTGCGTCAAGGGCCCGGAGCTAGCCCAGCAGTTGTTCGGCGACGAGGCGCTCTGGGTTGAGTACGTGGACCCCGGCTACGTGCTGGCGGTCACGGTCGCCAAGGCCCTAGACGACTGGAAGGCGCGAACCGGCCGCGCGTGCCCCAGCGTCGTGCTGATGCAGAACCACGGCCTCATCGTCTGCGCGGACGAGGCGTCCGAGGTGGTGCGCCTGACTTCCGAGCTGATGGCGAAACTGGAGTCGGCCGCCCCCAAGCCAGGTGCTGCCGAAGGCCCCTGGGGGCCGGCGCGGCTTCTGCCTGAGCCGGCGGCTAGGGAGGCGATCCGAACCCTGGGCCCCATCCTCCGGGCCGCGCTGTCCGAGGGCGACCAGCTCAAGATCGTCACCTTCGATGACAGCCCGACCGTTCAGCAGCTAGTCGGCGCCGCCGAGGGTGAGCGGATCGCCGGCGGCGGGCCTCTCTGCCCGGACCAGATCGTCTACTGCAAGTCCTTCCCTCTCTGGCTGTCACTCCAGGAGGGTGAGAGCCCGGAGGCGCTGGCGGACCGGGTGGCGGCGGCCGTTCGGGAGCATCAGGGCCGGACGGGCTACCTGCCGAAGGTGGTGCTGGTACAGGGTCTGGGGCTTTTCGCGGCGGGGGATACCATCGCTCAAGCCATGACCGTCCGCGACGTCTACAAGGATACCATCAAGGTGATGGCGGGCGCGGAGTCACGGGGAGGGATCAAGTACCTCTCTCAGCGTGAGCGCGAGTTCATCGACACCTGGGAGGTGGAGCAGTACCGGCGGAAGGTGGCCGCGGCAGGCGCCGGAGGCCGGCTGCGGAACTGCGTGGCCGTGGTGACCGGCGCCGCGCAGGGCTTCGGCCGCGAGATCGCCGAGGACCTGGCGCGCGAGGGCGGCCACGTCGCCTTCCTGGACATGAACGCGGAGGGCGCCCTAGGTGCCGCGAAAGCCGCCTGCGCTCTGTCCGGCCCCTCTCGCGCCCTGGGCGTTGCCGTGAACGTTACCGACGCCGCCTCCGTGGCCGACGCGCTGCTTCAGGTGGTGCGCCTCTACGGTGGGGTGGACCTCTTCGTGAGCAACGCGGGGGTGCTCAAAGCCGGCAGCGTGAAGTCCCAGCCGCTGGCCGACTTCCGGTTCGTGACGGACGTCAACTACGTGGGCTACTTCGTGTGCGTGCAGCAGGTGGCGCCCCTGATGGCGCTGCAGCACCGCCTGCGCCCGGACCTGCTGCTGGATGTCATCCAGATCAACTCCAAGTCCGGGCTGGTGGGCTCCAACAAGAACGGCGCCTACGCGGGGAGCAAGTTCGGCGGCATCGGGCTGACCCAGTCCTTCGCGCTGGAGCTGGTGGAGGACGGCATAAAGGTGAACTCCATCTGCCCCGGCAACTTCTTCGATGGTCCGCTCTGGAGCGACCCGGACCGGGGCCTCTTCGTCCAGTACCTGCGCACGGGCAAGGTGCCCGGCGCGAAGACAGTGGAGGACGTGAAGCGGTTCTACGAGGAGAAGGTGCCCATGAAGCGCGGCTGCCGCTCCATCGACGTCCTGAGAGCCCTGTACTATCTGGTAGAGCAGCAGTACGAGACCGGCCAAGCCGTCCCCGTAACCGGCGGCCAAGTCATGCTGAGTTAGGTTTTCGGCAAGGAAATGCCTCACCACAGAGACACAGAGGGCACAGAGGAAAGGCTGAAGAGCTGAAGAGGTGAAACTGCCTCAGCCTAGGCGGTTGAACGGGTACAGGCCAAGTTCTGAGGCCGTTTCACCTCTTCACCTCTTCACCTCTTCAGCCTTTCCTCCGTGGTGAGGCTTTCGCACCCCCCGGGGCAGGAAAGGCGATGAGATGAACACACTGCAGCAGATTCCCGAGACTCAGTTTGCCCTGCAGCTCGTGGGTCCAAGCCAGCTTGCCCTCAATGAGAGCAAGGAGGTCTTCAAGCCGGGCCCGCACCAGGTGCTGGCGCGCGTGGAGGCCGTGGGCCTCTGCTTCTCCGACCTCAAGCTGCTGAAGCAGTTCTCGGACCACGTCCGCAAGCACACGGTCAGCGCCGGGCTGGACGAGGCCGTGCTGAGCGAGATCCCCAGCTACGTGCCGGGCGAGAAGCCCACCGTCCCAGGCCACGAGGTCACCTGCCGTATCGTGGCCGTGGGCGACGAAGTAAAGCACCACAAGCTGGGCGAGCGGGTCATCGTTCAGGCGGACTACCGAGAGATCAAGACCCCCGGCTCCAACGCGGCCTTCGGGTACAACTTCGAGGGCGCGCTGCAGGAGTACGTGCTCATGGACGAGCGCGTCATCGTCGACTCCCGGG
>DASXUI010000269.1:0-2406 GCA_036504955.1 Armatimonadota bacterium
AGCGCCAGAAGGTGATCTCAACGGCCCTCGGCGACCAGGACGTGATCGCGGTCGTCTCGGACGACGGCCGGGCCTGCGCCCAGATGTTCTACGTCCGGGGCGGAAAGCTCATCGGACCGGAGAACTTCTTCCTGGAGGGCGCCACGGACGAGTCTCTGGAGACCTCCGTTCAAGACTTCGTAAAGCAGTACTACCAGGACGCCCCCTTCATCCCAAAGGAGGTCCTGCTTCAGACCGAGTTCGAGGAGTACCGCATCATCGAGTCGTGGCTAAGGCAGAAGAAGGGCAAGCGCGTGGAGCTGCTGGCGCCGAAGCGCGGGGAGAAGCGCAAGCTGGTGGAGATGGCGGCCACCAACGCCTCACTGGCGCTGAAGCAGGCCGCCGCGCAGGTAGAGGAGCGCCTGTCGCGCGCCCAGCAGGCGATGGACCAGCTTCAGGAGGAGCTGGAGCTGCCCAGCCCGCCCGCGCGCATCGAGTGCTACGACATCAGCAACATCCAGGGTACTGAGGCCGTGGGCTCGATGGTGGTGGCCGCGAAGGGCGAGCCGAAGAAGAGCGACTACCGCAGGTTCCGCATCCGTGGACTTCCCGCCCAGCCGAACGACTTCCTGATGATGCAGCAGGTGCTCCGCCGCCGCCTGGAGAAGGCGCAGGCCGGCGACGCCAAGTTCCTCCCCCTGCCGGACCTGATCGTGGTGGACGGCGGCAAGGGCCAGCTCAGCGTTTCCGTGGCCGTCCTCAAGGAGCTGGGGATGGAGATCCCCATCGTGGGTCTGGCGAAGGAGCATGAGCTGGTCTTCCGGCCCGGCGAGAGCGATCCCGTACCGGTCACGCGCAATAGCCCCGGCCTGTACCTACTGCAGCGCACCCGCGACGAGGCGCACCGCTTCGCCATCGCCTTCCACAGGAAGCTGCGCGGCCACACGGCCACCGTGTCGCTGCTGGACGAGGTACCGGGGATCGCTAAGGGGCGTAGGGCTGCACTCCTGAAGCACTTCAAGAGCCTGCCGAAGGTCCGGGCCGCCTCCGTGGAAGAGCTGGCGGCGTGCCCGGGGATGAATCGCAGGGCCGCGCAGAGCCTGTACGACTACCTTCACCCTGGCAGTGAGGGGCAAGCCGCCGAGAGTGAGCCCACCGAAGCCCGCGAGGGGGAGCCCGTAGGCGCTCCGGCCTAGCCAGCGGAGTGCCTGGAGTGCTTTGGCATCGCACAGGGTGCGGGCCTTCTTTGATGGCGGGGCTGGCCCACCTTCAGTCGGACCCATGGCCGGAAGAGCTTACTCCCGCTCTAGCCGGTTCTGCAGCTTGATCTCGTCCAGCGCCATCTGGACCACCTCACAGCGCTCTAGCTCGCCCCGGTAGCACACCGCCTCGCCCTTGGTGTCGATCTCGATGGCGATGGCGTGCGCCTTCTCCAGGCTGCAACCGGTGGACTTCTGGAGGGCGAGGATCACCTGGTCGAAGGTTGTCCGGTTGTTGTTGAGCCCGATGACGACCCATGGCCGATCCAGCAGCATATCCTCGTCGGCTCTGCTCTTCTGGCCTGTCTCCGGCAGTGTGATGGCTGGCACCTTCGCCTCCTCCCCCACGTGTGAGGACCCTTGCTTCCGTAGCGGGATCTATTCTAGCACGTGGGGACAAGGGGAGGCACCGGGCCGGTGCAGGCGTCGTCGCCGGGCTGTGGAACCCGAGAGTGGAGCATCCCACTCGCCCGAAGCCACGGGAGGCCCATCAGAGGAGGAGGGACCATGAAGCTGTCGAGTCGCATACCAGCCAGGATCGCCGCCGCGCTGCTCCTGGCGCTGCTGGCGGGCGGTCTCCGTGCCCAGGTGCCGGTCCCCGCACAGCCCGGGGTGAAGCCGGACCTTCAGTACGGGACTGCGGCCGGAGAGAAGCTGTTCCTGGACCTCTACCAGCCCGTGCCCGGCAGCGACTCGGCGAAGCTGCATCCGCTAGTGGTCATGGTCCACGGCGGCGCCTGGCGGGCTGGGAGCCGCAAGGACTTCGCCGCCGGAGCCAGGGAGCTTGCGGGCAAGGGCTTCGTGGTCGCCTCCGTGGGGTACCGCTTCGCGCCCGCCCACAAGTTCCCCGCCCAACTGGACGACGTGCAGCTCGCGGTGCGCTGGCTCCGCGCCCACGTTAAGGAGTACGGCATCGATCCCACCCGGGTAGGCGCCATGGGTGCCTCTGCCGGCGGGCATCTGGTCGCGCTGCTGGGCACCCGGCCGGGCAGAGCGCCCAAGGACGCCCCCTACTCCGACCAGAGCGACGCCGTCCAGTGTGTCGTGGACTGGTTCGGCCCCACGGACTTCACCACGTCCTATCGGTCGGACGCTCCGAAGCAGCTCATCGACTGGGTGAACGACTTCCTGGGCCCCCGCACCGACGCGAACAAGGACAACTACCGCC
>DASXUI010000270.1:0-6171 GCA_036504955.1 Armatimonadota bacterium
CAGGGCCAGGGGCTCGGGAACCATCATCTTCTTCAGGCCGATCACCTTGAAGCCCTTGCGCTCGAACCGAGCCAGGATCTCTCCTGAGAGCCCGCGCCGAACACCATCGGGCTTCACCATCACGAATGTACGCTCCATGCCATATCCCTTCATGAACTATCTATGGGGTCGCGAGTCCATGCCCCGCCTCGCGCCCAGACCACACCCAACCCGTGGGCCGAACGGCCCGCAGATTCTACCACGCCCGGCGCGGGAGAGTCAAAGCTCGCTCGCGCCCTCTAGGCATCCCCTCCCCTGCGAAAGAGCCAAGGCCAGGGCGGCTCGGCTGTCCGAGGCATGACCTGGGCGCGGGATTACCGCCCCCTTGCCTCGAACCTATCCTTGGGGTAGTACCGCCCCACCGTCACCCTTTCGTCCGACAGACTGGAGCTTGTGTTTGAGAGCTGCCGTTTACCGCGGCCTGGATCAGGTAGTCCTTGAGGAGGTCGCCAGGCCCCACGTTGGCCCCGGCGAGATTCTGATGCGGGTTGAGGCCTGCGGCATCTGTGGAACAGACCTGAAGAAGGTCGCCCACGGCCTGGTACCGCCCCCCCGCGTCTTCGGCCACGAGATGGCCGGCTCGGTCGCTGAGGTGGGAGCGGGGGTCACATCCCTCCGGGAGGGCGACCGCATAGCCGTGGTTCACCACGTGCCCTGCCGGCGGTGCTACCTCTGCGCGGCGGGCGCCTACTCCCAGTGCGAGACCTACAAGCGCACGGGCACGACGGCGGGTTTCGTGCCCGCGGGCGGAGGCATGGCCGAGTACGTGCTCGCCCTGGACTGGATCGTCCGCGACGGGGTGACGCGCCTTCCCGACGATGTCTCCTTCGAGGCGGCTACGTTCCTGGAACCCGCCAACACCTGCCTCAAGGCCGTCCGCAGGGCGCGGGTCCGCCCGGGCGAGAAGGCGCTGGTGCTTGGGCAGGGCTCCATCGGGCTGCTGCTCCTGCAGCTCGCGCGGCTTGAGGGGGCGTTGGCCTACGGCGCGGACTTCCTGGACGGACGCCTGGCCGCCGCGACGCGCCTGGGCGCCACCGGAACGGTGAACCCCGCCACCCAGGACGCCCTGGAGCCCGTCATGGCCTGGACCGAGGGGCGAGGCATGGACCTGGTCTTCGTCGCGGCCGCCAGCACTGCCGCTGTTGAGCAGGCGCTGCGCCTCTGCCGGCCCGGCGGCCGAGTCATGCTCTTCGCGCAAACCGAGGCGGGCGAAGTCGCTCAGGTGAACCTGGGGGCCGTCTGCGTCCTGGAGAAGAGCCTGCTGGGGAGCTACAGCTCCTCCATCGACCTCCAGCCCGAGGTTGAGGACCTCGTCTTCTCGGGACGGCTCGACGTCGCGTCCCTGGTCACACACCGCTTCGGTCTCGAGGAGGTCGGGAGGGCTCTGCGGGTGGCGTCACACCCCGCGGAGGACTCCCTCAAAGTTGTCTTGCTGCCCCACTGCTCGGAGGGAGACGCACATGCTAACTAGAGACGCCACCAGCGTAAGCACCGTCCACCCTCCCACCATGCAGGCGGGCATACTCTACGGTCGTGAGGACGTTCGCGTTGAGGAGGTCGCCATCCCGGAGGTCGGCCCCGGCGAGGTACTGCTGAAGGTCGAGGCCGCGCTGACCTGCGGAACAGACGTTAAGGTCTACCGACGCGGCTACCACGCCAAGATGATCGTCCCTCCGGCGGTCTTCGGCCACGAGGTGTCCGGGGTGGTCGCGAAGGTGGGGGACTCCGTACAGGGATTCAAGCCCGGCGACCGGGTGATGGCCGCCAACTCGGCGCCCTGCGACCACTGCTACTACTGCAAGCGCGGCCTGCTGAGTCTGTGTGAGAACCTTCTCTTCATCAACGGCGCCTACGCCGAGTACATGCTCATCCGTGAGCGGATCGTGCGCAAGAACATGCTCCACCTTCCGGACTCCGTGACCTTCGCGGAGGCCGCGCTGGTGGAGCCCCTCTCCTGCGCGCTGAAGGGCGTGGAGGACACGGGCGTCCGCCCGGGGGAGACGGTGCTGATCCTGGGGGCCGGGCCCCTGGGGCTCATGCTGGCCCGTCTGTGCCACCTGAGTGGGGCGCGGACCCTGGTGGCGGGGAAGCGGCCCGCGCGCCTCGCCCTGGCGGAGCAGCTAGGGGCCTCCGCGGTCTTCGACGTAGACCGCACGCCAGACCTGGCTACTGCGGTGCTGGGGATGACCGAGAACCGGGGCCCTGAGCGCGTCATCGAGGCCGTCGGCCGGCCCGAAGCTTGGGAGACCGCCATTGACCTGGTGGGCAAGCACGGCACGGTTAATCTCTTCGGTGGCTGTCCCTCGGACTCCGTGGCCTCGCTGCCCACCGCCAAGATGCACTACCAGGAGCTGACCCTCACGGCATCCTTCCACCACACCCCACGCCACGTCCGCGAGGCGCTGGAACTGGTTGCCTCCTGCAAGTTCCCCGCTGCCTCCCTGATCAGCGACCGCCGCCCGCTCTCCTCCCTCCCCCAGGTCCTGGCGGAACTCGCCGCCGGCAGGGACACCGTAAAGACCCTGATCACCCCCGGCGCTTAGCCCCCCCTCAAGGCGCCTGGCGGCACCTCGGTCCGCAGGGCCGCGGTGCCGCGGGCCCGCCGTAAGCCCCGGCGGGGCGCCTCTACGTCAGCCGGGAATGCCATTCCCGGCATGCACCACGGCGCCCTCTGGCGCATGCCACGCCTCCTCGGCCCCACCCCGCCAACCCCCTATCGCCTCACGGCGCCGACGCTCAGAACGTCGCGGCGGCGAACTCAATCTGCAGGCGGTGCCGCTGGCGTGACCAGAAGAGGATGAGATCGCGGCCCAGAACTGTCTTGGCCAGCGCGACCTCCGTGTCGCTGAAGGGGATGTTGCGGCTGCGGAAATACGTGTTGCGGAGATCAATCCGAAGCGTGGGCGTCAGGTGATAGGTGAACTGCCCGTAGACGCTGGCCGACCCACCGTCCAGAGCGTAGTTCCCCGTGGTCGAGAGAAGCCACTTGCTCCCTCGCGCCATTGAAAACATCCCTCCAACGCGGTGCCTCCCCACCGATCCGAAACCAGGTCGATCGTCGTACGTGTAGTTGGCGGTTACACTGGTGGTGCGCGCCACCTGCTGTGACACCGAGAAGATGAAGCTCGCGATTCCGCCCTTGTTGCTTCCCAACAGGTTCCGGCCCACCGTCAAGGCCATGGTGCTCCGGGCCTTGCTGCTCAGGTTCAGCGTCGGCAGGCTCAGGCGGCCCTGTAGGCTCTGGCTGAAGGGCTCCCCGACCTTACGGCCTGTCGCGTAGCCGGACCCGCTAATCAGCGACCACAGAACGCCGGACTTCCCTATCTTGCGGGGCATAGTCTGCAGAGACAGCTCGGTCCCAGTGGTGAAAGGGTAGCCCTCCGGAGCGCTAGCCGAGAGACTGAGGAGGGAGGTGAAGGCCTTGCCCTGGAAACTCAAGTTTCCGGAGGCGAACAGATCCCGGTGGTCGGGGAACTCCAGGAAGCCGTTGGTCTGCCAGGGGCCCGAAGAGCGGTCGGTGTGCCGCCACCAGGCTCCCCAGTCTGAGGATGTGATCCGGCTGAGGTTGATCACCTCGCCATCCTGGTCGTAGCCGAAGGTCCGGTAGCGCAGGTCCAGGCCGAAACCCTTGCGGATGGCGCCCAGAGAGCCCTCCCGCTGGTTGTACCCGAAGCGCAAGGTGCTTGCGGAGTTGTCGTTCAGGCTAAGATAGAGTGGAAGATCGAGGCTGAGGCCCTCCGACCCGACGCTGAGGATGTTCTCCTCGGAGTAGCCGGTGGTGAGCGGCAGGCTGTGGTAGGGCAGCGTTAGGAACTTCTTCCCCGCCGGGCGAAACTCCGCACGCTTGAACTGGATCCGCAGGCCGGGGAAGATGGCGATGCGCTTGGAAACAACCCACACGCCGGTCTCGTCTAAGTCCACGAAGGCGTATCTGTCGGCCTCGCCAGGAGCCGCTTGGCCGATCTTTGCGAGGGTAGGACCGCTGAAAGAGACTGGAGTCTGGCCGGTGGCATCAGGGCCCCCACTCATCACGCCGCTTCTCACCTGCCAGTCATACGCGGCCCGGTTCGCGTGCAGAGTTGTCTTGCCGTCGGTGAGGACAACCGTATCCTCGCCAATCCTGCTTTCCAGGCGAACCTCGTTGCGCTGGATGTCCACCTGCGCACGGTCAGCTCGCAGCTTCAGGTCTCCCAGGGTCACCCGAGCGTTCCCGTCGATGACCACAACGCCGTAGTCGGCACTGAAGGCCAGGTAGTCCCCTTCGCAGACAACGACCCTTAGCCTCTGTGGAGCAGCCTGTCCCTCGGCGAGGAAGTTGACTCGTATCTCGCGCTGAGCTCGGCCGGAGGTGGCGAGGATGGAAGCGGTGCCCGGTGTGGGGGAGCTTCGGAGGGTGACGCGCGCGGTGCCCGCGACCGTCATCGCGACCTGGTCTATCGTTCCTAGCGTGGTGGTGAACCGTACCTCTGTGCCGTCCGGCACGAGGTTGCCGGAGCGGTCTCGGGCTTCCGCGAGGATGAAGGCGGTGCTGTATCCGTTGGCCTGCAGTATGTCCTGAGTGGCCGTCAGGCGTAGAGTCTCGACCTCCTGGGCCCTGAGGGCTGCGGGTAGGCAGAGCAGCGCACACAGAACCAGGGTCACCCGACACCATCGCATGGCCCGATTATATCACAGGAAGCGAAGGCAGCGCCTCCGGGGGACACCAGGCCCCATACCGACCCGGGAGACATACACCCTTGAAGCTGATGACTCGTCTGGCTGGGCTCTGTGCCCTGGTCGCAACCCTGGCGCCCCCGCCAGCCACCGCGACCTCGCCCAAGCACTCCACAGAGAAGCCGCTACGGCCGACCCAGTGGGCCATGCTGATGCCGCTCCCGGAGACCGAGGTAGGCGTACCGGAGAGCATCGCGGGACCCGATCTGGCGCCCGATGAGACCTTCGCGGGCGTACTGGAGGAGATCAGAGGCTCCTACTATGGCGCCAGGCCGTCTGACCAGGACCTGACATACGCGGCGGTCCGGGGTATGCTGGGAGTCCTTGGCGACCGCTACACGCGTTTCCTGGAGCCTGACGAGTGGCGACGTATGCAGGAGGAGAGTGGCGGCGAGTTCGGAGGCGTGGGGATCGGGATTCGCGCCAACGACCGCTGGGAGGCAGAGGTTGCCAGCGTTAGCCCAGGCGGTTCCGCCGCTCGGGCCGGAGTCAAGGTCAAGGACATCCTGGTGAAGGTCGGGGATGTGGCCCTTGACGGCAGCCATGCCGTGTCCAGCCGTGCTCAGGACCTGGTTCGCGGTCCGGAAGGCACCCATGTCCTCTTGTGGCTCCGTAGGGCCCGGGGGCGCCGCCTCTACTCCGTCAGCCTCGTGCGGCAGCGCATCCAGGTTCCCACGGTTCGATACCGTATGGCTCCTGGCGGCGTGGGTGTGGTGGCCCTAGACAGTTTCGGGAAGCACTCCGACTCCGAGATAGAGAAGGCACTGGCGAGCCTACGCAAGGCGGGGATGCGGGCGCTGGTGCTCGACCTTCGCGGGAACCCGGGTGGCCTCTTCGAGTCGGCTATAGACATCTCCAGCCGCTTCGTCCCCTCTGGAACCGTGGTCTTCACACAGGATCGCGACGGGAAGCGGATGCACATCCCCTCCGTCCCCAGCAAGCGATACCTGCCGTCCATGCCCCTCGCGGTGCTGGTGGACCACGGCAGTGCCAGCGCCAGCGAGATTGTGGCCGGGGCGATCCAGGACACGCGCGCGGGCCTCCTCGTCGGCACGCGTACCTACGGTAAGGCGGTCGTACAGACCATCACTCCGCTTAAGGATGGATCCGCCGTGCTTGTGACCACCCACCACTACTACACCCCGCGCGGCACGGACATCGGCAGCCGCGGCGTCGAGCCCGATGTCTATGTGTCCGGAGACTTCAGCGCGAAGGACACGGACCCCGCGCTCCACCGCGCGGTGTCGCTGCTGATGACGCGCGTTGCCTCCTCGGGCCGCCCTGAGCCCCGTCACGCCCTCCGCGCCAGCCGCAAGTCCAGGCCCCTCAGCGGACTCCCCTCTTAGGGGCGGGTCGTAAGGTCGTAAGGTCGTAGGGTCGTAGGGGAAGGGCCTCAGAGGGTGTGCCGCTGTGGATCCG
>DASXUI010000271.1:0-5672 GCA_036504955.1 Armatimonadota bacterium
GTGGCCAACTCACTGGCGGCGGTGCAGGCCGGCGCGCGTCAGATCGAGTGCACCATCAACGGCCTGGGTGAGCGGGCCGGCAACTGCGCATTGGAAGAGGTCGTGATGGCCCTGCGCACCCGCCCTCAGCTCTACCAGATCACCACCGGCATCAAGACCGAAGAGATCATCCGCGCCAGCCGCATGGTCTCCGAGATCACCGGCATCCTGGTCCAGCCGAACAAGGCCATCGTCGGCAGCAACGCCTTCGCTCATGAGGCCGGCATCCACCAACACGGAGTCCTGGCAGAGCGCAGCACCTACGAGATCATGGATCCCGCCAGCGTGGGGCTGGTCTCCAACAAGCTGGTGCTGGGCAAGCACTCCGGTCGCCACGCCTTTGACGCCCGGCTGAAGGAGCTGGGGCTGGAGATCGGCGACGAGGAGATGGCCCGCGCCTTCGAGCGCTTCAAGGAGCTCTGCGACAAGAAGAAGCAGGTCTTCGATGAGGACATCGAGGCGCTGGTCGCGGACGAGGTGCACACCTTCCCGGAGGAGTACAAGCTGGACGTGATGACCGTCACCAGCGCCCTGCCGGGCATGCCCACCGCCGCCATCCGGCTGAAGCACGGCGACGGCACCGTGCAGGCGGCGGAGATCGGCGTCGGCTCTGTGGACGCCGTCTTCCGGACGCTGGACGCTATGGTGCAGGTCCCCCACGAGCTGGAGGACTACACCGTGAAGTCCATCACGGGCGGCACGGACGCGATGGCCGAGGTCACCGTAAAGCTCCGGGACAACGGCCGCCTCTTCACCGGACGGGGAGCGGCACTGGACATCATCGTCGCCTCCGCCAAGGCTTACCTGCAGGCCATCAACAAGCTGGTGGACTACGGTCAACACCGGGGCGCGGCCGTGAACCCAAAGGAAGCCGCTGACCTTACGGTGTAAGGGTTCCTAACCGCGAGCCGCACCTGGGCTCCTCTGGTCTCTCGGGTCCCTAGCGTCGCCGCTGGGGACCCAGGGACCCCAGGCTCCCTTGGTCGCCTCGGCTCGCCCTCAGGACCCCAACATGACCCTTCGTCGTGCCAGGGCTCAGGACGTGCCGGCCATCAGCGACATCTGGCAGGCGATGGCCGAGCTGCACTCACAGATGGACCCGCGCTTTGGCGTGCTGTCCGATGACCTGGACACCTTCGTTCGGTACCTCCGCTCGTGCCTCAGGTCTCGGGACTCCTGCGTGTTGGTGGCGGAGGAGTCCCCCGGTACTCCCCTTCTCGGCTTCGCCATCGGGCAGCTCCGCGACGGCCCGCGCTCCCTAGGCCACCGGCAGGTGGGCCACATCTCCGATCTGGCCGTCTCCACCGCCTACCGGCGCCGAGGCATTGGCACCGCCCTCTGCCAGTCCCTACTCCACTGGTTCCGCGAATGCCGTGTGGGGCAGGTCACGCTGAACGTCTCCTGCGCCAACGTCCCCGCCCAAGCCTTCTGGGAGCGCCAGGGCTTCCGAGACTTCACCCACCGCATGTGCCTGTGTCTGGGCCCCCTCGGCACCGCCGAGGGGCGGTCGTAGGGTGGTGGGGTCGTGGGGTTGTGGGGTTGTGGGGTTGTGGGGTCGTGGGGCCGTAGGGTCGTAGGGTCGTAAGGTCGTAGGGTCGTGGGGGCAGGGCCTCAGAGGGTGGACCTTGGGTCCCTTATGTCCCTTTGGTCCCTTGCGTCCCTCTGCTGAAGGGACCAAGGATCACCCTCCGAGGCTCTTCCCCAACGACCCCACGACCCAACGACCTTACGATCCGTCTCCTACGGGAAGGTAGTCAGGCCGGCCAGGACGCGCAGCATCAGCACCACGTCCGCGATGTTGAACTTGCCGTCCTTGTTCACGTCGGCCACTGACTTCTGTGCGTCGGTCAGCGTCGCAAGACCGGCAACGCCGCGCAGGCCTGCCACCACGTCCGTGATGTTGAACTTGCCGTCGCCGGTCACGTCGCCAGGGGTAGCCGCCGGAGTCGTGGTGAGCGTCCGAAGGGTGAAGTCATCGAACACCGCGTCGCCCATCTCCCCGCGCGAGGCCCAGGCAAGGCCGACCATCACCTCATCGGGAAGGTTCGCCATCTCCACGCTGGTGGCGGTGTCCGGCAGCAGAGCCGCGGTGCCGTTCTGCGAGAAGTAGGAGGTGACGGTCTTGCCGACCCGCCGCAGGTTCAGCCAGCAGGGAGCGACGGTGCCCGGCTGGTCGAAGAAGATCGCGCCGCCGGCCGTATCGCCGCCCTTGGTGGGCCGGTACTGGAACCGGACTCCGTACTGCTGGGCCTCGGTCGGTGACTGGTAGATGAGCGCGTTGATGGCGTCCGTCTCGGTCCCAGCCCGGATGTCCAGCGCCGCCTTGGAGAGGACGGCTAGGGCCGGCACGGAGACGACCTTCACCGTGGCGCTGAAGTCGCCCTTCACCTTCTGGTAGACGAAGTGGCAGTTGTCCACGGTGGTGTAGATGTTGGAGCCCGCCGCGGAGATGACCAGGTGCCCGTTCGCCACCTTGGCGCTGCTGCCGCCCGCGTCGCCGATCTCAACGCTGGTCCACTTGCTGTTGAGCGTGGCGCCGCTGAAGTCGTCGTCGTAGGCGGTCGCGTCCCCCTTCAGCAGCGTGATGGTCTGGGACGCCAGCGTCACCTCCGCGACCTTGCTGGCCTCCACCGTCACCGGGGAGGTCAACGGCGCCGCGTTGGCGATGGCAGGGCCCGTCTTCAGCGTGACGGTGTAGCTGCCGGCGGGGACCTGCTGGAACATCACGTAGCCCGCCTCGCGTACCACGCCGGTGGCGATCTCCTTACCGGCCGCGTTGGTCAGGCCCACGGTGGCGCTCTGGGCGGGAATGCCGGTCCCCGTCTGCTTGGCGCTGACGAGCACCGCCCCCAGGGCGTCCTTGGCAACGTGCAGAACCGGGGCCTTGCCAGTCATGCCGCCGGTGGCGTTGCCATGCTGTCCCTTGATCACCAGGTAGTTGTCGCCCCCGAAGTTCACCCACTCCGGTGCGATGTAGTAGCTGCGCACGGCGCCATCCCACTTCATATTGCCCACGAAGTGGCCGTTGAAGAAGGTCCAATCGCTGTCCTCGATGGTGAAGTTGTCCACCGTCAGGCCGCGCTTACTGGTCGCCCAATCCGCCGGAACGGTGAGTTTCAGGCGGTACCAGTAGTAGGCGCCGTTCAGAGCCTCGACCTTGGCGTCCGAGGGGGCATCAACGGTCTCCCAGTCAGCCGTCTCCTTGAAGTCCGGAGCAGCAGGAGAGAAGTCGTAGATGGTGCCCGCGCGCAGAATGTGCCACGCCGCACCACCCGTCAGGTCAGCGGTCGCGAGGGACATGGAGGGAAGCGGCTTCATCTTGATGTCCAGCTTCACCACGTTTCCCGCCGCGATCGGTACGGGCGCCGCGCCCTGGTCCTGCTCGCCATCGGCAGGCACCGTGACGGTGTAGCTGCCCGGCTTCACGAAGGCGAAGTAGTGGCCGGCGGAGTCGGTGGAGGCCCACAGGGCCTTGCCGTCGGCGTCCTTCACAAAGATGTTGCTGCCCACCAGCGGCTTGCCGTCGATGGCGGTAACGGTGCCCTCGATACCAGTGCCCAGCGCGGTCAACACGGTGCCCGGCTCGTTGTACTCCGCCACCCGCTTCATGTCATCCAGCAGTGCCGGGGTCAGAGCGTCCACCGTGGCGAGGTTCACGTCGAAGAGCCGGATGAAGAGGCCCCTGCCAGGCATGTTGGTGTACCGCTGGACCCAGGAGCAGGCGTTTCCGTTCTTGTCCACGGACAGCACAACGTCCACGTCGGAGGGCTTGTCCGGCCGCGTGCTGTTGGTGCTCTGGGTGAGGCCCCAGGCCTTGCCGTCGTCAGTGATGGTAGGCGCCGCGTTCACGTCCCAGGTGCCGCTGTTGGTGGAGCGGCCCAGGATCACGGTGCCGCCGCCATCCTGCCAGCCGGCGTCCGCGCGGTTGGCCCCGTCGGCGTGGATGTAGAAGGGGATGTCGCCGTAGTTAAGGATGCGCCCACCCGCCAGCAGGTAGCGGCGGACAGGGTTGTTCGGCGACGGCGCCTGGGCATCGCCCACGGGATCCAGGGCGGAGTTCGGAAGCGTGTCGTGGGAGTTGATGAGGATGGAGGACTCGTGGTCCTTGATGCGCGCGTCCAGCCAGGGCCGCAGCTTCGGCTCGTCCAGCACCTCGTAGCCCTTGCTGGCGAAGTAGTCCGCCACCACCTGGGCCATCTCCTGGGTGTTCCAGTTCGTGAAGAAGTTGGCGTCCCTGTAGACCGCCTTGTACTTAGCGTCCTGGGCGTTCGCCGCCTGGGACATCCCCAGGACCAGCCCAAGAACCAGCAGGGCGAAGAGAACCCTTCCTGTCTTCATGCTCGATCATCCCTTCTCGCTACTGCACGGCCGATACACCAAGGTGCCGGCCCCGCCTCCTGGCCCAAGCCAAGGGCCCAGAGGCAAGGCGCCCTACGGGCGGTCGGCCGAGTCACCAGCCGGCGCCGAGCGTGGCGCCCGAAGTCTGCTTCCCGCCGCGCCGGACAGTTGGGAGGGCAGCGGCAGGAGATAGGTCAGACGGTCCGAGACGCGGTTTGGCACCGCCGAAACTAAGCGGCAGCCGAAGCGTCATGGACGCCGAAGATCGCGCCAACCGCCCTGAGGCGAACTTCGCGCGCTTCGCGTCTCGGAGGACTCCATGAAGGCCCGCGTGTTGTGGGGCGGCCAGGGATCCCTGAGCCCCGACAACACGGGTGAGCTGATAGCACTGACACGCGGGGACAGCACGCACGGAGAAGCGGCGCAGGACCCTCCGTCTGGGGATAACGGATAGCCAGTGGGGATCTGGCGGCCCTGGGCACTCAAGCATGCCGGCCTCGCTTTGCTGAAGGAGCTTGGTCGCTAGCTGTCCCGCAGCCGAGGGACCCTACGGCGACTCCTACACCCCCCCTTCCGCGCCAGGCGACCGGTTCCTTCAGGGTGCTGAGGGGCGAATGCAGGGGCACGTCGTGGGGGCGGAGGCCTGGGACCCGTCGGACGGTGATGGCCTTGGGGGCACCGCAGCGGCAGAGCCGCGCATCGGCGCCCGGCGATTCCCCGCCGGGCGGACCGCCCCCAGGCACCGGTGCCCCACGATGCCACCAGATCCCTCCGGAGGGCCCTCACCGTCCGACCGGTCCGACCCGTCCGACGGGTCCCAGCCCCCACCCTCCACGCCCTTCCCCAACGACCCAACGACCCTACGACCCTACGACCCGCCCTCAGCCCAGACGCGCGAACGGGGTATCCTCGCGGCAGAGGATACCCCGTTCACGTTTCCAGGAGGAGGTCCCAGAAGGAGCCCGCTCCCCAGCAACCCTCTTAGAGAAGGGCTATCCGTGGTGTCCGGCAAGACACCTTGGGTCTAGCTGGGTTCGCCGGCTTGCTCAGACCCTGGCGCCTGTCAAAGAGGCGCCTGTCCATACACTCGGTCGCCTAGGGGCGAAGCCCGTCAGATACTGGTCCCCAGGACTGCCCGGCGGAGCACCAGCACCACATCCGCTATCGAGACGACCCCGTCGCCGTTGGCGTCGGCGGCCTGGATCTCGTCAGGAGTCAGGGAGCTCAGGTCAAGGCAGTAGCGGAGCACCAGAAGGGCGTCCTCCAGCCCAACGCTGCCGTTGCCATCGACGTCC
>DASXUI010000272.1:0-2129 GCA_036504955.1 Armatimonadota bacterium
GGCTGGCCAGGCTGCCCCGGCTGGCCGGGCTGCCCGGGCTGTCCGGACTCCCGGAAGAGCTCGTTGACCATCCGGGAGACGTCCATCGCGTTGGCATACTCGAGCTGGCGAGTCTTTGTGATGGACTCGGCCTCTTCCTCCTTCTTCTCCTCTTTCTTCTCCTCTGCTTTGGGAGGAGCACTGCTGACCTGCGCCCCTGGAGGAGGGCTGGCGGGCGCCTTGGGCACGACCCTCAGCACAGGCCCCTCACGGGTGATGGTGAAGCCCTTGCTGTTCAGCACGACCTCCAGAATCTGGAAGGCTTGGAGCAGAGGCACCTTCTTGCCATTGATGAGGGTGATGGGGCCGGTAAGCCCAGGGTCCTTGAGGATGGTCTGGCCCGACGCGACGCTGTAAACCAGCAGCACGCTGTCGATATCCACGGCGCGGAGGTTCAGAGACAGCGTCTCACCGGGCAGTCGGCCCAGGATCTTCTTGAGGTCTGGCTTCTGGGGCGCCTTCGGCTTCGGCTTAGTCGCTGACTTAGGGGGCGTCGAAGCCTTGGTTGCGGACCCATCATGCCGAATCTGGAGCTGCACGCCCTTGCCGTCTGGAGAGGCCGGAGTGGCGTCCTTTCCACCCTCCTTGGGTTGGCCCTCGGCGGGGGTAACGGGCGCCGGCTTGCCGGCCGGCTGGGCACCCGAGTCGGCGGGCTTCACATCAGTGACGGTGCCTTTGCCTTCAGTGGGTGCGTCGGCCTTGGCGTCCTCCTTGGCGCTGCTGGCCGCATCCGAGGAGGCGGGGACGGTCGTGGGTTCGGAGGCGGGGGCCCCCTTCTCGGGGGGCGGAGCCGGGGGGGCTTCCGCCGCGGGACATGAGGATACCACTAAGCCCAACACAGCGGCAGTGAGCACTGCCCCAGCGCGGGGGACCTGCAGAGGGAGTCTCAACTGGGGTCTCCGAAATCAGTGGGCGCCCAGAAACGGCACCAGGTTGCGGCACAGCGCTCCCCCTCGGCACCCTCCAGGCCGGCCGGGGGAGTGGGGCTTCACATCGATACTAGGTGGGAGGTGGCCCTAGCGCAGGGACTCAATGACTGGCGCGCGCAGCGCGCCCGTTCGCCGCGCGCGCCTGGCCGATGGCGCGGCCTGAGGCGGCCCCGCGCGCTGAGGCTCGGCCCCAGTGGGGTCAGCCTCGGAGGCGCGCGGAGCCGCGCGAAACTGGTACATGGCCGGGCCGGGCAGCAGACCGGCAGGCCTGCGGAGAGGGGCCGCGGGCGCCACGAAGGCGCCACCTCGGGCGAAACACTCGCTCCCTCGGTGGTTAGACGGTCCTAGGCGGGCTTTTGTTTACCCTCCCACCAAGGAAGTACCTCCACCTTCGGATGGAGGTTCGGCCGCCGAGCCCACACCATCAGCAGGTTAGTGGCGGGTCGATCCACCGTGTGGCGAACCACAAATCCCAAGCTCCTAAGGTAGAAGGTGGCGCTTCGACCGCCGTCCAGCAGCACGGCATCGATCAGGCCGTGTCGCTTGGCGATGGCCGCCGCCACGGGGATCGTGATGCCGGCACGGACCACGCCGAAGCACACGTTCCCGGCCCCGTCGCGACCCAGGACCACACGTCGAGTGGCGTAGGCGGGCACGTTGGGCATCCCCTCTGAAGGGGGTGACGCCACGGGCTTCCCTCCCCGCAGAATCCGAGGCCCTACGCCGGCAAAGGCAACACTGGCGGCCCCACTCATCGCGGCGCCCCTGTCATGGAACTCCAGACCCGTGCCGCCCCAGGTCACCACGGTCCCAACCGTTGGATTCCGCATGAGCACCCGACCTTCACTGAAGGCCGGAGCGATGAGCCCCTTGGAGCGCGTGTCGTAGAAGACGGCCGACAGAGCTAGCAGCGGGCTCTCGCGGCGAACCATGCCGCGCGCATCCTCACAGGTGTAGTGGCGGCTCGGGCCGTCGTAACCTCGCGCGGTGACGAGACCCAACCGGACCGACGTCTCTGGTACTCGGACCAGCACACCGAAGCTCCCCGACACGCTTCCCACCTTGCAGAGGGCCAGCGACCCTGAGCTCCTGGAGACCCTGCCACTGATCACGGCGCCCTTGAGCACCAGGGGCGGGACCGGCTGAGGACCTGAGGGCGCT
>DASXUI010000273.1:0-3099 GCA_036504955.1 Armatimonadota bacterium
CTCGACACCATCGAGGCGATGCGCCGGCTAGCGGAATCGAGGCAGTGATCAGTAGGGCCTCCCGACTCATCCTTCTGGGGCTGGGGCTCCTCCTAGTTCCCGCCCAAGCAAGCCTCGCCCGTCAGCTTCTGATCGTGTGGCAGCGCCCGGCCAGACCCCCCGCTTCCGGAGCCGAGGCGCCTGACGCGCTCCTGCCCGCGCTGCGCTCCGCTCTCCCGAACCTCCAGGTCACGCCCCTAACCCCTGCGTCCGCGGCGGTGGTCGAGCGCCTGAAGGCCGGCGACCTACGGCCGGACCAGCTCGGGGCCGCCTCGGCGGAGTCTCTGGCGGCTCTGGGGCTGATCCTTGGAGCCGACTGGCTCGTGGCGCGTGCCCCGGAGAGCACAGCGCTCAAGGCTGATGCCCCTCCAAGTTGGACCCTGGTGCGAACCGATACCGCCCGATCCACTTCTTTGCCGGAAGGATCGCCCGCTGACGCCGTCCGCGAGCAACTTGCCGCGCAAGCAGACGTGCCCGCCGCGCAGGCCTGGACAGACCGAGGATCGGCCTGGCTCAAGCAGGGCCGCGCCCAGGAGGCACTCCCTTACCTGCGGCGCGCCGTGGCTCTCACCCCCTACTCCACCCCCTACCGCGCCCTGTTGGGACGCGCCCTGAGACTCTCGGGCCATGACGACGAGGCCACCGAGGTCCTCAGGACTGTTTTGCGTGAGGAGAAGAGCAACGCACTCGCCCTAGCGGACCTGGCGGCTCTGAGCCTGCGGCAAGGACACGTCGAAGAGGCGCGGACCTTGGCGGAGAGGGCCGAGAAGACGGGCGTTGAGGACCCGGAGCGCGACCTGCTGTTGGGTCAGATCCACTTCGCGGCGGGACGGAATCGGCGAGCGCTGGAGTACTTCGACCTGGTTCGCGACCGGCCGGAGGCCTGGCACTATGTAGCCCAGATCCAGTACCGGCAGGGCGACTGGTCGTCGGCCTTTGAAACCGCTCGCAGGGCACTCCGCGACGCGCCGGATGACGTGGGACTCCACCGCATCGCCGCGCGCTCCCTGCAGCAACTCGAGCGCTACAGCGAGGCGGTGGTCGAAAGGGCGTCACTGATTCTGGCCATGCTCCGTACCGGAGCGCCCAGGCCGCGGGTCGACCTCGAGTGCCTCGAGGCGCTCAATGACACCGCCTCCGCTCTGGACCGCCTGGCTTCCGGCAAGGGCGTTCGCGGGGACCTCTACCGTGCCGCCCAGGAGTCACTGGTCATCGCCGACCGCCTGCAGAGTGAGGGGCCGGATGATGGCAATGCCACGGCCCAGACGAGGGATCTCGCCTGCAAGCTATGGAGCCAGGGTGCCTACGACCTGATCAAGTCCCTGGAGGGCGGCCCTACCGCCGACCTCCAGTTCGCGACCGATCTACTCCAGGAGGCCGCCTCCTCCATGCGCACCGCCTTGCGCCAAGGCAAGGGAGCGGGGACCCTGAAGCCAAAGGCCTGAGATGGGTAAGCTCCTGGTCGGCGCCGGCCTGATGCTGTGCGTGCTGGGCCTGCTGCTGTGGGCTGGTGAGCGCTATGCGGGCCGCGCGGGAGGCCTCCTGCCCGGCGACCTCCACGTACAGAGGGGCAACTGGAGCTTCTACTTCCCAATCGCCACGTCCCTGGCCCTCAGCGTTCTCCTGAGCCTCCTCCTCTGGGTGATCTCCAAGCTCAGATCGTAGCCCCCATCGAGCTTCCCTCCGAAGCGCCAGGCATGGCCGCCCCCAATCCTGTGCGTGGCATCACCTGCCATCGGCGAGCGACGGGTACCGGTGAGGGCCCTGGGCCGTGCGGAAGGCTACCGGACAGCGCCCCTACGGAGTCCTAGACCAGATGACCGACCTCCCAATGCAGCTTTCCGACTACCAGTATGAGCTCCCCAAGGAGCTGATCGCGCAAGACCCGGTGGAGCCTCGGGACAGCTCGCGGCTGCTGGTGCTCCACGCCTCCTCGGGCGAGATGGAGCACCGCCGCTTCACGGACCTTCCGGAGTACCTGAACCCAGGGGACATTCTGGTGGGGAACGATTCGAGGGTCGTGCCTGCCCGAATCCTGGGCCACAAGGCGACAGGAGGGCGCGTGGAGGTGCTGCTCCTTAGACCACAGCCGGCGGGCGACTGGGAGGCGCTGGTGTTCCCGGGCAAGCGCGTGCCGCCCGGCACCCTGGTTCACGCGGACGGGGGGAGCCTGGACCTGGTCATCGGCGAGCGCACTGAGTTCGGCGGGCGCCTGGTGTCCCTGCACAGCGACCTTCCACTGGAGGAGGCGCTCCTCAGAGCCGGGCAGATGCCGCTGCCTCCCTATATCCATACCAGGCTGAGTGACCCCGAACGCTACCAGACCATCTACTCGCGAGAGATGGGGTCGGCGGCGGCGCCCACGGCCGGACTGCATTTCACACCCAGGCTCCTGGAGGACTTGCACCGGAAGGGCATCCCCTTGTACCGTATAACACTACATATAGGCCTGGATACCTTCCGCCCTATCAAGGTGGAGAACCTGGAAGCCCACACCATGCACTCGGAAGCCTATGAGGTTCCCGAGCAGGCGGCCGAGGCAATCCGCGACGCAGGGGGCAGAGTGGTGGCAGTCGGCACCACATCGGTTCGCGCCCTGGAGTCCTCGGCGCTGGGACACCACCAAGTTCGTCCCGGCAGGGACTCGACGCGGCTCTTCATCCGGCCAGGTTTCCGGTTCCAGGCGGTCGATGCGTTGGTCACCAACTTCCACCTGCCGGGCTCAACCCTGTTGGTGATGGTGAGCGCGCTGGCGGGACGCGAAACGATCCTCAAGGCCTATCGCGAGGCAGTGGAGCAGCGGTATCGCTTCTACAGCTTCGGTGACGCCATGCTTATTCTGCCCTGACGTCCATCGGGCGCCCCACGCACGGCGCCCAGGCACCCCTGTGGCCGTCTGTGGGCAAGCGCTTGCCCTTCAACCGCCTTCGCGCGGAGTGGGGATACCTGGGTGGGGGACCGATGAGAAGCCTGCAGGACTGGATGAAGTACGTAGACAGCCAGGCGCGCACGGCTGGCAACCCTAAGCAGCCCGGCGCCAAACCGTCGGAGGACCCCAAG
>DASXUI010000274.1:0-4542 GCA_036504955.1 Armatimonadota bacterium
AGCTTAGCTCCCAGCTTCAGCTTCTTGATCCTATCAATCATACGAGCTTCTCCTTGACTGCATTTGGGGGGCCCGGCCGAGGAGCTAGGTTGGGGCCGGCTGGCACGCGGGGCCCAGCGGCACGAGTTGGCGGGGGCGGCGAACCGCTTACGCCTGTCGACGCGTGGGAGCGATCACCACACTGTGTAGGGGTCACCCAAGGGGCTCTGACTGCGGCCCGCTAGAGCTATCGACGGGTTCGCCTCCCATCTTGAGGAAGCACGGCGCTATCGCGTGCACGCTGACCAGTAACAACCTGAAGAGCGGGCGATAGTGAGGTCGCAGACGGCCTACAGGGCGCCCGCCTTCACCACTTCTGGGCCTCAAACAGGCGCCATCCGCCGCTCCCCGATCCGGGTCCCGGCCGGCCACGAGCCCCTCTCCCGCCGCCAAGAGGTGAAGCTGCCCGGGCCTCGAATCGGTCACCGATCAGGCTGCCAGGCAACCGACATGGGGGAATCGCCATCACCTTATCGGCCTCCGGCGGCCCAGCTCCCGATGTCGCGCAGTGCCCCCAACCCGTGGCCGTGAAGTCCCTGGGCGCGCCCTGCGCTGAACGGGGACCACGCGCCCGGCTCTGAGATGGAGAGGACTCATGAGACCCAAGGGCCCGCAGTGCCGCACGCTTGCCTGTGCCGTGTTCGTGGTGTTCACCCTGACCCCGGGGCCGATGGCCGCCCAGCCCCCAAGTGCCCCCACCCCGCGCCTCAAGGAGGCGATGAGGTTGCCCTGGGTGCCGGATTCCGGTGGGTACCTCAAACAGTGGCTCCTCTGCGGGGAGTTTCCCAACCCGCCGGGAACCGGCGCCGGGCTGGCGACCGACTACCTGAAGGAGCACGGTGGGGAGGCGAAGATCACCCCCACCGAGGGAATGGCCCACAGGCGCCCCGATGGCACCGAAGCCCGGTGGACCAAGCTAGGGGCCGACCAGGACCTGATCGACTTCCAGAAGCTGCTCCCGCCGCGCCCCGTAACCAACGCCGTCGCCTACGCCTACACCAGCGTCAGCCGGAAGAAGGAGGAGAAGGCACTCCTCTCCGTCGGCAGCGACGACGGCGTGCGGGTGTGGCTCAACGGGGACCTGGTCCTGGACCACGCGATCGCCCGGGCGGCGGTGCCGGACGAGGATCAGGTGGAGGTTGCCCTCCGCCGGGGCGACAACACGCTGTTGGTGAAGGTGGACCAGGGCACGGGCGGCTGGGGCTTCTACCTGCGGTTCCTGGACCCGAGGCGCAGGGGCGGGGAGGCCCTGTCACCCTCGCTGCTCAACGGGGACCGCACGGCCGGAACTCTGAGGGTGCTCTCGGACCGGGCCGATCCCAAGAAGGCAACCGACAAGGTCTGCGTGGAGGTGCTGGCGCCTGGGGGCGCCGCCCTGGGGACCTACACGGTGCCGCGCGGATCCGTGGTGTCGATGGACACCCACGCTTGGAGAGACGGCCCCTACGAGGTGCGTCTCCGCGCGACCTCGCCTCTGGGCGAGCGTCAGGTGGTCTACCTTCCCTGGTACAAGGGCGACATCCTGGCCGCCGCCAGGGGGCTTGCCGACACCCGGCCTGCCCGTGGTGGCGGACCCATACAGGACCAGAGAGCGATGCTGGCCGACCTGGTTCGTGACCAGCTCTCGGGCCAGACAGGCGCCACCCAGGCTCTGGGCGCCTCCGCCTTCGCCGCCGTCCACGCCGCGCTGATGGAGGTAGCGGAGCTGGATGCCGAAGCCGGCGGCGCTCGCCCGGGCGGCTGCGGCTTCGTTCGCCTCGCCTACCGCGACGAGACCGACGGCTCCACCCAGTTCTGCCGCGCCTACCTCCCTGCTGGCTATGACCCTGCCCGGCGATGGCCCCTGGTGGTGAACCTGCACGGCTACAACGGCGACAACCCACCCTACATCCGGTGGTGGTCGGTGACCACCCGGCACAACCCGCTCATGGACCGGCACCAGGTGATCCAGATTGAGCCCCACGGGCGCGGGAACACCAGCTACCTGGGCATTGGAGAGCGCGATGTGCTGCGGTGCGTCGAACTCGCCAAGCAGCGCTTCTCCATCGACGACGACCGCGTCTACCTCTACGGCTACTCCATGGGCGGCGGGGGAACGTGGCACGTCGGCACGCGGCACCCGGAGATCTTCGCCGCCATCGGCCCCATCTACGGCGGCTGGGACTACCACGTAGAGCTGACCGAGGACCAGCTCGCGAGGCTCACACCTCGGGAGCGGTTCCTGAGGGAGGTGGAGAGCTCCTTCGCCCTGGCGGAGTGCCTGCTGACTACGCCCATTTTCGTCGCGCACGGCGACGCGGATGAGGTGGTACCCACCGACTTCTCGCGCTATGCGGTGCGCATGCTTCAGCGCTGGGGGTACGAGCTCCGCTACTGGGAAGTGCCCGGCAAGGGGCACGCCGCGCTCAACAACGAGGACGAGCTGATGCGCTGGTTTCTTGCCCACAAGCGCGTGTCGCAGCCTCGGAAGGTCCGCATTCACTCCGGCGAGCTGAAGACGGCCTCGGCGCACTGGCTCCGCGTGACGCAGCGGGACGACCCCTACCAGTTCATCCTGGCGGAGGCGGAGATCACCGCGCCCAATATCCTCCGCCTGGATACCCGCAACGCCCTGGAGGTGACCCTATCCCCTGGCACCGCCCTGGTGGACCCCGCCAAGCCGCTGCTGGTCTCCTGGAATGGGAAGCCTTTCGAGGTGACGCTTCAGGACGGCACGGCCACCCTTCGGGACCCGGGCTACGTTCCGGCCCCCCTGGTGAAGCACCCCGGCCTGGAGGGCCCCTGGGGCGAAGGCATGAACACGCCCTTCGCCCTGGTGGTGGGTACCACGTCCAAGGATCCCCTGATGCGCCTCCTCTGCAAGCGGAAGGCGGAGGATTTCGTCCGCTCCTGGGAGACCTGGCAGAAGTTCCGGCCCCGCCTCTACCTGGACAGCGAGATCCCAGAGGCTGACCAGCAGAGCTACAGCCTGATCCTCTTCGGCGGGCCGGAGGACAACCTGGTTACCCGCAAGCTGATGGACCGGCTGCCCCTGAAGCTCGAGGGGAAGCAGGTCGTTCTGGACGGCCGCACCTTCGAGGCGCCGGACTCGGCCGTTCAGGTGCTCTACCCCAACCCGCTGAACCCCCGGCGCTACGTCCTTCTGAACGCGGCTACCTCGCCCAGGGGCATGTTTCATCTGGACCGAATGCCCGACCGCCTCGACTTCCGAATCTCTGACGGCCGGGTGCCCCCTGAGCCAGACGCCCAGGGTGCCGCCCGCGTGTGCATCGCCTCGGGCTTGTTCGACAAGAGCTGGCGCGTGAGCGACGCCCTGCTGGACCGGGGTGACTCGGCGGCCAGAGCCCAGGCGCCCATCCGCAACACGCCGACCCAGGTGGACACCCGCGTCAAGGACTCCAGCCTCTACCTGGACACGGTGCTGGAGACGCTGGCGGAGGGTCCTTTCGTTTCGGCCATGCGGGGCCGCGGCTGGACAGGCCGGCCCTTACTGCTGGGCGGCAAGACCTATTCGCACGGCCTTGGGGTGCTCGCGGAGCAGCGGAACGATGCCATCGCGGAGTACGACCTGGAGGGTGGCGGCTGGAAGCGCCTACGAGGAGTGATCGGTCTGGAGCCCGGAGACCAGGCGGCCTCGGCCAAACCAGGGCTGAGCGTCCGGTTCGTGGTGAAGGGGGATGGCAAGGAGCTCTTCCGCTCCGAACCCTTCCGGTGGGATACCCCACCCGCGGACTTGAGCGTGGACATATCCGGGGTGAAGACTCTTCGCCTTGAGGCGCTCGGCGATGCCCCCTGGGACGACTCGGTCAGGTCCGTGGACTGGGCGGACGTGCGGCTGGAGAAGTGATGGGGGCAAGGGCCTACAGGGCTGGGCCGGATTCCGAGGAGCGAGCCAATCGCCGCCGGGGGGCGCCGTGAGTGTTACCCACGGCTGACGTAGAGGCGCCCCTCCGGGGCTGAGGTGGGCTGTAGATACGCAACTCTGGGGCTTCGCAGGCCGCGTGAAGCCCCGGTGGGGCGCCTCTACGTCAGCCGGAGATGACATCTCCGGCGCCACCCGACTACCCACATCCCCCTCACCGAGGCCCGCTCACCCGGCGGCTCGTTCCTCCCACAAAGCCTCGCCGGTGGAGTTTGGGGCGGGCACGCGACGGGGAGCCCTCAGGCGCAGGCCGCGCCACTCAAGTTCGAGCAGACTGCCCTGGGTCCGAACGGTGATGGGGTCGGTGCCCTCGTCTTCGGCGGCCAAGCCGAGCGCGAAGCCGAGCAGCGCCGGATCGGCATCCTCCGCGGTGACCTCGCGCTGTGGGCCGTGGTAGAGGGTCACGTCCAGGTAGGCGATCCCGCGCTCGAGGCCCGTCTCCCAGCGGCCCTGCGTCTCTCCCAACTCCGCGTGAGCCACCTGGAGCGTCAGGCGCAGGCCGTCCAGGTCCAAGCGCGCGGAGGACCAGAGGGAACGGGGGAGTTCAGGGCACTCCTGCCCAGCCGAGCCGCCCAGCTCGA
>DASXUI010000275.1:0-8121 GCA_036504955.1 Armatimonadota bacterium
CCAACCCGAGGGCCCTTCCCAGCGTGATGGCGGGCATGGGCATGGCAGCCATGATGGGCGCCGGCATCGCGATGCCCATGATTGCGCAGAGGCAGATCCTCTCGAGGCCGGTTCCGTCGGCGACTGAGACTCAGCCGGCGAGGCCCCAAGTGCGTCACGTGCCCACTAAGCCCAGGGTTGGGCCGGAAAAACCGGCCCCTCCCGCGCGCCGGGTCCGCCCGTCCCTGCGAGCCAAGCCCTCCGGAATGGGGCGGCCCGAAGCAGGACTCAGGTCCAGCGGCTCCCGCCGAGCCGCGCCAACGCGCTCTCGCTTAGTGCGACCTGCCACCCGGACCAAGCGACCGTCCACCGGTACTGCGAAGCCCTAACGCTCTCACTCCGGGAGCCCGGTGACCCTCAGGCCTCCGGATTCGCCCGGACTATGCGCGAGACGGCCGAGGTCAGCGCATAGCGCGGGCGCCAGTAGGCGTGTTGCGCGGGGTGAGGTCGCGGCCTTGCCCCGCAAGCCTCCGGCAATTGCTGCCTGTCCATGGGCCCGCCGCCTAGCTTGGGCGGCGGGCCCATGGTAGAATGGCGATGGCCTTCGATCCACTCAGCCTCCAAGGGACAGGCGTCAGTTGCCCGGAGACAAGGCTCTGAGCCGTCCGCTCCACGGTCCGCTTTGGGCCGCTTCGCAGTCGCTGTCTGTGTGAGAGCCATCCGCCAACCTCGCCCCTCCTGCCGATGGTTCGCGCGGCCATCGAGGGTGACGATCCTCCGCTCCGGAGAGCACACCAGCCCGATGCCAACCCTGTTCAAGGATCTTCTGGCCCCAGCGGCCCGCGAGTGCCCGGACAGCACCCTCTTCGTGTCCGTGGACAGAGACCGAGTCGCGTTGAGCTACGCCGAGGTCGTGACACAGGCGGAGCTCCTCGCCCAGCGGCTTCGCGCTGCTGGACTGGAGGAGGGCGACCTCCTGGCCGTGATGGCTCCCAACTCCCTTGAGTACCTGATATCCCTATTCGCGGCATCGTCGCTTGGCGTGGGTTTCGTGCCCGTACCTCCTTTCTTCCGGCCGCCCGAGATCTCCAAGCTGATCCGCGACTGCCAGCCCGACCTCTTCCTGCTGACCCCCCACCTGCTGCCCCAGGACGCGTTGGAGAGCGTGAAGCGGATCGGCAACCTCACCATGGCTCTGGGCGTTCTGGACAGTGAACTCAAGGTGACTCCGGTCTTGCCGAGAAGCCCCATGGCGGGTGGCGACCCTCCGCCCAGGCCGGATGACCTGGCGATGCTGATCTACACCTCCGGCACAACGGGGCTGCCCAAGGGGGTCATTCTAACCAACGCGAATCTCCTGGCCAACGCGGAGCAGGGGCGGGCTGCCTTCGACGTCTTTGGCATGAGTCGAAGCGAGATGGTGTTCTCGGGGGTGCTGCCCGTCTGCCACTCCTTCGGCGTTCTGGCCGCCGTCTCAATCCCGGTGGCCACTCGGGGTTCGTCGGTAATCGCCGGGAGTTTCAACCCAAAGGCCCTGTTCGCGGCGCTTCGCCAGGAGCGAGTCGCGTTCTTGCTGCTGGTGCCTGAGATGTATCGCGCGATGAACCTGCTTGGCTCCATGCAGCGCAAGAGCGGCGGCGACGGGGGGCGGCTGCTTCCGGACCTTCGGGCGGCCATCTCTGGGGGCGCTCCACTGCCACAGGTAACGGCCGATCGCTTTGAAGCCATCTACGATCAGGCTATCCACCAGGGGTACGGTCTGACCGAGACCTCGCCGCTGCTCTGCGTGGGCACGCTTACGGAACCGTCTATTCCGGGAAGCGTTGGACCCCCAGTGAAGGGCGTTGAGGTGGCGGTCGTCGATGACACGGGTCAGCCCCTGCCACCCGGGAGCGATGGCACCTTGTTGTGCTCGGGCCCAAACATTAGTGCCGGTTACCTGAACCAGGCGGAGCTGACCGGCGAGCGCTTCTTTGGTCGGTCGATCGCTGGCGGGCCCGAGAAGCGCTGGTTCAGCACTGGTGACCGCGCGACGATTGATGACAACGGAAGGGTGTACGTCTCCGGGCGCCAGGACGACCTGATCCTTGTGAACGGGCTGAACGTTTACCCGGCCGAGATCGTCAACGCCCTGATGGACTTCGAGGACTGCGTGGACGTAGTGGTGGGCCGTATTCGGAGCGGGCAGCACGGACAGGAGCCCGTGGCGCTGCTGGTTCCGAAGCCTGGCGCCAACCCCACGGAGGAAGCCGTTAGGGCCCACCTGATGGAGCGCGTCGCGATCCACAAGCTGCCTGCCCACATCGTGTTCGTTGATGCCATCGAGAAGACCGCTCTTGGCAAACCGAAGCCCAAGGATATGCTGCTGAAGCTCGGTTACCCCGCCTTCTAAGAACTCGCGGCGCCTGGGCGCCACGCGATGAGGGAACTACCCGCCGGCTCTGCCCGCGGCCAGGAGCTACTTCACCACTGGATCGCCAAGACGCCAAGAGGGGCAAGGAGAGCTTCACTCCAGAGACGCAAAGGTCGCGGAGGCACACAGGGAACGACCCAGCTTAGGTTCCCTTGGTGTCTTGGTGTCTTCGTGGTGAAGCAATTCCCGGCCGCCGACCTAGGTACGCCTACCCTATGAAGTCCCCCCGGTCCATACTCATCGTGAAACTGAGCTCCATCGGCGACGTGGTGATGTCCATGCCGGTTGCCAGAGCCCTCAAGCAGGCGTACCCCGAGTCGCGCGTCTCTTGGCTCGTTGAAGGGCCCGCTAGGCCGCTGGTGGAGGCGTGTCCCTACGTGGATCAGGTGCTTGAGTTCCCCAAGGCGCACGGGCTAGCCCAAATCAAGGCCGGGCAGTGGCTCAGTGTGGCCTCGCAAGCGCGAGCGTTCGTCAGGGGCCTCCGGCGCGAGCGGTTCGACGTGGCGATGGACCTTCAGGGGCTTCTGCGGAGCGGCGTGCTGACGTGGCTCAGCGGGGCTTCACGGCGAATTGGGAGGCAGGACGCCAGGGAGGGCGGGCACCTCTTCATCAACGAGCGGGTGGCCCCCAGTTCCCCCAGAACGCGCGCGGCTCAGCAGTACATGGACCTGCTACGGCCGCTAGGTCTGCACGAGGCGGACCCCTCGCTGTTCGTGCCGGTCTCGACGGAGGACGAGGCGGCGGCAACCCGCTATCTGGAGGCGGAGTTGGGAGCGCCCGGCGAGCGCTTCGCGGCCCTGGCGATGTCCACGACCTTCTACCACAAGCACTGGCCGGAGGAGCAGGTGGCAGGGCTGGTGGACCGGCTCTTCGAGGACTACGGCCTGCGGAGCGTCATGCTGGGGAGCGCCAAGGACTTGGACTCGCAGCGGAGGGTGGCCCAGTTGGCGCGCCACGCACCGGTTCTGGCGGCCGGTGCCACCAGCCTCACCGAGGCGGCCGCCGTGATGGGCCGCGCGGAGATGGTGGTGGCCGTCGATACCGGCTTGCTTTGGATCGCCTTGGCCGTTAGAGCGCCGCTGGTGGGCATCTTCGGACCCACCACCTACGAGCACCTGGCGGACGAGGCTGCAGAGATCGCCTGCAAGCCCTTCCCCTGCGCCCCCTGCCTTCGCAGCGCTACCTGCGAGGACCGCGACTGCATGCGAGCCCTGAGCGTGGACGACGCCATGGCGGCCGTGGGCCGAGTGATGGCCCGGACCTCAACGCCACAGCCGGTCGCGGTCCAAGGCTGACCACTGGGCCAGTTGCGGCCATAGCCGGTGTCCTGATGCCTTTGTGGTGAAGTTGTTCTGCGCCGCTGACTCACCTCACTGAGAGCGCTGACCTCAAAGCGTCCCACCGCTCGTACATCCCGTCCGCGTACATCAGGGGCTGGTAGCCCAGGCGTAGGTAGACGGCGATCGCCGGCAGCCGGAAGTCGTCGGTGAGCAGGTAGACCTCCTGGTAACCGGCCTGTAGGAAGCGTCGCGTCACCGCCGCGCAGACGGCTCTCCCAAGCCCCTTCCCGCCGTGCTCCGGGTCTCCCGCGACCCAACTCAGCTCACCCCCGAAGGGATGTTGCTCGGTGGCTCCGTGCTTCGCCATCGCGGTGGCGACCAGGGCGCCCGTTGGGCGATGCTCTACCACGAAGAAGCCCCCCGGAACCATCATTCGAAGGCAGTCCGAGACGCGATCATGGTCCCAGCCGCCGAATCCCGCTCCATCCATCAGGCGGATGTAGGCTTCCTCGTCGGCTGGGCAGTACTGGCGCAGCTCGTAGGCTTCCGGCAGGCTGACCTCGGGTGGGCGCGAGAGCAGCTCGCGGGGCCACACCATCTGGAGCTGAGGACGAGCGGGCTCCTCCGCGGCCCAGGTGCGAGAGTCGGGCACCTCCAGCCACGCGCCGCCTCGAAGGGCCGACTGCTGAGACACGAGACCGGGAAGGGTTATGTCCAGCGCCTCGTGGATGCCGATGGGGCAGTGGGCCTCGTCCCGGATGGCCCGAGTGAAGTCCAGTACCTCGAAGAAGTCGCCGCCGCCGTGCCCCGCCCTCAGGGCCTCGGGCGGCGGGTTGCGCCAGATCTCCGGCTGGTACCGCTGCGCCAGGGCGTCCAGACCCATGAGGGAATCGAGGTCGTGCCAGCGGATGTCCTGGCTCAGCTCCCGCAGCCAGATCCGGTCTCGGTCGCCGGGTCCGCCGCGGCTGGACTCGTAGACGCCGTCCGTGCCCTGCAACTGGTAGTTGGCCATGGCATGCGGGCGATCCGAGAGCATATCGACCCGGATCTTGATCAGGGCACCGCGAGCGGTCTTGCACAGCATCACGGCCGTGTCCTGGTGGTACTCCTCCCCGCGCGGGTCCTTGTAGTGGTGGCCGCTGCCCTCGCAGCTAACGCGGGTGACCCGGTCGCCGGGCATCCACTGCAGGATGGGGCCGAGGCTGTGAGTGCCGTAGGTGATGCCCTCGATGCCCGTTTGCCACCTGCGGCGCCAGGGCGTGTCCTCGTTCAGCTGCTTCAGCTCGTGTAGGTACTCGCCCTCGGCGTAGTACACGTCGCCGAAGAGTCCCCGGCTCGCCAGCTCGCGGACGAGCACGTTGGGGCGGGTGTACGTGTAGTTCTCCGCCATCATGTATACGGCACTGGAACCCTGACAGGCCCGTGCCAGCTCACGGCATTCCTCCACCGATACGGCGGCCGGAACCTCGCAGAGGACGTGGATACCGCGCTTCAGGGCCTCGACGGACTGCGGCACGTGCAGGGGCATGGGCGTGGCGATGACCACGGCCTCGAGATCGCATCCCTCCAGCATCTCGCCGAAGTCAAAGAACTGATGGTCGGCGCCCAGCCACCGGCGGCTCTGCTCCAAGCGGTCCTCCCGGACGTCGCAGACCGCCGTGACCACCGCGCCGTTGGTCTGAAGCGCCTCCTTGAAGCCGCCGCCTCTCCCCGCGGCCCCCACGACCCCGACTCTGATCCCCTCAGCCGCCATCCCCTGCTCCTCCCGTTCGGCCCGTGTGCGTCGCCGCCACTCCCCCTCTACGCCGCCGCGCGGGCTGGTCCCTGTAAGCGTCGGGGGAGGGGTGGCGGGCAGCGCCGTGGGTGTTACCCCATAGGCGTTGACATAAGCGGGTTTGAGCTCAGACAGCGGCCGGACACGCTTGCCTCAAGCCATCGGTAACGGTGACCTGCAGTAGGCGCTAGCACGGTCAGTCCGTGCTCAGCATCGACGGTCACTCGGGGCTCAGACCCACTACAGCCGGTCGCTGTTTGCTCCTTCCTGAGTTCAGAACTGCTTATGTCAACGCGTATGGGGTGTTACCCACGGCTGACATGGAGACGCCCCTCCGGGGCTGGAGAGGTCGCGGCTTCCACCACATCGTGGTTGCGTAGGCCTGCTGTGAGCCTCGAAGGGGCGTCTGGATGTAGGCCGGAAGGGCAAGCCCGGCGTGGTCAGTCTGACAGCTGTCTGGCCACCGACCAAGAGCTACTGTGCCGCCAGAAGCCGCGTGCGGGCACACGACGGCCGTGCGCTCGCGCGCGATGCACCAAGGGAACCTAAGCAGAGCCCTTCTCTGTGTCCCTCCGTGCCCCCTGTGCCTCTGTGGTTGAGCCTCCCTTGCCCCTCTTGGTGTCTTGGTGGTGAAGCAGTTTCCGGCCGCTGTCCTAGTTGAGGATGGCCGACAGGTCGTCCTGAGCGGTGGTGGTAGGCATGATGTTGAACTTGTCCACCAGCACCTGGAGGGCCGCTGGGCTCACGAAGGCTGGGAGGGTGGGGCCAAGGCGCACGTTCTTGATTCCTAAGTGAAGCAGCGTCAGCAGGATGGCGACTGCCTTTTGCTCATACCAGGAGAGCACCAGGGAAAGCGGCAGGTCGTTGACGCCGCACTCGAAAGCCTCCGCCAGGGCGGACGCCACCTTGATGGCCGAAAACGCGTCGTTGCACTGCCCCATGTCCAGCAAGCGCGGGATGCCGCCGATGTCACCGAACTGCAGCTTGTTGAAGCGGTACTTCCCGCAGGCAAGCGTCAGGACCACGCAGTCCTGGGGCACGGACTCGGCAAGCTCCGTGTAGTAGTTGCGGCCTACTCGAGCGCCGTCGCAGCCGCCGATGAGGAAGAAGTGGCGGATGGCGCCGGACTTAACCGCGTCGATCACCTTGTCCGCCACGCCTAGTACGGCGTTGTGGCCGAAGCCGACCAGGATGGTCTCCTCAGGCTCGTCCTGCTCGAAGCCCGGCGCGGCCAGGGCGGCCTCGATGACTGGGGCGAAGTTGCCGTCACCGACATGGGTTACGCCCGGCCAGGCTACCAGTCCCGAGGTGAAGATGCGGTCCTGGTACGCCTCGCGGGGCTGCTGGATGCAGTTGGTCGTCATCAGGATCGCGCCGGGGAACTCCGAGAACTCGCGACCCTGGACCTGCCAGGCACCACCGTAGTTGCCGACCAGATGTGCGTGCTTCTTCAACTCAGGGTAGCCGTGGGCGGGCAGCATCTCGCCGTGGGTGTAGACGTTGACGCCCTTACCTTCGGTCTGCTCTAGGAGTAGCTCGAGGTCCTTGAGATCGTGGCCGGACACGAGGATCGCCTTGCCCTTCACGGGGGTAGTGCGAACGGGGGTAGGGGTGGGGTGGCCGTAGGCGTCCGTGTTGGCCGAGTCCAGGAGCGCCATCACCTTGAGGTTCAGCTCTCCAGTCCGAAGGCAGGCACTGAGGAGACCGTCCACGGTGTGCTCGCCGGAGGCCAGGTAGTCCAGGAGCTGGTGGAAGGCGGCGAAGAGCTCGGGGTCCTCCTTGCCCAGAACAAGGGCGTGGTCGGCGTAGGCGGCGGCGCCCTTCAGTCCGTAGGTGAGCAGCTCCTGAAGGCCCGAGACGTCCTCGCCGTACTCCCGGCGGCGGTCCTCGATGGATACGGACTCGCCCTGCTCGATCAAGCCCTGGAGCGTATCGGCGGGCACCCAGGCGCAGGGGCCGTTCAGGGACTCGGGGGTCTTGCCGGCGGAGGCGCAGGCGGAGGTGTACTGGCCTCGGGCCTCGTCCAGCAGCTCCTTGGCGCGCAGGAGAGTGGCCTGAAGCCGCTCAGGGTCGAAGTCGACGTTGGTGACGGTCGCGAAGAGCGCCTCAAGGGTGAAGACATCGATCTCGCGGTTCGATACGCCGAGCTCCCTGGACCGGTGAGCGTACCTGGCGATGCCCTTCGTGACGTGGACCAGCAGGTCCTGAAGGGCGGCCGTGGAGGGGTCCTTGCCGCAGTTGGAGAGAAGGGTGCAGCCCGTGCCCTTAGCCGTCTGCTCGCACTGGTAACAGAACATGGGAGAGGGTACCTTCCTAACGTGTAGGGAACCGGCGCCCAGCAGTCCGGCCCAAGAAAGCTAGTGTCTGTCTGAAGAGCCTCCAAGGCTCCGGTAGCCCTTGCCTCGATACCGGATCGTGGATGCACTTGTGAGATTCCTCACCGAGGGTGATCCGACGAAGGGCCTCAGCCCGCGTCGCTATGGCTCAGCGGCTACACCCACAAGATAGCGCCGTCAGAGGGCCTTCCAATATGACAGGAGTCATAGAGGCGCGGCCCCTAGCTTGTCCAGCAGGGCACTCATCGTGCCTGGCGCCTGCCTACAGCGTCAGAAGGCCTCGGGCCGCGTCCAGAACCTCACCGGCCTCCAGCGCCGCCATACAGGTGTGGCCCTCAG
>DASXUI010000276.1:0-2236 GCA_036504955.1 Armatimonadota bacterium
GCCTCCACGGTATTGCTCGCGCAGACCACACCCGTCCGTCCCTTCCTTAGCCCCCTCTTTACCAGCAACATGGTGCTCCAGCGAGGCGTGAAGGCCCCCATCTGGGGTTGGACCACGCCCGGCGACAAGGTGACCGTGACCGTGGCCGGCAAGAAGGCCAGCGCGGTGGCGGATGCCGACGGCAAGTGGATGGCGAAGGTCGGCCCGCTGAAGGCCGGCGGCCCTTACACCCTTACCATCTCTGGCCCCAAGGACGTCACCCTGGAGAACGTGCTTGCCGGGGACGTGTGGATCTGCTCGGGCCAGAGCAACATGGAGATGGGCATCGGCGCCGCCGCGAACGCGGAGCAGGAGATCGCCGCCTCCGACTATCCGATGATCCGCCTCTACACCGTGACCAAGGCCATCGCCCTGAAGCCACTCGATACCCCCGTGGGCCAGTGGCTGGTCTGCGGACCCAAGACCATCGGCAAGGCCGAGTGGAGCAGCTTCTCTGCCGTAGGCTACTACTTCGGGCGCAAGCTGTACCAGGAGCTGAAGGTTCCCATCGGCCTCATCCACACCTCCTGGGGCGGCACCGTTGCCGAGGCCTGGACCAGCGCCGAAGGACTCGCCTCTCTCAAGGACTTCGACCCAGCTCTGGAGCAGGTCCGCCGCATGGAAGCGTCCCAGGAGGGCGGAGTCGCCAGCTACCAGCGGCAGGTCCGCGCCTGGTGGGCCCGCAACGACGCCGGCAGCCGTGCGGGCCAGCGCTGGGAGTCGCCCTCCCTTGACACCTTCGACTGGAAGAGCATGGACGTTCCCGGCGCCTGGGAGAAGGCGGGGCTGCCGGGCTTCGACGGCGTGGTCTGGTTCCGCAAGGAGGTGGACCTTCCGGCGGGCTCCGAGGCGAAGCAGTTCGCCCTCAGCCTGGGCAACATCGACGACATCGATGTCACCTGGGTCAATGGCGTGAAGGTGGGAGAAACCGGCGTCTACACCACCCCGCGCCGCTACCCAGTGCCGAAGGGTCTTCTGAAGGCCGGCCGCAACGTGATCGCCGTGCGCGTTCTGGATACGGGCGGCGACGGGGGCCTTCTGGGAGAGCCTTCCGCCTTCGCCCTGACGGCCGAAGGCGGCGACTCAGTTCCGTTGGCGGGTCCGTGGCTCTACAAGGTGTCCGCGGACCTCAGCAAGACCACGCCCTTCCCGCAGGAGGTCACCAACAACCCCAACGTGGTCACGGTGCTCTACAACGCCATGGTCGCGCCGCTGGTGCCCTTCGGCATCAAGGGGGCCATCTGGTACCAGGGCGAGTCGAACGCGGGACGTGCCTACCAGTACCGAAGGCTGCTTCCGGCGATGATCGCGGATTGGCGCTCCCGCTTCGGCGTGGGGGACTTCCCCTTCTACATCGTTCAGCTTGCCAACTTCACGGCTTCACCCACCGAGCCCATCGAGGACGCTTGGGCGGAGCTCCGCGAGGCCCAGACCATGACGGCTAACGATGTGAAGAACGCCGGGATGGCCGTCATCATCGACATTGGCGACGCACTGGACATCCACCCGAAGAACAAGCAGGACGTGGGGGGTAGGCTGGCGCTGGCCGCCTTGGCGAAGACCTACGGGCAGAAGGTCGTCTACTCCGGCCCGATGTACCGCTCCATGAAGCGCGAGGACGGGAAGATCCGCCTGCGCTTCGACCACGTGGAGGACGGCCTGGTAGCCAAGGGCGGGAAGCTAACCGGCTTCGCCGTGGCGGGCGCGGACCACAAGTTCGTGTGGGCGGACGCGGAGATCGACGGCAACAGCGTGGTGGTCTCCTCGCCCCGCGTGCCGGAGCCGGTAGCGGTGCGCTACGCCTGGGCCGCCAACCCGGTCTGCAACCTCTTCAACGGCGCCGGGCTCCCCGCCTCGCCCTTCCGCACGGACACCTGGCCTGGCATCACCGCCAGCGCCAAGTAGCTCCTGCCACGAAGAGGGCCGGCGGCAACCGCGTGGGGCGGTTGCCGCCGGCCTTTCTTTCTGGTCGTTGGGTCGTAAGGTCGTTGGGTCGTAGGGGAAGAGCCTCGGAGGGTGGGGGGCAGTGACGCTGGCGACTCTGGCCCGGCACTGAGCCGCGGGGTATGGGGCCGTGCTCCGTCGATTCCGCCCCTCAGGACGGCGCGCCCGCGCGGCGCCCTCCGGGTTGGTGGGACCGGTGCACTAGGCCTCGTACCTTCTCAGTGACAGAGAGAGCAGGGCCACGGCTGCCAGG
>DASXUI010000277.1:0-19306 GCA_036504955.1 Armatimonadota bacterium
GCCTCACCACAGAGGCACAGAGGGCACAGAGAAACACAGAGAAGGACTGGAGAGCGGCAAGGAAACACCACCACCAAGACACCAAGAAAGGCAACGCTTGGTTCTCTCTGTGCCCCGCTGTATCTCTGTGGTGAGCTCTTCCTTGCTCTTCTTGGTGCCTTGGTGGTGATGTGTAGTTGCCGCAGCCCCGTGGCTACTCGGTGGTGACGGGCTGGTCCTGGCTGGATAGGGCCGCCTTAAGGGTGTGCCAGGCGAGGCTGGCGCACTTTACACGGGCTGGGAACTCGCAGACGCCCTGGAAGACGGCGAGCTTCCCCAGCTCGTCGGGATCGAAGTCCGCGTCCATATCCCGCGAGACCATGTCGTGGAAGAGCTCGAAGAGCGCCTCCGCCTCCTCTACACTCTTACCCTTGAGGGAGTCCGTCATCAGCGACGCGGAGGCCTTGGAAATCGCGCAGCCGGAGCCCTGGAAGGCGACATCTCGAATGACCCCGTTGTCCAATCGGAGGTACAGAGTGAGGCGGTCGCCACAGAGCGGGTTGTAGCCTTCAGCCTTGCGGGTGGCGTTCTCTATCTGCCGGAAGTTGTGCGGGCTGCGGTTGTGGTCCAGGATCACCTCCTGGTAGAGCTCCCTTAGGTCAGACATCAGCGGAAGATCTCCCTCACTCGCGCCAGACCGCCTACCAGGGCGTCTATCTCCTCCAACGTGTTGTAGAGTCCCAGTGAAGCGCGCGCCGTCGCCGCCAGACCGTAGCGCTCCATAACAGGCTGGGCGCAGTGGTGGCCGGTGCGTATGGCGATCCCCTCCTGGTCCAGGATGGTGCCCAGGTCATGGGGGTGGACACCCTCCATCACGAAGGAGAGCACCCCGGCCTTGTGACGCGCGGTGCCTACCATCCGCACATCCGGCACCTCGGCGAAGCGCGCGGTGGCGTAGCGCAAGAGCTCCGCCTCATGCCGGGCGATCGAGTCCATGCCCAGGGACAGCAGATAGTCGACCGCCGCCCCCAGCCCCACGGTGCCGGCGATGTCCGGCGTTCCAGCCTCGAACTTGTAGGGCAGCACGTTGTAGGTGGTCTTCTCGAAGGTGACGGAGCTGATCATGTCGCCGCCGCCCTGGTAGGGAGGCATCGCTTCCAGCAGGTTGGCCCTGCCGTAGAGCACGCCGATGCCGGTGGGACCGTACATCTTGTGGCCCGAGAAGGCGTAGAAGTCGCAGCCCAACTCTCGCACATCGACGAGCATGTGCGGCACCGCCTGGGCGCCGTCTACCAGCACGGCGGCTCCAGCGGCGTGAGCCTGCGCGGCCATCTCTCGGATGGGGTTCACCGTACCCAGCGCGTTGGAGACATGCGTGAGGCCCACGATCTTGGTGCGAGGCCCCAGGAGGCGCTGGTACTCCTCCGGGATCACCTCGCCGCGATCATCCAGAGGAGCAACCCGCAGGCGGGCGCCCTTCTCCTGGCAGAGCATCTGCCAGGGCACGATGTTGGAGTGATGCTCCATACCGGTGATGAGGACCTCGTCGCCCTCCCCCACCTGCGCGCGCCCGTAGGTCTGGGCCACCAAGTTGATGCCCTCGGTAGCGCCCCGCACGAAGATGACCTCTCGGTTGCTGGCCGCGTTGATGAACCGGCGGATCTTGCAGCGGGCGCACTCGTAGGCATCGGTGGCCCGCTCCGAGAGCAGGTGCACGCCGCGGTGCACGTTCGCGTTGTCCTCCTCGTAGTAGCGCCGCAGGGCGTCGATCACGAGGCGGGGCTTCTGCGTGGTGGCGGCATTGTCGAGGTAGACGAGCGGCTTGCCGTGCACGGTCTGCCGGAGGATTGGGAAGTCCTCCCGCACGCGCGCAACGTCGTAGCCGGCGGAGCCATCGGACCCCGGTGCCTGCCGATCATCGGCAAGGCCCGTCATGCTGGCGGGCAGCTCCAGAGGGCAGTAGGGCAGGCCCCGACTAACGGTGGCCAATGCCTCGCTCTTTGTGTCCATGGCTCTACCTCGATTCAATCTAGTCCCTGCTTCCAATGACAGGACCGTGCGGTGCGGCGACCTCGTGGCCCCGCGGCCCCAATTCCAGCCTACCGCCTCACGACCGCGCCGTGCAGGTCACGGCTAAGCAGCAGCTCGCTCAGTGCCGCGCGAACCGGCTCCACTTTGATGCGCTCCACGATCTCGTTGGCGAAGGCGTAGGTTAGGATGCTCCTCGCCTGGGCCTCGCCGATGCCCCGCGTACGAAGGTAGAAGACGGCCGTCTCGTCCAACTGCCCCACCGTAGCGCCGTGGGTGCACTTCACGTCGTCCGCGAAGATCTCGAGCTGCGGCTTGGCGTTCACCGAGGCGTCGTCGGAAAGCAGCAGGTTTTGGTTCGTCTGCTTGGCGTCCGTCTTCTGAGCATCCAGCCGAACGTACACCTTGCCGTTGAAGACCCCGCGAGAGCGGTCGTCAAGCACGCCCTTGTAGAACTCGTGGCTGTTGCAGTGCGGCTTGGCATGGTCAATCAGCGTGTGGTTGTCCACAAGCTGGCTCCCCCGAGCCATATAGAGCCCGTTCAGGCTGGACTCGATACCCTCGCCCCCCAGTACCACGTTCACGTTGTTGCGGGTGAGCGCGCCGCCCAGGGAGATGGAGGTCGAGCTGAAGGTGCTGTCGCCGGCCTGGGCCACCTGAAGCGTCGCCACGTGATAGGCCGCCTCGGTCTCGCGCTGGATCTTGGCGTGGTCTACCTGCGCGTTCGGCGCCACCACTACCTCTGTCACCGCGTTGGTGAAGTAGGGAGTCTCCCCCAGTCCCCCGTAGCTCTCCAAAAGAGTGGCGTGGCTGCCCTCATCGGCGACCACCAGCACCCGGGGATGCGAAGCCGACGGCTCACCATGGGACGCCGAGACGAAGAGGAGGTGAATCGGCTTCGGCACCCGCACCCCCCGCGCCAACCGGATGTAGGCGCCGTCCTGGCTCAGGCTGGTGTTCAGGGCGACGAAGGGGTTGGCCTTGGGGTCCACCGCACGTCCCAGGTGCTCCTCCAGCTCCTCCGGGCGCTCGGACAGAGCCCGCTTCAGGCTCATCACGGTGACGCCCTTCGGCAGATCGCCCAGGCTGGAGAGCCCCACCGCCAGGTGCCCGTTCACGAAGACTAGCTCGTGGCAGTCCAGTCCCTCGAAGCCGAGGGGCGCGAACGCCGGGCGACGTAGGCCGTTCGGCGAGTACTCGCCTCGGGCGAAGGGCACCGACAGCAGTGGAGCCAGAGGGGTGAAGCGCCACTCCTCGTCCCGCGTGGTGGGGAACCCCTGGTCGCGGAGTATCTCCGCGGCCTCCTGCCGCAGCCTTCGGAGCCAGGCAACCGGAGCGCCGAAGGAGCTCGCGGACTGCTGCTCGTACTCCGACAGGTAACGGTCCCTGGCGTCTGTGGCTTCACTCATCCAGTGTTTCTCCTCGGCGCGCGGAAGGCGCGGCCAACCCCAACGAGCGGGCACCTAGACCTTGGCCAGCTCCTCGGCGTGCTCTTCCAGCCATCCGTAGCCCCTGTCCTCGAGCTCCAGAGCCAGATCCTTGCCGCCGGACTTCACGATGCGCCCGTCGGAGAGCACGTGAACGAAGTCGGGCACGATGTAGTCCAGTAGCCGCTGGTAGTGAGTGACCACGATCGTCGCCCGCTCCGGGCTGCGTAGGGTGTTGACGCCGTTGGCGACGATGCGGAGGGCATCGATGTCCAGGCCGGAGTCGGTCTCATCGAGTATGGCAAGCTTGGGCTCCAGCACAGCCATGTGGAAGATCTCGTTGCGCTTCTTCTCGCCGCCAGAGAAACCCTCGTTCACGGGCCGGTTCAGCAGGCTGGGGTCCATCTCCAGGAGCTTCACCTTCTTCTTGACCAGCGTCAGGAAGTCCATGGCGTCCAGCTCCTCCTCGCCCCGGTACCGGCGGATGGAGTTAAGCGCCGCGCGAAGGAAGTAGGTGTTTCCCACGCCGGGGATCTCCACCGGGTACTGGAAGGCCAGGAACAGCCCCTCGCAGGCACGCTCCTCCGGGGAGAGCTCCAGCAGGTCCTTGCCCTCGTAGAGGACCTCCCCGCTGGTGACCTCGTAGTCCTCGCGCCCGGAGAGCACCCCGGCCAGCGTGCTCTTGCCGGACCCGTTGGGGCCCATGATGGCGTGTATCTCCCCAGCCCTCACCGTCAGGCTGACGCCCTTCAGGATCTCGTTGTCCCCCACCCGCGCGTGCAGATTCCTGATCTCAAGCATGTCTCTGCTCCTCATCACTCCCCGACCAACAAGCCAGACGCTGGCAGACGTGGGCACTGCTAACTAGGCCTACGCGAAATGGCCGATACTAGCTCCTTGATGCCTCCGCAGAACCTGGCGCCGAAGTCCAGGAACTCCTGCTCCTCCGCTGCTTCGAAGGCCTCGTCATCAGCGGGAGCCAACCAGGTCTGATCATCGCGCTGATAGGGTACTCTGTGTTGCGAGCCGCGAGCCCCCTGAAGTCCAGCTTCTGAGTAGGCACGAGGCAGTCAAGCTTCTCGATGGTAGGCAAATCGTCCTCAAGGCGCTTGAGCGCCAGCACAATCAGATCCTCAGGGTCTGCCGCTGGCGCCAGCCTAAGTGCAGACAACAGACGCCCACTCTCTACCATTAGATCCTTGGCGATCTCCGCCACTGGGTGCCCTCGCCGTTTCCTGGGCCAAGTGATGATCCCCGACGCTGCCAGGGCTTTGTCAAGCGACTTCAGCGACTTCTCAACGCACTGCTGGCACTTCGATATGGACTGGCACCGAAGGCTGCCGTCCTCCTGACCACCAAGCAGCTGAGCAGTCCCTAGGTCCGAGAGCGCTTGCCTGAAGAACGCACGGGCCTCATCCATACAGCGCCTTCCAAATGCGGCGCGCGTCCTCGCTGCCATCGTCGAAGACATCTGTGGCAGCCCCAACACGGATCGCGCTCAGCACATCCCCAAGATCGGCCCAGCCCTCGTTGATGGCCACCTGAATCTCCTTGGGGTTGGTCAGAATGAGATGTAAGCTATCGTTCTCGTACAGAGGAAAGGCGCGAGAGGTGCCAAAGGCGACACGAAACAGCTCCCCGTCCTCATTCACCTGGTCAAGACCGAACCCCTGAACCACCTCCAGAACGTGGGGTTCACCGTCCTTCCGGAAGTACACGGCCAGTACCAGCGGCTCGTCCTTCAGGTCGCGGTGCTGCTCAACTAGGCGCTTAACGCTCTCTAGGTACCGGTCCGAACTGCTTGCCACTGTTGCCATCGCATGCCCCCGGCGGAAAGAACTCCCGGCCCAAACATGGTCTAGCTGGACGCATAGGCCCCAGCATCACTACCCCACGCTGCCTTCCAGGCTCACGCCGAGCAGCTTCTGCGCTTCGACAGCAAACTCCATGGGCAGCTCGCGGAAGACCTCCTTACAGAAGCCGTTCACGATCATGCTCACGGCATCTTCTGTCGAGATCCCGCGCTGGTTGCAGTAGAAGATCTGGTCCTCGCCTATCTTGGAGGTCGACGCCTCGTGCTCCACCTTGGCGGTGGGGTTGCGGACCTCCAGGTACGGGAAGGTGTGCGCGCCGCAGCGGTCACCCAGCAGCAGGGAGTCGCATTGGGAGAAGTTGCGGGCGTTGTCGGCCCCCTTCTGGATGCGCACCAGGCCGCGGTAGCTGTTCTGGCCCCGTCCGGCGGAGATACCCTTGGAGACGATGGTGCTCCGGGTGTTCTTGCCGATGTGAATCATCTTGGTGCCCGTGTCCGCCTGCTGGTAGTGGTTCGTCAGCGCCACGGAGTAGAACTCGCCCACGGAGTTATCGCCCAGCAGAAGGCAGCTCGGGTACTTCCAGGTGATGGCGGAGCCCGTCTCCACCTGCGTCCAGGAGATCTTAGAATTCACTCCCTGGCACTTGCCCCGCTTGGTGACGAAGTTGTAGATACCGCCCTTGCCTTCTTTGTCGCCCGGATACCAGTTCTGGACCGTTGAGTACTTAATCTGAGCGTTGTCCAGCGCGACAAGCTCCACCACCGCGGCGTGGAGCTGGTTCTCGTCCCGCATGGGGGCGGTGCAGCCCTCCAGGTAGCTCACGTAGGCGCCCTCATCCGCGATGATCAGCGTCCGCTCGAACTGCCCCGTGTTCTCCGCGTTGATGCGGAAGTAGGTGGAGAGCTCCATCGGGCACCGGACGCCCGGCGGGATGTAGCAGAAGGAGCCATCGGTGAAGACCGCCGAGTTGAGGGTGGCGAAGTAGTTGTCAGAGTAGGGGACCACGGAGCCCAGGTACTTCTGAATCAGGTCCGGATGCTCCTGAACGGCCTCGGAGAAGGAGCAGAAGATGATGCCCAACTCCGCCAGCTTGCCCTTGAAGGTGGTGGCAACTGAGACGCTATCCATCACCGCGTCAACCGCCACCCCTGCCAGCCGCTCCTGCTCCTTGAGGGAGATGCCCAGCTTGTCGTAGACGGCCAGAAGCTCGGGATCCACCTCGTCTAGGCTCTCAACCTTCTTGCGCGCCTTGGGGGCGGAGTAGTAGCTGATCGCCTGGTAGTCGATCGCGGGATAGTGGACGTTGGGCCACTGGGGCTCCTCCATGGTAAGCCAGTGGCGGTAGGCCTTCAGCCGCCATTCCAGGATGAACTCCGGCTCGTGCTTCCGCGCGGAGATGAGGCGGATCGTGTCCTCGTTCAGCCCCGGAGGCGCGGTCTCGGCCTCCAGGTCGGAGACGAAGCCGTACTTGTACTCCTGGTTGGCGAACCCCTCGATGGTCTCGGTTGCGGTACTCATGCCGTGATGCCCTCTGCCTGGCCGCGTGGTTGGCCGGGAAGGCCAGCCCCAAGGCCGGCCGCCGAGGCGCGGGGTCTAGCCCTCACGCCGAAGTGCTACTCAGGAAACACCCGTGGCCGCTGGCCCTGGGGCGGCCGTGATCTGAAGAAGGTGCAAGCGCGGATCTCTGGCACCCGGCAGGTCCGAGCGCGGCCGGCCGCTACCCGCGACGCCCACCATGTCTGACAGCTTGATTCCTTCCAAGGCATTGTGAACGGCGCTGTTGATCTTGCGCCAACTGCTTTGAACCGGGCAGAGGTCTTCCTGGGAGCACTCTCCGGTGCCCTCCAGGCTGCACAGGGTCACCGCGATGGGTCCCTCCAGGGCGCCAATGATGTCCACTACGGAGATCTCCTCCGGCCGGCGGGAGAGCCGGTAGCCGCCCTGAACACCCCGCTGCGAGACCAGAAGGCCCTCTCGGGTGAGCGTCTTGAGAAGCTTGCTCACGGTGGGCACCGGCAGGTGCGTCTGCTCCGCCAGGTCGCGACCCGTGCGGATGTGCCCTTCGGGTCCGTGAGCAAACTGCGCCAGGAGTACAAGTCCGTAGTCGGTCAGGCGGCTGATGCGAATCATCGTGGCTCCCAGGGAAACCTTACTAAATCAGTACCATATCGATTATAGCCCCTGCGCCAACCTGATGCAAACGGCAGGGCAAGCCGATCGGCCAGAGCACCAGAGGGAATGGGGGCGCGTGGCAGAAGCCCCTAGTCCGCAGAATGCACGAGGCGCACGCGCCTCGTGCATTCTGCGGACTAGGACGAGGTGCCGGTCACAGGTACCAGGACACGCCCGCCTGAACGGCTCGGTTGGCCGCGGAGTGGGAGAGCCCGATGTCCGCACCCAGATCCAGAACCACCCGGGGGGCCAGCTGATAGGCCACCCCAAAGTCGCTGGACAGGAAGTTGGACCTGTCCGTGGACGGCTTGGAGTAGTAGTACAGCTCCCAGTAGAGTGAGGCCTTGGGCGTCAACTGCTGCGCCACTGTGGCGGCTGCCAGCACCTGGAAGTACCTGGGAGATGGTCCCACGTCTACCACCGACCCCAGGCCGAGGTTCGCCTGGAAGGTGGTCCGCTGGCTCAGAGCCAGGCTTAACAGCCCGGCGGCCCGGTAGCTGGGGCTGCGCGAGCCGTAGCCGCCGGAGCCCGTGGGAAGCGTCACCTGCCCCAGGAGGCCCAGTGCCGGCCGATGGCCCTGCTGCTGCGTGAACTGGTGCTTCCACCCCAGCTCCGCGTCGCCCAGGCCCGAGGTATCTCCCGCGCTGGAGCCGGTGAGCTGGTACCCGGTGGTGTCCACGCGAAGCTCATTGGGGCCCGGCATCCCGATCCGGAGCAGGACCGGCACCGCTACGGTGGACGTGTTCAGAGGGTCGTGGCGGTACCCCGCAGCGTAGACCCCCGCCTCGATCTGGGAGTGGCGCCAGGGGATGACGAAGGGCCCGGTGACAACGGTGGGCCGGTCCGGCTGCATCTGGAACTCCGCGGGCGCTTCTTGAGCGGCGGCGGCGGACCAGACCAGGGGCAGCAGGCACAGAGCGGGGGGTAGGCGGAAGCGGCTCAGCCACCTCATGGGAGTCACTCCTTTCCGAGCGGGCGTGTGGGAGACCACAGCAAGGAGCGTCCGAAGGACCTCCAACGGTTCCCTCCACCGTAGGGCCGCTTGGGGCGGAGCCGGGCCGAGGCCAGCCCCCTAGCCCCGCCGACTCCTGACCGCCAGCTCCCGAACCTCTTCCTCATCCTCCTCGTCGTCGGCGTCCTCCTCGCCATCCAGGCCCAGGGGCACCGTCTCCGGGCCTGGTTGGCGGCCCACGACCTCCCGCCAGGAGCCTCGGAAGCGGTGGGGACGGTCGATGAAGAGCGCGGTGGCCGCCGTCAGGTACATCACGGCGTAGAGGCGATGGACGGGGGCGCCCTCCGGGAAGAAGGGAAGCTGTCCGGGGAAAGCCGCGTCGAGCGAGGGGGTGACCAGCTGGCCCATGAATAGGCCGAAGAGGAGCAGCGCCTGCCCCAGGCTCAGGCGCAACGTCGCCAAGATCACCACACCCAGCAGCGACTGCGCGGCCGTCAGCAGGATCTCATCCATCTGGAAGGCGTTCATTGGGAGGGGATGCTGCAGGGAGCCATGGGAGAGAGCGTAGACACCGGGGATCATGCCCACCAACAGCGTCCACTGGTTGAGCTTGGCGGAGAGCAGGCTGCCCAGAGCCATGCCGGCCTGACCCCGCAGCGCGAACATGATGCCTACGGTGAACTCCGGCGCCTCCGACGCGATGGGCGCTAGCCACTGAACCAGCAGGAACTTGCTGATGTGGAAGATCTCGCCCGTGCGAACGAGGCCCTCCGAGAAGGGCTCGGCGTTGGCGAGGATCACCAAGGCGGCGAACAGGAACAGGCCGCCCGTCGCCAGCCGCCGCTTCCCAGTCGGGAGTCGCGTCAGGATCTCCGCCGGCCCCTCTACCTCCGCTTCCTCCACGGGGCGCCGCCCGGTGACGGCGATGTACCAGACGTAGATGCCCAGAAACACGAGGCCGTCGTACCACGCCAGGGAGCCTTTGAGCGGGATAAGGCAGGCGTAGAGGGTCGCCAGACACAGGAAGAAGATCTCGGTCTTGCGCTCCCTGCCCAGCCTCACGGGCCTGCGGGTGCGCACCCAATAGATCACCGCGATAGCGGCCCAAGCCACGCCGATCAGCAGCCGGTTGGCGCCGGTCATATTGGCAATCGCGTAGTGGGCGTAGCTGCTGCCGGGGTCTCTCCCCGCCTGCCAGGTGAAGTACATATCCACCGCGTACTCCGGCAGCACTGCCACCAGAGCCACCAAGGCAAGCGCCAGGCCCTGCGAGATGTCCGCCTGGGCCGCGTCGCAGGCCCAGAGCAGCAGGAAGGAGGCGCCAAAGATGGCGGCGCCGGCGATGAGGGCTTCGACAGGAGGGGCGAGAGGAAGCTGGAAAAGGCGCGCCCACAGCCCGGGGAGGGTAATCAGGACGGCTATCAGGATAGGGGCAATAAACCTAAGGGGTTTCATGAGCTCTCCGGGTGCGTGGTCCTGGACCTCGGCCACGCGCCATACTTGTGCGCGTAGCCAAAGGTCTTACACCCGGGGCAAGCCCGGTTGGACAGACCAGAAGGGTACCCTTCGGGATTGTTGGCCTGCCCAGAGCCTTTGGGTTGGCTCTGCTACTCCCCCTTGGCGGAAGCTTCGCCTCAAGTATAGCACATCCCATGCCAGGGTAACTCGTGACCTTCCTCACAAGACGTGCCTCTGGGCCAGGATGGCCAGTGGCCCCTGCCGGCCCGAATCGCCCCCCACGGGTGGGAACTAATGTGTGGTATACTGTCTATCCAAGACGCGGGGCGGGCCTGCGAGGACGCGGCCGTGGGAACGTCGGGGAGGGTAAAACGTGGGTGACTTCCATATAGAGAGCAGCTACAAGCCGGCCGGTGACCAGCCCCAGGCCATCGACAAACTGGTTGAGGGGCTGTTGCGCAGCGATCGGTTCCAGACACTCCTAGGTGTCACGGGCTCCGGCAAGACCTTCACCATGGCTCACGTGGTGGAGCGCGTTCAGCGCCCCACCCTCGTCATCGCCCACAACAAGACGCTGGCCGCCCAGCTCTGCAGCGAGTTCCGTGAGATCTTCCCCCACAACGCCGTCGAGTACTTCGTCTCCTACTACGACTACTACCAGCCTGAGGCCTATATCCCCACCACCGACACCTACATCGAGAAGGACTCCTCCGTCAACGACGAGATCGACCGCCTTCGCCACTCCGCCACGCAGGCGCTGCTGGAACGGAGAGACGCACTGATCGTCGCTTCGGTGTCCTGCATCTACGGCCTCGGCTCGCCGGAGGAGTACATGGAGACCACCCTCTCCGTGAACCGCGGCGCCTGCCACCCGCGCAACGACTGCCTGCGTAAGCTGGTCAACATGCAGTTCACGCGGAACGACATCGAGCTGAACCGTGGCACCTTCCGCGTTCGAGGCGACGTTCTGGAGATCCAGCCCGCCGACGAGGCGCTGGTCCACCGCGTGGAGTTCTTTGGCGATGAGGTGGAGCGCATCACGGTGATCGACCCGCTCACCGGAGAGATCCTGGAGGAGAAGGACAAGCTGGTGGTCTTCCCCGCCAGCCACTTCGTGGCCTCACAGGAACGCATAGACCTGGCCCTGCAGACCATCGAGCAGGAGATGGTGGAGCGAGTCGCGGAGTTCGAGCGGCAGGGCAAGCTGCTGGAGGCTCAGCGCATCGAGCAGCGCACCCGGTATGACCTGGAGATGATCCGAGAGTTCGGCTACTGCAGCGGCATCGAGAACTACTCACGGCACATGGATCGCAGGGAGCCCGGCAGCCCACCCAACACGCTGCTGGACTACTTCCCGGACGATTTCCTCTGCATCATCGACGAGAGCCACCAGACGATCCCTCAGCTCCACGGAATGTACGCGGGCGACATGTCCCGCAAGGAGACGCTGGTGGAGTTCGGCTTCCGGCTCCCCTCCGCCAAGGACAACCGCCCGCTGAAGTGGGAGGAGTTCGACGGGCGCATCAACCAAGCCATCTTCGTGAGCGCCACCCCCGCGCAGTTCGAGCGTACTCAGAGCTCCCAGGTGGTGGAGCAGATCATCCGCCCCACGGGCCTGGTGGACCCCGTGGTTGAGACTCGCCCCACGAAGGGCCAGATCGACGACCTGATCGCCGAGATCCACGAGACGACCTCCAAGGGCGAGCGCGTGCTGGTGACGACCCTCACCAAGCGAATGGCGGAGGACCTCTCCGAGTACCTCCAGGAGCTAGGGGTGAAGGTCCACTACCTCCACTCCGACGTGAACACCTTGGAAAGAACGGAGATTCTGAGGGATCTTCGGCTGGGCGTCTACGACGTCATCGTGGGCATCAACCTGCTCCGCGAGGGGCTGGACCTCCCGGAAGTCTCGCTGGTGGCGATCCTGGACGCGGACAAGGAGGGCTTCCTGCGGTCTGAGACGTCCCTGGTGCAAACCATGGGCCGCGCCGCGCGCAACTCGGCAGGGCGCGTGCTGATGTATGCCGACAAGGTGACGGACTCCATGGCCTACGCCCTCCGGGTGACCAACGAGCGCCGAGCAAGGCAGACAGCCTTCAACGAGGAGCATGGGATAGTGCCGGAGACCATCCGGAAGCAGGTCCACGACCTGCTGCTGCCCTCACAGCCGGCGGGGGCCGTGGCTGAAGCCCATGCCTCCTACTCCGCCACGCCCGACTTCAAGTCCATGAAGCCGGAGCAGGCGGGCCTGCTGATGGCCAACCTGGAGGAGGAGATGCGGCGGGCTGCCAAGGAGCTGCGCTTCGAGGAGGCGGCGGTGCTGCGCGACCGCATGCAGGAGCTCAAGGGCGCCTTCATGGAGGCGGTGACGGACGAGGAGCTGCGGAAGGAGTTCACCGCCCCCAGGAAGGGGCGTCCCAGGCGAGCCGCCGCCCGGCGGTAGGGTGGTGAGGGCGTAAGCCTGCGTTGTTCACGAGAGCGCGTGGAAGCCCGCGCCATGCACGACGCGCAAGCGCCTCGTGCATTATGCGGGTTAGGGGTCCACTGCACGCCCGCTAGCGGCAGGGCGAACCCTCTGGCAGGCGAGGGGTTGCTGCGGAGCTTGTCAGTGGACGTGGAACCCAGATCACGGGATCGTATGCGGGCCCCAGCCTGGCACCTTGGGCACCAGTACGCATGGGCCATCGGTAGGTCATGGCGCGGGGGACTGTAGCACAGGGGCGTGTGACACGGTGGGGCGATGGCGATGAGGCACGGGTGCAAGCCGGATGTGAGGAGTGACCTCGATCGCTGAAGAGGCGGGGGGAACGCCTCTCCGCGAGACCCTCAGGAATGAACCTGTCCGTGTGTGCGGGGTTCGCGGGCAGGTAGCGCCTTCTCCCGGCGGGGGGATCGGCGCCCTAGACGAGCCAACCGTAAGGTGGACTGAAGAGGGGCCTGGAGGAGATGCCAATCGGCGCCTACTCCAGGCCCACACGCCTTGTCAGTCCAGGCTCAGCCCGGACAGTCGAAGCATCACCGGTCGTGCGGTTGCCCGGGCTTCTTCCGCCCTCCGCTTGGCCCACTACGTTCAAGGCTTACCCCTTTTTCTCAGACTTCTCGGACTCCTCCATGGCCAGTGCGCGGTTGATGAGCTCGCGGACTCGCGCGCCACCCTTGGCTCCGCCCTTCTTGCCGATCGTCTGGTAGAACTCATGGCCATAGGTCTTGGCGGTGGTGCTGCCGCCCTTCTGGCCGATCTCCTTGAAGAACTCCACGCCGTAGCGCTCTCTTACCTTCGACCCACCACGTCGACCGGCTTCCTGCACGGTGATGGGGGCCTTCTCCTTCGCGTCCATTTTGTCTCCTTGGCGATACCCCGATGGCCCTTCGGCTCAGGGAGGCAGTGTGAGCCTGTGGTTCACACTGAGCAAAGGCCGTGGAAGGTGCCCTGGCACCGAGTGCCTGCGGGGACTAGCTTCCAACGTCCACCTGCCGAGTGAGCAGACACCTTGAGGGTGTCCTCCCTTAGAGGGTTATAGCGTGCTTGGGACCAAGAATCAACCCTTATTTCTGTAGTTGCAACAGACTTCGGGATGATCGGTACGGATCCCGTGAACGGTAAAACCCTTTCGTGGAGCTGACCAGCCGCAAGAAAGCCCCCGGGCACATCCCGGAGGCTTCCTGAGCCCTTGGACTGGTGTGCTCACTACCAGTTTACATAAGGACGCCCTCCAATGCAAAGGGCTTTTTGCCTGCACTGGAGGGCGTTCTTCTGAAACCCCTTGTTGCTCCCTTACTGCTCCTTTACGACAACCGATCCTTCCAGCTTCGGGTTGCTGCCGGGGGGATTTGTGGCCATGGCCTGGAGCTCCGGCGAACTCTGCGTGTCCGTCAGCGCGGTCTGATCCAGGCCCTGCCCCGCCGTGGCGGCACGGGCGTCGGTGGTGTAGTTCTGGGAGTTCACCCACGTGTCCAAGGAGCGCGTTGCCTTCGGGGCGATCAGGTCACCATTCATCACGCCGGTGGCGGTCATGCCAGAGGTCAGCCGCATGGCCCGAGCGCGGGCTGCCTGGCTCTGGAGGCCACCCGAGAGCGCGTCTATCTGCTGAAGGTAGTCCCAGGTCACCGATGCCACCTCGGCGGGGGACAGCTCAGGGTTGGAGTAGTTGCGCTTCTTGGCGATCATCTCCTGGGTTCGGATGAGCTCGGAGAACTCCCGGAAGGACTGGACCTGGCCTTCCCCGAGGGTGTTCAGGGCGGCCAGGGTCGTGGCCCGGTGCGCCGCGAGGGTCTTGGTCCCCGGCGCTCCCCGGTCGTCGGCCGCGGCGGACTCATAGGCCGCCTGGGCCTTCACCAACCGGTGCTGCCTCTCGTAGGCCTCGCCCAGCGAGACGCTTGCCTGAGCCAGCGGGCCGGACTTGAAGCAGGTCTCCAGCTTCGTGGCGGCGCCCGCATAGTCACCGGCGGCCAGCAGCTCCTGCCCAGCCTTCATGCTCTTGATGGCGTCCAGCCTCTTGTTCACAAACTCCAGACCGGCCGTGGCCTCGGCGTTCTCCGGATCCATGGAGATCACCTCATCGTAGGCCGACTTCGCCGTGGTCAGCCCAGCATCAGTGCTGGCCGCGGTACGAGCGTCACTCAGCAGACTGCTGATCTGCGCCTGTCTCTGGTTGCGGCTCACGATGCCATAGGCGGCGGAGCCCAAGATCGCCGCGCAGACCACGACCACCACTAGGATCTTCTTCATCAGTCGCACATCCCTTAGTTAGCTAGCCACCGCGGCCATCGCGGGCGGGCCGGCCACGAACGGAGCCGGAGTCCCAGGAGATGGAAGGCGAGGCATCGCCACACCCCCACATCGCGCGCTCTACCGCATCTTTTGACGCTCCGTGCCGCCGAAGGCGTACGACGCCCGCAAGCTGGCCACCCGAAGCTAACAGGTCCTCTAATGCTGACTTCTTTGGGTGGGGATCAGTTCCTTCTGAGGGCGGGTCGCAGGGTCGTAGGGTCGTTAGGTCGTTGGGTCGTTGGGGCAGGGCCTCAGCGGGTAGCCTTCGGTGGAGCTGGCGGTAGTGGGTGCTCGGAGGCGTTCCGCCCGTCAGTGAATCGACCGGCGGGGGTGCCGCTGGCACGCCCTGCCGCCAGTCCCACCGAAGGGCACCCGCTGAGGCCCTGCCCCAACGACCCATCGACCCAACGACCCTACGACCCGCCTTCAGGGTGGGGGGAACCAACGGCACAGCCGAGAAAGTCTATAGTAGCGGTTGTGACTAGTTGGGCGCCGGGGATGCCGGCGCGCCACCCGGAGGTTTTGCCCATGACTCGATGGATCCTTCTGACCTTGGCGGCAGTGGTGCTGCTCGCCCCGATGGCCGAGGCAAAGCAGAAACGCGCAAGCCGCGCTCGGCCGGCCAAGCGAACCATGGTTGCCCGATCTGCGGCCGCGACTCGGTCCCAAAACGCGCAGCTTGAGGCTCTCTACGCGAAGTACCAGGCCCTGCTCCAGCGGCGACAGGCGAACCAGGAGTCCGCGAAGGCCGACGGGATGAACTCGCTGTCCCAGTACTTCCAGACGATGCAGAAGGCTCAGGTATCTCCTCTGCCAGGCACCAGCTCCTCAGGTACCGTCTGGCGTCTGGCCCCCAAGTAGGTCTAGCCTGCGCGAGTCTTGAGCGCGCGCGGAAGCCCGCGCCATGCGCGGCGCGCAAGCGCCCCGTGTACACTGCGGGCGGGCACTGCCCACGCTGGCGGGTTCACCCGGTTCAATCGCACGGACAAGCGCCCGCAGCCTATGTATCGGAGGTCCCTGCGGCTCCCTTCAGCCCCGCCTCCCAGCCGTGTCTGCTACCCGCTATTGACCGCCCCTCTGGGGCCGTGGTAGCATACGAGCAAGTATACCTGGGAGGCGGCAGTGACTCATCGACCACTTGGCCCTGAGGGGTGCGGACAATCCGGCGTACACCTGCTGAATAGCCTGCACTGCGGGGACGGTTTCAGTACATGGATAGGCAGCGCCTCCCCTAGGCTTGTCCTTCGCCCGCCACAACTCAGCCGGTTTGTGGCGGGTTTTTGTTTTGTCCGGCCCCCAAGAGACCCCACCGTGACCTCCGACGGACGCTCGGCCGGAAGGGTCTGCCAGCCTCCTCAAGGCCCCTGCCTACACGGCAGGGCCCTTGGTACGTAGGCAACTGGCAGACCTCCCCGCTCGAACCGTCAGGGACCTGTGCCTTGCGGCTCACGGCGGGAGCTAGGGCGGACCGGGAATGGGGCCGTGGTGGCTCGTGGCAGTTCCACGAAAGACCACGAAAGATGGATGGCGAAGTACTGGTTCTGAACAGCGACTATGAGCCGCTGAACGTGTGCAACGTCCACCGCGCCATCGGTCTCGTCTGCCTGGGCAAGGCGGACATCCTGCACACGAACCGGGCTGCTCACCGAAGCGTGAGCGGGCTCAACCTCTCGCCGTCGGTGGTGAAGCTGCGCCACCACGTGCGCAGGCCCATCCCGGAGCTGCGTCTTTCTCGCCGCAGCATCTTTGCGAGAGACAACTACACCTGCCAGTACTGCGGGCAGGTGGCCAAAGAGCTGACGGTTGATCACGTGATCCCCAAACGGATGGGCGGCAAGTCCACCTGGGAGAACCTGGTCTGCTCGTGCCGTCGGTGCAATACTCGGAAGGGCGATAAGTCCCTGACACAGGCGAACCTGGAGCTCCGCAAGGAGCCTCGCAAGCCGAAGTACGTGCCCTTCATCAGCCTCACCAAGTACCTGGACGGCAAGCGCAACGAGGTATGGCGAGACTACCTGCCCGTCCTGAAGGAGTTCTAGGGGTGCCTCAATCCGAAACCATGGAGCCCATGCTCAGGACCCTCCCGGCTGCTCGCGCTTCAGGGAGCCTGGGCCTCCTAGCCAACGGGTCGCGGACCCTTCTGCCGCGCTTCCTGGCGGTCGCTCTCCTGTCTATGCTGCTGATCCCCTCCGTCGCAACCAGCGCGGCCCCGGGGACAGGCAAGGAGCGTCAGGTCGTCAAAGAGCGCCTGGAGGCACCCTCCAACCCCGACGTTCCCGCTCGGCTTAGGTACGGTATCCTCATGGTGCCGGGCTCCGAACGCGTTACCAGCAAGAACGGTAAGACGGTCTTCGAGCGCGTTGACGGGGTTCCGGAGAGGGACCAATACAGCATCAGCCCGGCTGGCGTGCTCGCTTTCCACAGGAAGAACCGGGGGGATGCGCTGCTGGCATCCTACACCTACCGCCCGCGGAGGGTCGCGGTGCTGCCCATCCAGATGGACGCCGGCCCAAAGGAGCTGAAGCAGAGAACCCGCCGAGACACCTGCGAGCTGTTCCAGGCCTTCGGGTACGAGGTAGTGCCGGAAAGCCGCGTGGAGAACCTGGTGCAGCAGCGCCGCCTCTACGCCTCCAGTACCCTGGACGCGGCGACCTTGACGGACCTTGGCAAGGAGCTAGGCGCGGACGACGTGGTAGTGGTCCAGACCGTGGAGTGGACCCAGGCCGCGGGCAAGAGCCTGGCCAGCATGGTGATCAGCCGCAACCCCTTTGGCGGGCCCAGCAAGAACGTGAAGGTGGTGCTCCACTCCAGGCTCTTCGACGCCAGTGACGGGCGCCTGGTCTGGGAGAGCCACCAGACAAGCAACCGGCGAGGCAGCACGCTTTTCGGCGTCTCCGATGACCTGAAGCGTCTGGCCGTGAACAAGGCGATCATCGACCTCTTCGCCAGCTACTTCGAGCCCTAGTCCTCTCCGAGGCGCCTCGGATGGGGCGCCTCACCCAGCGCGTTCCGCTCGTGGCACCCCAGGCACCGGCAGCCCCTGACAGCTCTTGGCTGGCCGTCGGCCTCCTCCCTCCAAGAGCCGCTTCCACCCCGATTGTCCTCCTGTCTCCCGGCGGCACCGCGCGACGGAAGGGGGATGGAAGTAGAGAGACCCAGAGCGCGCCCCAACCCTTTTGCCAGCTCCCTTCCTTACAGACAGGGCCATGATGCCATCACCGGGAAATCCCAACGATCCAAGGAAACCCTTCAACCGGGCGCGCCCCTCTGGAGGCCCCAAGGGCTCAGGCCCCAATAGGTACCGGGGCCACTCTGATGGACCGCCTCGCGAAGACAAGAGCGAGCGGCCGCGCAGCCCGTACCGACCACGAGGCGCTCAAGGCGGCCCGCCTTCACCAGACCGCGGCCCCGGCGACCGCCCGCCCTTCAGGGGCGACAAAGGCCGGGACGACAGATCCTCGGCGGGTGATCGCCCCAGGAAGCCCTACGGGCAGCACGGTGCCGGAGGCCCCAAGCCGTCCGGGCCTCCTCGGTGGAGACAAGACCGGGACGCCCGCCCCGAGGGCCCTCCTCGTGACGACAGACCACCCAGGGACGATGCGCGAGACCGGAAGCCCTGGGCAGGGCCACAGCGTCCCTCCGGCGACCGGCCCGGCCCACGAGGCGCGGGCGGTCCAAGACGCCCCTGGTCGAAGGAAGCGCCACCCGGCCCCGGAGGGGAAGAGCGACGACCCAGGCCACCGCAGAGTGAGTCGCGTAGCCGGCCCCAACACGAGTCTGGCGCGGCACCTTGGCGTGACCGCAAGCCTGGCGGCAGCCCCCCCCAGAGGGACCGACGCTCTGAAGGCTGGCGTGGCAAGGACACGCCGCACAGGCCGGAGGGAGAGGGTGGCCGGCCGCCCAGGCGAGACCGGCCCTCCGAAGGCTGGCGTGGCCGTGAGACCCCTGGCCGGCCACAGGGCGGAAGCGACAGGCCGCCCAGACGAGACCGACCCGCCGATGGCTATCGTGGCCGCGAGGCTCCGGGCCCTTCCGAGGGCGGCCGCCCCCCCAGGCGCGACCGGCCGTCCGAGGGTTACCGTGGCCGGGAGGCTCCGGGCAAACCCCAAGGCGAGGGCGACAGACCACCCAGGCGCCCCTACGGCAAGCCCCCCGAGAGCCGAGAGGGCCGCCCACCTCGTGATGGCGGAGACCGTCGTCCGCCGTCGAGGGGTCGCGGAGACGCGCCCGGCTTCCGTCCGGACCACGCCGGTGGCCCGCCCCCCAAGCGTGCCTTTGGGAAGGGCCGGGACCACAGGGAGCCGAAGCCAAAGAAGGAGGAGGATCTGCGGACGGTGAGCCCTGGCCGGCTTCTGAAGGTGGAGCCCGACGACCGTGTGACCCTCCGCAAGAAGCACCCCTGCGGCGGCTTCGAGTGGGTTGTGACCCGTGTTGGCGCTGACATCGGCCTGCAGTGCCTTCTCTGTGGCCGCCGAGTCATGCTCGCCCGAGACGAGTTTGAGCGCGACGTTCTGAAGCACCAGGCCGCCCACCCACCCTCGGAGCCCTCCCTCTGGGAGGACCCAGGCGACCTTCGCCCTGACGTGGATGAGGATGGGCCCTAGGGGCGGGTCGTAGGGTCGTAGGGTCGTAGGGAAGGGCCTCGGAGGGTACCCTTGGGTTTCTTACGCCCCTTCGCTGAAGGGACCAAAGGGACAGAAGGGAC
>DASXUI010000278.1:0-15241 GCA_036504955.1 Armatimonadota bacterium
CACCTCTTCAGGCTCTGCTTGTAGAGCTCCGCCAACTGGGCGGGCGTAACGAAGACCATGTCTGGGTCGCGGTTGGCGTAGATGCGTGCCAGGTCGTCCATCTGGAAGGTCCAGACGTGCACGAAGCCGTTGACGAAGGCAGGGCGCTGCTGGCCCACCTGCTCTCGAACCTCGCGCAGGAAGCCGTCTTTGCCGTAGCGCCAGCTCGTCACCGCGCGGAAGACCGGCATGCCGCTGGGAGCCGTGTAGGTGAGGTTGCGGATGCCCTCCCGCCCGGAGTAGCGGCCCATGTCCGGCAGCAGCGAGTGGCAGAAGGGGAGCGCCTTCGCGGTGCGGGCGACCTCCGTATCGTTGCCCTCCACCAGGCGGATGGTGCGCATGTCCATCTTCCTCATCAGGCGGGAGGTCCAGCCAAGGAAGTCGGTGTAGACCCTCTCCCGATGCTTGAAGCCGATGCCGAAGTTCGGCGGCTGGGTGTAGCCGGCGCCGGAGACGTCGCTCACGAACTCTGTGTTGGGGGCGGCGTGCTCGTAGTACCACTGCGCCACCGCCGGCTGAAGGTCATAGATGGCGGGGCCCAGACCCAAAGCGACGGGGAACTTGCCGAAGGCCGGATTCAGGAACCACTGACGGAAGAAGTCGATCCAGGTGTTCTGGTTGTCGCCGTCCGAGGTGACCAGCGCGATGTAGACCTTGTCCTTCTCCAGCTTCGGAGCGGGCGGCTGTGCCGGCTGATGGAAGGGAGGCACGCGCACCCCGCTGGTGACGGTGGCGTTGGTCAGGAAGTCGCTGCAGACCAGGGACTTGCCGTAGCGGCTCAGCAGGGCGACGCCGTCCCCCTCACCAAGCCCCACGCCCTCGCCCGCGTAGGGGAAGCCCAGGGACACGCCGCCAGGGGGCATCTGAGCGAGGATCTCGGCGAAGAGCCGACGCTCGGTCACCATGTCGGCGCCGGGCTCCTTGTCGTCCACGGTGCCGGCAGGCCAGACCATCAGGCCGCGCCACTGCAGGGCGTAGGCGAAGGCGCCGTTGGGCAGCAGGTTCGGATGCACCATGTCCAGGAAGAAGGGGTTGAGCTTCCCCTTATGGGCGCCCCACAACCAGCGCAGGCCCTCCGCATAGGTGGCGAACCGGCCTCGGAGGTCGCGCTTCACCGGTAGGCCCAGGCGCTTCGCCAGCTCCGGCGGGGCCACCACCAGGTCCTCGCAAGCGGCCACGTTGGCGGCCAGAAGACCGCTGCGGTACAGCTTGGGGTCGGGTACCACGGCGCCCTTAGCCACCCCCCTGAAGCGCCGGAACAGGCTGGTCCAGTCCGCCACCCGGTCGTAGCCGTCGATGTGCCCCTTCTGCTGGTGCCAGTCCAGCCAAAACTGAGTGTAACGATCCGTAACGAGCCAGATCACCGGCTGCTTGCGGCTCGTCAGACCCTGGAGGCAGGCCAGGGCCACCCGCTCCTCGGGCTTCATCTTCTGCGTGTCAACGACCAGCAGGCGCCGCGCGGGCGGGTTCGACTTGGGCATGAAGGTGTCGCCCCAGGAGCGCTTGCCCGCGAGGATAGGCAGGTTCGCCGGCAGCGGCCCGGGCTTCGGCACGCGGTCGAGCGCGGCCAACTGGGCGCGCAGCCTCGGCTTCGGCAGGGCCCCCTTCTCCGCCAGACACCAGAGGATCGCCCGCACCTGCAACTGCTCCGCGGTGAAGCGATCCAGCGCGTCGGACTGCCCGTAGGCGGGACCGGCCCACAGGTCCAGCGCCCCCTTGAACTGGGGGCATCGGTGGCGGATGAGCGCGGTGGCGACACGCCGAGCCCCGCCCGGCGCCACCACCTCCACGATGGGGATCACCTCGTCCTCCGGCGCCAGCGAGGCGACACTCAGCGCCTGAGGGTTGGTGTCCGTGCAAGGCAGCATCGACGTGCCGAAGCCCAGGGGGTTGCTGGCCACCGCCCGCATCCGCGGCGAGGGAGCGGCCAGCGCCTCCTCGAAGCCACCGGTGCCGATGCCCTGGGCCCCATGCCCCATCCGCGTGCCGTCGTGCCCCAGGTCGCGCCACTGGCCGTCCGTCTTACGGCAGGGGTGGGTGAAGGGAACACCGGTGGTGATCAGGCATCCGCCCGCCGCGTGGAAGGCGCGCAGGTTCCCGTAGGCGTCCTCCGGAAAGGCGTTGCCGGTGGGGATCAGCAGCACGGTGAACCGCTGGGCGTTCAGGACCTTGGGGTCGGCGGCCTGAGCAGCCGTGATCGGGACGGAGGGCACCCCTCGCGTGGCCAGCGCTCGGACGACCTTGGTAGGCCCCAGCGACGGCGTGCCGCCATACACCACCATCCCCGGCTCCAGCAGCACGGCCACCTTCGGGGTCGCCGCACGCAGCGGCGAGACAAGCCCAAGCAGGGCCAGGGCCGCGAGGAGGGACGGGAAGACCACACCCCCGTGCGGGGCAGCGGGGGCGCGTGAGACGAAGCGAAATCGCATGAAGTAGCTAGCTCCTGGGGGCACTGAGGCGTGGCGCGACTCCCATCCCCACCACGCTCACCGAGCCGAGTGTCTGCCACACCCGAAACGAGGGCAGCAGTCGTGCTGCCGGGGACATGTTCTGCGCGCGAGGGCTGGAGACCCACTGAGAGCCGCCGCCTACTGCCGCGCGGAAGTCATCCCTTGCGAGGCTTCACGGAGAGGGCCACCGCCAACACCGCCGTCACGAGGACGCACAGCGGCGCGAGCAGACGGTCCAGGGGGCGGGTGCCGGCGCCCCTCAGGGGGAGCTGTACCGCGAGGGTGGCACGGTCGCCCGGAAAGGGCGCGGAAGCCAGGGTCCGCCCGGCGGCGTCCACGGCTTGCGAGATGCCGGAGCTGCATAGTCGGAAGATGGGGATGCCGTACTCCGCGGCTCGGACGGGGGCCAGGCGCGCCGCCTGGCGGTGCTCCTGCTCGCCCCACAGCGCCATGTCCATCGTCGGCACGATGATGGCCTCGGCGCCCTGCCTGACCAGCTCATCGGTCACCCGCCGGTAGCTCAGGTCGTAGCAGACGCAGATGCCCAGCTTGCCCCAGGGCGAGTTCCACAGCGCCTGGTGCTCCGCCGGCAGGCCATCCTTGAAGAACTGGATGGGAACGCTCTTGGCCTGCCTGAAGCAGATCTCGCCGTCGGGGCCGAGCACGAAGGCGGTGTTCCGGAACTGGCTGTCGCCCACGGGATCCTTGCCACCGACGATCAGGTACTTGCCCTTGCGCCGGCACCAGTCGCGGACGGCGGCCGGCACGGGGCCCTCGAAGGTGTACTCACTCATCACCAGAAGCTGGGCCTCCGGGTGCTGAAGGATCAGCTTGTCCAGAAGCCTCGGCACCTGATCCTCGTCGGGGAACTCCGCCTGGATGCCCGCGATGGGCAGGTTGCACACGGCGGCCAGCCGGGGCCGCGGCGGCGCCCCCGACTTCCGGTTGGGCGCGGGCAGCAGCAGTCCCAGCGCGGCTAGGGCCGCCAACAGGCCCACTCCGGCGGCGCGGCGGGGCATCCACAACAGGAGAGCCAGGCCCAGCACCATCAGGAACCCGGCGCCGTAAGCCCCGAAGGCCGGCAGCAGCACCGACCTCGACAGGGAGTCAGGCAGTGCCTGCGCGGCCCCCAGCCAGGTGAACTTCAGGGGGTACAGCTCACTTCGGAAGTACTCGATGCCGGTCCAGGCAAGGGGCGCAAGCAGCATACCCCTGCTTCCCCAACGCTTCAGGCACAGATGCGCCACCGTGACGAAGAAGGCCGTCCAGAAGGCGAGCACGAACCACAGCACCGGCGCGAGGGGCCCGACCACGAAAAAGAAGAAGAGGAGTTGAGGCGCGAAGGTGCCGTAGCCGACCACCAGTCCGAAGCCGAAGGCCTGCTTCTCGTTGGAGACCCGCGCCAGCAGCAGGAGCCCCAGTAGGTACAGCAGGATCAGCCCGCCGGCGCCCGGGATGCTGAAGGCGGCGTGGAAGGACGCAATGGACACCAGGCACAGCAGCCAAGCCTTTCGAGGCGATAGATCCATCACTTGCCACCCTCCCTCCTGGCTCCCGGTGTGGAGTACACGCCTGCCGACCGGTTTCTCTCACTAGAGAGACTTGGCCCTGGGGAGGTGTGTTCCATCTCACCGAGAAGAGGCTGGTGGGCTCAAGCACAAGCGCGTGCTTGCCGAAACGAAAAAAGGACTGGCGAATCTTGTCCTGTTCGCTTAGTATGTAGGCGAGGGTATCCGGGCATGGCCCTGTTCCCGTCGTTTCAATGAGTCAGTAAGCGGTGAAGAGCAGGCTTCCGGCACTGGAATCACCAGTGACTAGGCGGAGGCGGAAGCCTCTCCGCGCGGACACTTTGGGCTTATCCCACTAGACTTACAGGCCGGCTTCCCCACACCGGTGTGGCCGCCACCGATCCGCGATGGGATGGGCTCCTAGTACGGAAGGGAGTTTACACCAGTGGTTCCTGTCATTGATGAGGATGCTTGCGGCGGTTGTGGTCTGTGCGTAGACGCCTGCCCGAACGATGTGCTCCAGGTCCAGGACGACCTGGCGAAGGTTGTGAACCCCGATGACTGCGGCGGCTGCGCCGAGTGCGTCGACGCCTGCCCGTCCGAGGCGATCACCCTGCCTGCGTAGGCTAACTGCCTCACCACAGAGTCACAGAGACACAGAGAAGGGCCCAGGAGAGCGATCCCCTGGGCCCTTCTGTATTGCAGTGACAGAGTTACTACCGGGGGACTGAAGAGGTGAGGAGGTGAAGAGGTGAAAGAGCCACAGCCCAGTGACTCTTACGAGCATAGGCACGGCTCTGAGGCTCTTTCACCTCTTCACCTCTTCACCTCCTCACCTCTTCACCTCTTCAGTCCCTAAGCCCCTGCCGGTGGTTCGTTGGCCAGGAGGATGACGGCGTCACCGGCGTCGTTGGCTACTTCGACGCCGCGAGTGCCGTTGTTCTCTGAGATGATGGCGTGCTTGAGGCCCTTGCCGAGGCGCAGGCTGACCTCGTCCGTGGCGAAGCTGCAGCCGCGTACCTGAAGCCGGCCCGCGTCCACCTCCACCAGCGCCTTGTCCCCGTTGGTCTTCCGCCCCTGGCTGCTGAGGTAGCAGTCTGAGAGCGACAGATACCCCTTGCCGTGGGAGACCACGTTCTGTTTGGAGGGGCCCCAGAAGGCGCAGTTCACCAGGCGTACGGAGCCGGTGCAGCTTGGGTCCACCACAACCTGGACGCGCGGCTCTCCATGCATCACCACGAACTGCCCGTTGGTGATCAGGAGCCCCATGTCCTGGATCTCCTCCACCTTCACGCAGACCTGTGCCTCGTCCGCACCGATTCCGCAGAGCTGCCCATTCATGGCGCCGCTCTTGGTCCGTAGGAAGCGGTAACCGATGTTGCAGGGGTAGACGAAGGTGTTGGTCACGTACTCCCAGTCCGTGCGGCCGAAGATGAAGGCCTCAAGATGGTCCACCATGAACTTGTGGACCGGCGCCCAGTCGCCCCCTACGCTGGGGGCCGACCACCAGTGACAGTGCCACTGGACGTTCTCCACGCGCCCGATGTCGGTGGTGCTGTCCACCACCAGCCCTCGCCGCAGCACGCAGCCCACCACGCTTCGGATGCGGTGGCGAACGTTCCCCTCCGGCCCCACGCTGATGCCGTTGTAGCTGTTGATCAGCGTGACGTTCTCCACAGTGCCGTCGTGGCCCACCATGTGGAAGGTCCAGGGGTAGGCCTGAATGTCCGAGGGCTTCTGCTCCGGGTAGTAGACGATGACTCCGCGCACCGCCGAGGAGTGGCCCATCTCGAAGAGGGCCGGGCCGTCCTCCTTGCCCCGCCCCCCGGTGGCGAGGACGATACTGCCCACCAGCGGCTCCGTCCACTGTGGAGACTCCGCGGCGCCCTGCAGCAGCACGCCCGGCGGGATCCTCAGTGAGCCGGCGACCAGGTAGCGCCCCGGAGGCAGCTCCACCCTGCCGCCCTTCACCCCAGCGGCGTCCAGAGCCTTCTGCAAGGCCGCGGTATCGTCCGTCTTGCCGTCGCCCACCACCCCGGGCAGCGTGCCCGGCACACCCCTACCACGCTCCACAGCCGTCCCCTCCTCCGCCGGGAGCGCCTGCCCGGCGGTCATCGCCAGCCCAGCCGCCCCCATCGCCAGCACGTCCCGGCGCGATCTCTTTCCGGCCAATCCTCCTCCTCCTCTCGGCCCCAATAGGGGCAGGTCGTGGGGTGCCGGGCCGATGAACGACCCGGCACGGGGGCCTTCGGCCAACACGGGTGCTACCAGGTAGCGCCGCCGTGGGTCGGCGGAGCAAGGGTCTCCACCAGCCCGTCCCGCAGAGCCGATCTAGCTCCGAGCTTGGCCGAAGGCCCCCGTGCCGGGTCGTTCATCGGCCCGGCACTCGGCATCCCACCGACCTCCACCCTCTGAGGCTTCTCCCAACGACCTAACGACCTACCCTTAGCCCCCCCAAGGCAGATCCGTGTCCTCGACCCCCACGGTCTCACAGCCGTTGAAGGCGGCGAAAGCGTGGAGCTCCGCCGTGAGCGCCGGCAGGAGGGCGGCGGGGTCGCCCAGGTCCGGCTCGAAGTGCATCTTCTTCACCACCAGCACCCGCTGCTTCCGCTCCGCCTTGGCGTCCAGCCTTCCAATGAACCGATCCCCCCGCAGCAGCGGCAGGCAGAAGTAGCCGTAGCGGCGTTTGGCGGCGGGCACGTAGCACTCCAGCGTGTAGTCGAAGCCGAAGAGCTCCCTCAGGCGACCCCGGCGGATGACGAGGTTGTCGAAGGGAGAGAGGATATGCACCCGCTGCTCCGGCGTGGCGGCCTCCAGGGCGGCCAGGCGCTCTGGAAGAGCCCAGCGCTCTCCCTCCAGCCCCTCGACCTCCACGGGCACCACCTCTCCCTCGGCGGCCATCCGGCGCAGCAGCGGGGTCAGGTCCCCGTGGCCTCGGTGCCCCCAGCGAATCTCGCCCGCGCCCGCGACGCCAAAAGCGGCCAGGCTCCGGAGGACCAGGAAGCGGTCCGACTCCTCCGGCGAGGGCTCAGAGAGGTCCAGGGCCGGCGGCAGCACGCGCTCCGCCAGGTCGTACACCCGCTGGAAGCCGCGCCGCTCCGAGATCATCAGGATGCCGGCGTTAAAGAGCGCCTCCAAGGCGTGCTTGGCCGGGGTCCGATCCCACCAGGGTCCCCGCTTCACGCCCTCCGGCGGAGGGAAGTCGACGGAGCCCAGAGCCCCCTCCTCGCGAATGCGGCCCAGCACGTGGTCCACGACCTCCCGCTGCTCCTGAAGCCAATGCTGGGTCCGACCCCCACCAGACGCGGCGAGCATGTGCGGCCTGTAGTAGCGGAAGTGGGTCATCGGCACGTAGGAGGCCGCGTGAGTCCAGTACTCGAAGACCGCCCGGTCACTGGCCTGGAGCTCATGCAGCATATCCGGAGTGTAGTCGGGCCGGCGGGACCAGAGGACGTGGTGGTGCGCGCGCTCAACCACGGAGATAGTGTCGATCTGCACGTAGCCCAGCCGCTCGATCGCCGCTAGAACGCCCGCCTTGCCGGTCTGGGAAGTCCGCCCGCCGTCGAGCCCCTGAGCGTGCAGGGCCAGACGCCGTGCCTCGGGAAGCGCGATCCTCACGGGCCGACCACCAGTCCGGCAACCTGCTTTAGAAGGCGCACCACGTCGGCCACGCTCACGTGGCCATCCCCCACCACGCCGGTGGGGCTCACGGGCGCGACGTCCGCCCGGCGGGTCATGTCCGGCGGCACGGAGGTATGCAGGCCCGCCACGATCCTCAGGCATAGAACGACGTCCGCGATGTTGACCTTACCATCCGCGTTCACGTCCCCGCGAGCGGAGGCCTGGCGCACCACCCAGTCCAGAATGACATCCGTCGCGGCGGGCGCGAGCGTCTCCTCGATGCGGGCGTATTCCTTGAGCAGGCCCGTGGCCGACGTCTGGAAGAGGTGGTTCAGCTCAGGGAGCTCCTGGTAGGAGCCATCGATGGTGACGCCATCCACCAGCGCCTGGACGAGGGGCGTCAGGTTCACGGAGGGCGGAACCTGCACGTCATGGCCTCCGAAGAGGGCCAGAAGGGGGCACTCCACCTGTCTCAGCGTGGGTGCCGGGTCATAGCGGAAGTAGTTGACGGTCCAGGGTGCCAAGACCTCCTGTACCTTCGAGTCCGCCAGGGCGTTCAGGTCGCCCAAGGCGGCGCGCTCCGCCTCGGGGAGGGAGGCGAAGTAGGCGAGGAAGGCGGCCCTGAGCTTGGTGGCGGCTACGGCGGAGTCTAGCTCTTGAACGACGATAGACGCGATCTGCTTCTGGAAGGCTACATCCCGGTCGATCTGAGCCTGGGGCGCACCCTCGCCTCGCAGCAGCAGCTCCACCTGAGCGGCGGCGGTGACGGCTCCGCTTACCGAGGGCCCGGCCATGAGAAGGATGAAGGCCACGTCCTTGGTCTTGGTCGCGACCAGAGGCGCCACGAGCCCTCCCTCGCTATGCCCGATGATCCCGATGCGCTTGGGGTCCACCTCCGCGCGCGTCTTGAGGTATTCAACGGCGGCCAGTGCGTCGTCCGCGAAGTCCGCCGTCGTTGCCTGGGAGTAGTCGCCCTTGGACTCACCTACGCCGCGCTTGTCGTAGCGGAGCACCGCGAAGCCTCGCCGGGTGAGCAGGTCGGAGAGCACCAGCAGGGGGCGGTGCCCGTAGACCTCCTCGTCTCGCTTGTTCGGCCCGGAACCGGCGACCAGGAGGATCGTGGCGAAGGGATCAGTGCCAGGAGGTAGGGTTAGGGTGCCGGCCAGCGTGATGCCTGCCCGCGGGTTGGGGAAGCTAAGGCGGAAGGAGCCATAGGGATAGGGCTCCAGCGGCTCCTGCGGGCGGCGCAGCTTGGGGTTGCCGGGCAGGCGGCGAAGCGTGAGCTGATAGCCCGTGCCGTCGTCAGTCTTGAGGGTGCCCGTCAGGGTCTGTCCATCGGCGCTCAGGGTGCCGTCGTAGGAGACCCCGGCGGTCATGACGCGGCAGTGGAACACGTTCGTCTGGAAGGTGGTATCCACCAGGCGCGCGTCCATGGCCTGCTGGTCGGGGCTGTCGTAACCGCCGGCGTAGCCCTTGTCAGTTGCCCAGACGCGGATACGCAGCCAAATCTCGCCGACCGCCGGCGCCTTCAGCGGGCCGGCCCACACCGCCTCGATGGCGGTCGGCGCAGCCTGAGCCCGGAGAGGCGGTGCCGCGGCCGGAATCAGGAGCAGCAGGCCGAGCAGCACACCCGGTCGCCCCAGCGAGCACCCTTGACCCATCATGCCATCTACCTCCTGGCCGCTCGCGGCGACACGCCCGCCGGGTCGGTTTGGTCGAACTAGATCAGTGCTTCAGGTACAGGTCGCCATCCGCCGGAGCCAGGCGATGCCGACGAGAGACTACTCCCGTCGCTACGCTCCTGCGCGCCCCGCGGAAGGTCAGGGTGACCGCCCGGTTGCCCAGCGGATTGTAAACGACCGTGCCGAGCTGGAACTCCCGCTGGGAGGCGCCGTCCGGCCTCACCCGCCCAGGACCTACCGGCCTCCCCAGCCGCTTGGCCCAGAAGGGATACCAGTCATGCAGATGATCGGGTGCCGGCAGGTCATTTGGGTCAGAGAAGAGGCAGTAGCCGTCGGAATGGGTGAGGGCCAGAGTCGTGACCGCGCGCATGAGCCCCAGATCCCTCCGGGAACGCTGGTACCAGAACTCCAGGCAGTTCACGCGGGGGATTCGGAGGTGCCGCTCGGCCCAATCCAGCGTTCGAGTGACGCGCCGCCAGTCCTCCGGGGTCTTCGTGGCGTAGCACTCCATGAAGTAGCCGTTCAGGTAGGAAGCGGTGCGCGGAGTCTGGCGGTCATTGGCGTTGCCGAGGATCAGTGCTCGCTCCCCGACCGCCGCCCTGACCGCTCTGATCAGCGCCAGGTGGTCGTCCGTGTCCTGCCACCAGTCCAGCATCACCCCGTCGACGACGCCGGAGTCCACCGCCGCCTTGCACTGGGCGGCCACGTGGCGGCGGAACTGGGGGTTGCCCGGATTCAGGCGCCAGTAACCGCCCTCCGCCCAGCCTACGACCACCCGACCCTGGGCGTCCCTTAGCCACCAGGGGTGCTCCTCCGGCAGGAAGCTGCGATGGGCGTCGTAGTAGCGTATCTCCGCCAGCAGCACCAGGTGCGGGTTGCGGGCAAGCAGAGCCGCGCGGCGGGAGCGGGCACCGGCGATGCTTTGGGGCGTGAAGTGCTCCGCGAGACCCTCCGGCGAGCGATCCCACCGTAGGCCGAAGTAAGAGGGGCCGCTGAACAGGAGGTCGTGGCGCGCGGCCGTCGCGTCGGGGTCCCTGTCCCCCGTTCCCTCCGCCGGACTCCAGGCCTGGAAGACGGACGGGTAGCTCCTCGCGGATATGCGCGCCGACAGCGGCAAGCCGGCAGGCGCCTTCAGGGAGGCAATGACGGAGGACGCACCTCCCGTGCCGGCCAGCCGAGAGCAGGCCAAGAGGCCCGCGAGAACCGCAAGAGCCGTGGACCAGCGCGCCACTTCTCACACCCTCCTTCGCCGGCCGCCGTCGATGACCGAGGCAGCAGGGCACCTGCCCCAGCCGTCTGGGAACCTGTTGGCACCTTCGCGCGTACCTGTTCCTGAAGGCCAGTCCTTACTCGGCCTGGAAAGGCAACCGATTGGTATTGTCAAGCTATGGCCTAGCAGATCGCTGGCCGGCCATACAGCGCCGCCCGTACGTTGGCTGCACCGCGGGGAAAAGCCAGGCCCGGGGTTAGGTCCGCCACCCGCCGGATATAGAGGGCTAGACAGTGGTAGGCTCGGAACCTGCCCGGCTCTGCGGGAACACCAGGTCGAGTCCCTGGGGCCTGGACCCTACCGTGGGCGCACGCCGTGACGGAGGCTGAAGTGGCGACAAGGGAGCACCTCGGCGAGGATGAGGCATACCCGGAAGGGGAGCCCGAAGGAACGCTGCCGACTACCACCCTCCTACTTCGCCTCCGGGAGCTCGGACACCTTAGCCCGGGGTCCGCCCTGGCCGAGTTCAGCGCCGAAGTGAACCGCCTGGGGAGCGGGGTCCAGGCACGCCCCCTGGAACCTGGCGAGAAGGGCGGCGAGGGAGCGGTGGTCGCGACCGTTGCCGGCCACCGAGTGGGCGTGGACATCACGGCGGCCCATGGCGCCATGGATCCTCAGGCGCTCTACGTAGTCAGGGAGGCCGCCTGGCTCCTGCTCGGGCTGCTGGAGGGCGCCGGACGGGCTCACCCCCTGAGCTACGCGCTGCCGCCGCTGGAGCACGGGGGGACGGAAGCGCCACTTCTGGCGGAACTGCTGGAGCAGCTTCCCTGGGCCATCGCCGTGGCTGGGCCCTCCGGTGACCTGGCGCACCTGAACGCCCGCGCGCGGTCGCTGTTCCAGGTAGGCGACGGCGCCCGCGTCCCGCCTCACAGCCTCTTCGCGGAGAGCATGGAGGCGCTGGATCCAGGCGACCTGACCGCCAGCGTGCGTGAGACCGGCCAGGCCGCGCCAGACCGCATCCTTGCCTACAGACCTCGGCCCAAGGGGGAGGTCCGCTGGCTCCTAGCCAGCGCGGCGCCTCTGGCCCTCTCGGAGCGCTCCGCTAACGGCGTGCTCGCCGCGGTCTCCTTCGCGGACATCACGGATCTTCGCGAGGCCCAGAAGGCCCTCGAGGAGAGCCGCGAGCGCTTCCAGGTGCTGTTCGACAACTCGCCCGACGCTGTGCTGCTCATCGACCCCTGGAGCAAGGATATCCCCGGCCAGATCGTCGACTGCAACCCCATGGCCGTTCGCATGTATGGCCGTAGCCGAGAGGAGCTGCTGGGCCAGTCAGTCTCGATGCTCAGGCCGGGCTCCGCCGATCCTGAGGCGTTCAGTAAGGAGATCCGGGAACTGGTCGAGGAGCTTCGCCGGTCCGGCGGGCTACGGCGCACCCTGGCGCACCTCCGCAAGGATGGGAGCGCCCTGCCGCTGGAGTCCTCCAACAGCCTGGTCCGCCTGCGGGGCCAGGAGCTGATCCTGGCTCACGAACGTGACATCACACCCTTCCAGGAATCGCAAGAGCGGCTCCAGGCTAGCGAAGAACGCTATCGCCGGCTCTTCGACCACTCGCCCCTCTCGCTGTGGGAGGCCGACTACTCCGGCGTGAAGCAGATGGCGGACCGCCTTCGCGCGGAGGGGGTCACCGACCTCGATGATTACCTTCGCGAGCGGCCGGAACTGCTTCGGGAGCTGATGGACCTGGTGGCGGTGCGCCGGGTCAACCAGGCTACGCTTGACCTCTACCGTGCCTCCAGCCCCCAGGACTTCAGTCGCGGCCGGGGCAGCGTGCTCTCCGAGCAGGCCCCGGACTTCTTTCTACAGCTCATCCGGTGCATGGAACAGGGGCGGCCGCGTCTCTCCGGCCGCGAGGAGCTGCACGCGCTGGACGGCACCGCCCTTGCGGTCGACGTGACGTGGATGGTGGCTCCAGGGCATGAAGGCGACTACTCTACGGTCTACGTCTCGGACATAGACGTGACCGAACAGAGACGCCTGGAAGAGCAGCTCCGGCAGTCCCAGAAGATGGAGGCCATCGGCCAGTTGGCGGGCGGCGTGGCCCACGACTTCAACAACCTGCTGACTGCCATCCAGGGCTACACGGAGATGGGGCTGACCCTGGCCCAGTCCAACGCCGCCCTCTCGCGGTACCTCCACGAGGTGCTTCGAGCCACGGAGCGCGCCACGTCCCTCACCGCCCAACTCCTCGCCTTCAGCCGACGGCAGGTGTTGGAGCCGAGGGTACTGGACCTGAACGAGGTCCTTACGGACTCCGCCGGAATGTTCCGCCGTCTCATCGGAGAGCATATCGGGGTGGTAGTTGTTCGCCAGCCGGGCCTCGAGAAGGTGAGGGTCGACCCCGGGCAGGTCACCCAGGTCCTTCTCAACCTGGTGGTGAACGCCCGCGACGCGATGCCGGAGGGTGGAACGCTGACGCTGGAGACCCGCGACGTCTACCTGGACGAGGGCTACGCCCGCACTCACACGGAAGTGGAACCGGGCCGCTACGTGTGCCTCTCGGTCAGCGACACCGGCACCGGAATGGACCAGGCGACCCTGCCGCGCATCTTCGAGCCCTTCTTCACCACCAAGGGCCAGGGCAAGGGCACCGGGCTGGGCCTGTCCACCGTGTACGGCGTCGTGAAGCAGAGCGGCGGGAGTGTGTGGGTCTACAGCGAGGTCGGCAAGGGCACCACCGTGAAGGTGTACCTTCCCGCCCATGGCAACGAACGGAACGAGGAGGACTCCGACGCCCAGTCGGCCCAGCCACCGCGAGGTCTGGAGCGCGTGCTGGTGGTGGAGGACGACGAGGCGGTCCGCTCGCTGGTCTACAGCCTCCTGACGGGCCAGGGGTACGACGTGGTCACCTGCAAGGACGGCCAGGAGGCGTCACAGCTCTTCAAGGACGGTGATTCGCGCTTCTCCCTCCTACTCACCGACGTGGTGATGCCCGGAATGAGCGGCAGGAAGTTGGCGAAGGAGCTTCAGTCGAGGAAGCCGGAGCTGAAGGTGCTCTTCGTGTCCGGCTACACCGACAACGCCATCGTCCACCACGGCGTCCTGGATGAGGGCGCGGCCTTCCTCCAGAAGCCCTTCAACCTCCAGGGCCTCGCGCGCAAGGTGAGGGAAGTGCTGGATGGAGCGTGAGGGGACTGAGGGGGTGAACAGGGCCTCGGTGGGAGGGAGGTCAGAGGATACGATAGAGCATGCGCCGGGTGGCGCCGTGGGTGTTACCCACGGCTGACGTAGAGGCGCCCTTTCAGGGCTCACCGCGTCCGGAGCTCCCGCTACCGTGTGGCTGCGCCACCTGGCGTCAGCCCCGGAGGGGCGACTCTGTGTCAGCCGTGGATAACACCCACGGCGCCGCCTGGCGCATGCTCTATCGTATCCTCCGACCTCCCTCCCACCGAGGCCCTGTTCACCCCCTCAGTCCCTCTACGCTTCGTCAGAACTGCTTCAGCAGGTCCAGCATCTCCTTGTCCAGCTTGTGGCCGTGGAAGTCCACGTAGGTGGCACCGGGACGCTCACTGTCAACGGGACCGAAGCTGCCGCGCAGGTTCCACATCGACCAGCCCCAGCCGACCTCTTTCCAGTTGGTGAGGCAGTCGCGCATCCAGGCGAGGGCCACCCGGTAGGGCGTGCGGTTGAAGGGGCCCCACTCGCCCACGTGAACGCCGACGCCCTTGGCGGCTAGAGCCTTCCAGGGCTCGATCTGCTCCTTGATGAGGCGCTGGCGGTCCCACACGTCGGTGTCGCTCAGATGCAGCGGCCAGGTGGGCTCCTTCCAGGTGTCGGACCCGCCGATCCAGGAAGCCCTGAAGTGGCTGATCTGCATGGGCGCGTACCCGCGCGTGCTCTGCGCAATCCTGAGCGGCGCCAGCTCCGGGACGGGACGGTTGCCCCAGAAGAGCCCATCGGCCACGATCAGCCGGTCGGGATCCTCCGCACGAATCGCCTCCACCAGGTGAGTGACCACCCTTACGTAGGAATCCCGGGGCAGATCGCCGGGCTCGTTGAGGAGGTCGAAGCTGACACGATCCGAGGGGATACCCTTGTACCGGCGCGCGAAGGCGGCCCAGTGGTGCGCGCAGGCGTCCAGCGCCTTCGCGTCCGTCCACAGGCTCAGGGGCTCCGCGGGCGGGTTGACGCAGTAGCCAGGGGCACGGTGGAAGTTGATGTTCACGTGGACGCCATACTTGCGCCCGAACTCCACCGCCTCATCGATCTCCTTGAGGGACTCCTCGCGCAGCTTGCTCCAGTCGCTGGGATCCGACCAGCAGCGGTACGAGAGCGGGAGGCGGACGAAGTCGAAGCCCCAGTCCCGGACCCAGGCGAAGTCCATCTCGCGGAACCGGCTGTTGTTCTCGGCCGTGAACTTCTCCAGCAAGTTGAAGCCGCGCCAGCGCGGCAGCTTTGAGGCGTTCACCTTCTTAGCTCCTCGGGGAGCGGCCTGGGCCGCCGTCAGGCTAAGGGCCGCCGCACCCGCGGCAGCCCGCAGCAGATCTCTGCGCTTCACGTCCATCTCCTGTGAGGGGACCTCGCCCGCGCGCTCTCCCCCGCGCGCGCCCCTTGCCTACTACTTGCTCCCCACCCTCGGCGGCACCTGCCGCAAGACTGAGGGAGTGAAGAGGTGAGGAGGTGAAGAGGTGAAGAGGTGAACAAGGCCGCGGTGGGACGGCGGCGCGTGGGGCT